>JBGPPD010000361.1:0-2020 GCA_041488375.1 Gammaproteobacteria bacterium | reverse complement strand
CGCGCGCTGCGCCGGTCGTTCACCGTCCAGGCGAGCACGGCGCAGCCGGCCTGGTGCACTTCGCCGGCGAGGCGCGCGTTGAGCGCGCGGTGATTCGCATGCAGGGCGATGCATTCGAGGTCCTGCAGCATTTCGCGCCAGCGCGGCGGGATGCGCCCGACCAGCAATCCGCGCGGCAGCTGCGGCTCGGCCTGCCGCGCGGCCAGCAGCGCGACCGGGGAGAACGAGGACAGCACCGGCTGCAGCGGCGCGCCGCGCCAATGCTCCGCCGCCATGCGCGCTACCGCATCGCCGGTGCGCCGTTCATAGCCCTGCGCCGGCTTGATCTCGACGTCGGCCCACAGCCCCAGCTCGCGGCACAGGCGCGCAGCCTCCGCGAAGCTCGGGATGCGCTCGCCGTTGCCCGCATCGAAACTCCCCATCTGCGCGTGGCTCAGCTCCGCCACGCGGCCGCGGCCGCCGGTGGTGCGCTCCAGCGTCTCGTCGTGCATCAGCACGGGAGTGCCGTCGCCCGCCAGCATCACGTCGAATTCGACGCCCTTGAACCCCATCTTCGCGCCGAGCCGGATCGCCCCGAGCGTGTTCTCCGGCGCCAGCTTGCCGCCGCCGCGGTGGGCGAGGATCCTCGGGTAGGGCCAGCGGTTCACGCGGGACGGTGCCTCGGCTTGAGGCGCACGTAGAGGGTCTTGTGCACCCTGGCGACGACGGCGCCCGCCTCGTCGGTCACGTCGACCTCGAATTCGGGCAGCACCCGCTCGCCGCCCGAGGCCTGCGCGCGGATCTCCCCGATGCGCGCCTCGCTCAGCGTGAAATGGGCGCTGACCGTGCCGCGTCCGGGCGCGACGTACTCGATGCGCCCTTCCTTGTCCCACACCAGGTGGTCGCCGCCCAGGTGGTGCAGCAGCATGATCATGTAGAAGGGGTCGCACATGGCGTACAGGCTGCCGCCGAAATGCGTGCCGACGTAGTTTCGGTTGAGCCGCCCGAGCCTGAGCTCCACCACCGCGTCGCGGAAGTCATCGGCGAAGCTTCTCACGCGGATGCCCGCGCCGAGAAACGGCGGCCACCAGCCCATGCCCCGGCGCAGCAGCCGGGCGTTCATGGCTCCAGGCGTTTGCCGCTCTCCGGGTCGAAGAGGTGCATGTGCTGCGCGGAGAAGCGCAGCGCCAGGCGCCCCTCCTTGGCGATCACCGAGGTATGCAGGCGCGCGGCCACGCGCGCGCCGGTCTTGTCGGCCGCGAGATGGCCGTAGACCAGCGAGTCCGAGCCGAGCAGCTCGATGAAGTCGATGTCGGGATTGAGCAGCGCGTCGCCCTGCTCGCAGATCTCGAAATGCTCGGGGCGCACGCCGAGCAGGACGTTGCGGCCCTCCAGCGCCGGGCGCGGCTCGGGCAGGCGCAGGTGCACCTCCCCGTTCGAGGCGAGCGCCTTGCCGCCCTCGGCGACGCGCCCGGGGATCAGGTTCATGGGCGGCGAGCCGATGAAGGCGGCGACGAAGGTGGTGGCGGGCCGCGTGTACACCTCGAGCGGCGCACCGATCTGCTCCGTCTTGCCGGCGTTCATCACCAGCATGCGGTGGGCGAGCGTCATGGCCTCCACCTGGTCGTGCGTGACGTACAGGGTGGTGGTGCCCAGGCGCTGGTGCAGGGCCTGCAGCTCGCTTCTCATCTGCACGCGCAGCTTGGCGTCGAGGTTCGAGAGCGGCTCGTCGAACAGGAACACCTTGGGCTCGCGCACGATGCAGCGCCCCATCGCCACGCGCTGGCGCTGGCCGCCCGAGAGCTCGCGCGGCCGGCGCTTGAGCAGCTGCGCGAGTTCCAGGATCTCCGCCGCGCGCTGCACGCGCTGCTCGACGTCCGCCTTCGCGCGCCCCTGGATGCGCAGGCCGTAGGCCATGTTCTCGTACACGCTCATGTGCGGGTACAGGGCGTAATTCTGGAACACCATGGCGATGTCGCGGTCCTTGGGCTCCAGGTTGTTGACCACGCGATCGCCGATGGCGATCTCCCCCGAGGTGATG
>JBGPPD010000360.1:0-2020 GCA_041488375.1 Gammaproteobacteria bacterium | reverse complement strand
GGGTCGTCCAGCACCGTGATCCAGCGGCCGCGCGTCTGCCACACGATCACGCCCCAGGTGGCGGCGAGGCCGAGCAGCACCGGCACCAGCGCCTCGAGGAAATAGCCGAGGAACGGCAGCTCCAGCACCTGCCCGATGAGCATGTTCTGCGGGTTGCCGATCAGCGTGGCGGCCGAGCCGACGTTGGCGGCGCAGGCGAGCCCCAGCAGGTAAGGCAGCGGGTCGAGCCGCCGGCGCAGGCAGGCATCCGCCAGCACCGGCGCCACCGCCAGGCAGACCACGTCGTTGCTGAACACCGCCGACAGTGTGCCCACCACCGCGATCACCGCGGCCAGCAGCGCCGGGGGCGAAACCGCCATTTCCGCGATCTCCAGCGTGACGCGCGAGTAGAAGCCGCCCAGGCGCATCTGCGCCGAGATCACCATGAAGGAAAACAGCAGCAGCAGCGTCGGCAGGTGGATCGCGCTCGCCGCCTCCTCGGGGTCGAGCACGCCCAGGCCGACGAGGGCGATGGCGCCGAGCAGCGCGACGCCGGTGCGGTCGAGCTGCAGGTACGGCAGCCCGCCGAGAACCATGCCCAGGTACACGACCGCGAACACCGCGAGCACGGTCGTCGGCATGCGCGTCTCAGCCCAGCGACTTGCCGACGATCTCGGCGACGTCGCGCGACAGGCCGTCGGCGTCGCGGATGCGCTCGAGCTGGCGGCGCGCCTGCGCCTGGCGGCCGTCGTCGAACTTTCTCCAGCGGTCTAGGCCGCGCGCCATGCGCGCGGCCACCTGCGGGTTGAGCGCGTTCACCGCGATCACCCGGTCGGCGAGGAACGCGTAGCCTGCGCCGTCGGCGGCATGGAAGCGCACGTGGTTGGCGCTGAAGCTGCGGATCAGTGCGTACACCTTGTTCGGCACCTTGAGGTCGAACGCCGGGTGCGAGAGCAGTTCCTTGACGCGCGCGAGGGTGCCCGGCAGGCGCGAAGCCGCCTGCACCGCGAGCCATTTGTCCACCACCAGCGGCTCGTCCTTCCAGCGGGCGTAGAAGGCCTCGAGCGCGGGCAGGCGTTCGGCGCAGTCGGCGCCGGCCAGCGAGTTCAGCGCGCCCATCGCGTCGGTCATGTTGCCGGCGGACCGGAAGTGGGCGTCGGCCAGGGGCGTCATGCCCAGCTCGACCAGATAGCCCAGACAGAGGTTGCGCAACGTGCGCCGGCCGACCTGCTCCGCGCCTGCGGAGTAGGGGCCGGCGACCTTCAGGGCTTCGTACTTGGCCAGCAGCGCGTCCTTCAGCCCCCGCGCCAGCGCCAGACGCAGCGCGTTTCTCGACGCGTGCAGCGCATCCGGATCCACCACCTCGAGCTGCTCGGCGAGGAAGCCCTCCGAGGGCAGGGTCAGCGCCTCGGCGGCGAAGGCGGGGTCGGGATCCGCGAGTACGCGCCGCGCCGCCTCGAGGAAGGCGGGCGACGGGGCGCCTCGCTGCTTGAGGATGATGTCGGCCGCGAGGCGCTGGCCTGCTTCCCAGCGGCTGAAGGCGTCGTCGTCGTTCGCCAGCAGGTGCACGAGTTCGCTTTCGGTGTACGGGTACTTCAAGACCACCGGCGCGGAAAAACCGCGCAGCAGCGACGGCACCGGCTTTTGCGCCACCTTGAAGGAGAAGCTCTGTTCGGCCTGCTTCAGCGACAGCACCTGTTCGTGCGGCCCGATCTTCACCGCGAGCGGGATGTGGAACGGCGGGCTCATCGATTGCTTCACGCGCAGCGTGAACGTGCCGTCGCGGTAATCGCCCGTGCAGTCCAGCACCGGCGTGCCGGCGACGTCGTACCAGCGCCGGAACTGGGCGAGGTCCACGCGAGACGAGACGTCCGTCCCGCTTGCATCCTCCATGGCCTGAACGAAATCATCGCAGGTCACCGCCCGGCCGTCGTGGCGCTGGAAGTACAGGCGCATGCCGGCCTGGAATTTCTCCTCGCCGAGCAGCGTGTGCTGCATGCGCACCACCTCCGCGCCCTTCTCGTACACGGTCATGGTGTAG
>JBGPPD010000359.1:0-2042 GCA_041488375.1 Gammaproteobacteria bacterium | reverse complement strand
GTCGCTTGCAGCTCCTTCATCAGGAAGTCCCGCGCCTTGCGGAAGCGCTCCAGCGTCCTCGCGATCACCGGCTCGCCCTGCGTCACCGCGGCGAGGCCGGCGCGCTGCACGAACACGGGCGCGCAGGAGGTGTTGTACTCGATCAGCTTGCCCAGGTCCGCCTCCAGGGCCGCGGGCACCACCGCCCAGCCCAGCCGCCAGCCGGTCATCAGCCAGGACTTCGAAAAAGTATTGGTGCTGATCACCCGCTCGCCGGGATCCGCCAGGTCGAGGAACGAGGGCGCGACGTTGTTGCCCTCGTAATACAGGCGCTCGTAGGCGTCGTCGGCGAAGATCCAGATGCCGTGGCGCCGGCAGTGCTCGAGGATGGCGCGCTGCTGATCCCTGGAAATGGTCCAGCCGGTGGGGTTGTTGGGAGAGTTCAGGTACAGCGCGCGCGTGCCCGGCCTGAGTTCGGCGAGCAGCCGATCCAGGTCGAGCCGCCAGCCACCCGGCGCGAACTCGAGGGCCACGGTGGCCACAGTGGCGCCCAGTATTCTCGGGATCTCCTGCAGGTTGGGCCACAGCGGCACCACTTCGACCACGCGATCGCCCGGGTCGACCAGCAGCTGCGATACCAGCATCAATGCGTTGACCCCCGCGCTGGTGACGGCGATTTGCGCCGCGGTGGTGGGCCGGTGCAGGCGCGCCGTGTAGGCGGCGAGCGCCTCGCGCAATTCGGCGAGGCCGTAGTTGCTCGAATAGAACACTTCGCCCGCCTCGATCGAGGCGATGCCGGCGCGGCGGATGAACTCGGGCGTCGGTTCGTCGGGTTCCCCGACCCAGAAAGGCAGGATGTCGGTGCGGCCGATGCCGGCGTTGAACAGCTCGCGGATCCTGGAGGCGCTGAGCGCGCGCACGGCGGCGCGGGCGTGGATGGGATGCGGATTGTCGGGTTTCATGGCGTCCCGGCATTGTAAATTGCGCGGATGGGTGTTTCGACGCAGAAATGGGCTCTCGCCGCGGGCGTCGCGCTGATGGTCGTCTGGGGAGTCAATTTCGTCATCACCAAGGTGGTGCTGGCCGAGCTCGGCGTGGCGTCGTTCCTGTTCCTGCGCTTCCTCCTCATGCCGCTGCTGGGCTTCGCGCTGCTGGCGGCCGTGTACCGGCGCCACCTCGCCAAGTCCTGGCCGGAGCGCCGCGACCTGCCGCGCTTCGTCGCCGCGGGACTCCTCGGCCACACCGCGCACGTCGGCATCGTGATGTGGGGCATGGACCTGTCGACGCCGTTCTCCTCCTCGCTGGTGCTGACCTCGAGCCCGCTGTTCACCCTGCTGATCCTCGCCGTGCTCGGCGCGGAGCGGCTGCATCGCAGCCAGGTGGCCGGCACGCTGCTCGCCTTCTCCGGCATCATCGTGTTCCTGTCGGACAAGTTCGCCGCCGGGTTCGCGCGCGCGGGCTTCGGCGACCTGGTGCTGCTGCTCGCCGCATCGCTGTTCTCGCTCTACACCGTGATCGCCAAGCCGCTGGTGACCAAGTACGGCCCCCTCAACCTGATGTGCTACTCGCTCCTGTTCGGCGCGCCGCCGATGCTGCTCCTCACCCTGAACGCGTTCGTCGACGCGCCGCTCGCGCGGGTGAGCGCCGGGGTATGGTTCGCCACCTTCTGGGCGATCGCCGTGTCCTCCTTCGTCGGCTGGCTGGCCTGGGCCTGGATCAACTCGGTGCGCGGGTTGGCGCACAGCGCGCCGCTGCAGTACCTGATGCCGCCGATCGCCGGCCTCGTCGCCTGGCTGACGGTCGGCGAGACCTTCACCTGGCTGAAAGTCGCCGGCGCCGGCGTGACGCTCGCCGGCATCGCCTGGGCGCAATTCGGCGCCAGGACCCCGGCGCCGCCCGACGCCGGCTAGAACAGGTGCACGGCCGCCGGGAACCAGAAGCCGATCGCGCAGAACGCGATGCCCATCAGGCCGAGGGCGCCGGCCAGCCAGACCAGGACCGGCATCGCGGTGATGATCGACGCCGAGGCGAGCACGATGGCGATCTGCACCGCGGCCGAGGCC
>JBGPPD010000358.1:0-2048 GCA_041488375.1 Gammaproteobacteria bacterium | reverse complement strand
TCCGGCCGCATGTGCGGGAACAGGATCACGTCGCGGATCGAGGCGCTGTCGGTGAGCAGCATCACCAGGCGGTCCACGCCGAGGCCCGCGCCGGCGGTGGGCGGCAGGCCGTACTCCAGGGCGCGGATGTAGTCGGCGTCGTAGTGCATCGCCTCCGCGTCGCCGGAGTCCTTCTTCGCCGCCTGCTCGCGGAAGCGCTGCGCCTGGTCCTCCGGGTCGTTCAGCTCGGAGAAGCCGTTGGCGACTTCCTTGGCGTCGATGAACAGCTCGAAGCGGTCGGTGAGCTCCGGGTCGGCGTCCTTGCGGCGCGCCAGCGGGGAGACTTCGGCCGGGTAGCCGGTGACGAAGGTCGGCTCGAGCATGTGCTTCTCGGCCACCGCTTCGAACACCATCAGCTGCAGCGCGCCCCAGCCCTGGTCGGACTTGTGCTCGACGCCGAGCTCGGAGAGTTTCTTGGACAGGAACTTGCGGTCGCGCAGATCGCCGGCGACGCCCTGGGCGCGGATCGCCTCGGGGATCGCCAGCCGCGCGAAGGGCTTGGCGAAATCGAGGACCTTGCCCTGGTAGGCGACCGCGAGCTTGCCGCAGGCGGCCTGCGCGGCGCTGCGCACCAGCCGCTCGGTCAGCCCGATCATGTAGTCGTAGTCCTGGTAGGCGCAGTACCACTCGAGCATGGTGAACTCGGGGTTGTGGCGCGTGGAGATGCCCTCGTTCCTGAAGTTGCGGTTGATCTCGAACACGCGTTCCAGGCCCCCCACCACGAGGCGCTTGAGATAGAGCTCCGGCGCGATGCGCAGGAACAGTTCGATATCCAGCGCGTGGTGGTGCGTCCGGAACGGCCGCGCCACCGCGCCGCCGGGGATCGGCTGCATCATCGGCGTCTCGACCTCGAGGTAGGCTTCCGCAGTGAGCGTGTCGCGCAAGGACTGCACCACCTTGGAGCGCGCGGCGAACACGCTGCGCGCCTCCGGATTGACGATCAGGTCGAGGTAGCGCTGGCGGTAGCGCATTTCCTGGTCGGTGAGGCCGTGGAATTTCTCGGGCAGCGGGCGCAGCGCCTTGACCAGCAGGCGCAGCGATTTCGCGTTCACCGTCAGCTCGCCCTTGTGGGTCCTAAACAGTAAGCCCTCCACGCCGACGATGTCGCCCAGGTCCCAGTGCTTGAAGGCCTCGTGCGCGGCTTCGCCGGCGACGTCGTTGGCGACGTAGATCTGGATCTTCCCGCTGCCGTCCTGCAGCGTCGCGAAGCTCGCCTTGCCCATCACGCGCTTCAACATCATGCGGCCGGCGACTTTCACGCCGACGGCCTTGGCTTCCAGCGCCGGCTTGTCCAGCATCCCGTACTGCGCGGCGAGCCCGCTGGCGTGCTGCGCCGAGCGCCAGTCGTTGGGAAATGCCTCTCCCTTGGCGCGCAGCGCCTTGAGCTTCTCGCGCCGCTCCTCCACCAGCTTGTTGTCGTTTTCCATGCCTAGACTCCCTGTTTCAGGCTGGCCTCGATGAAATCGTCCAGGTCGCCGTCGAGCACCGACTGCGTGGCGCCTTTCTCCACGCCGGTGCGCAGGTCCTTGATGCGCGACTGGTCCAGCACGTAGCTGCGGATCTGGTGGCCCCAGGCGATGTCGGTCTTGGAGTCCTCCAGCTTGTCGCGCTCGGCCTGGCGCTTCCTGAGTTCCATCTCGTAGATCTTGGACTTGAGCATGGCCATGGCTTCCGCGCGGTTCCGGTGCTGCGAGCGGTCGCTCTGGCATTGGACCACGATCCCGGTGGGGGCGTGGGTCATGCGGATCGCGGAGTCGGTCTTGTTGACGTGCTGGCCGCCGGCGCCGGAGGCGCGGTAGGTGTCCACGCGCACGTCCGCCGGGTTGATCTCCACCTCGATGGTCTCGTCCACTTCGGGGTAGACGAACACGCTGGCGAACGAGGTGTGGCGGCGCGCGTTGGCGTCGAAGGGGGATTTCCTCACCAGGCGGTGCACCCCGTTCTCGGTGCGCAGCGTGCCGTAGGCGTAGGAACCGTTGATCTTCAGGGAGGCGCTCTTGATGCCGGCC
>JBGPPD010000357.1:0-2052 GCA_041488375.1 Gammaproteobacteria bacterium | reverse complement strand
TCAAGACCCGCGACGACCGCGCCGGGTTTACGCGGGAAGTCGTCGCCCGCATCGCGGCGGCATCCTGATCGTCGCGGCTTCCCCGTCCGCCGACCCGGGCGCCGTGCTGCGGGCGCGCCTGACCGGTTTTGCCGGGTTCCTGCGCGCCAACGGCTACGGCGTAGGCGGCGCGGATTCGGTCCGCGTGCTCGAGACGAGCGAGCGCACGGGGATTCTCGATCCGCAGATCCTGCGCTGGAGCTTGCAGGCGCTGCTGTGCGCCCGTGGCGAGGAATGGCGGCGCTTCGATGCGCTGTTCGACGCCTACTTCCTGCCGCCGAACAGGAAGATATTCGTGCAAAGCGATGCGCTTGCCGCCGCGCCGCCGCGGGCGGCTGGCGGGGTGGACGGCGGCGAAAGCGAGCCCGCCCCCGGTGCGGACCACGGATTCACCGGCGACGCCGACGCCGGCAGCGCCAGACATGGGGCGAGCCGCGAGGAATCCCTGGCGTCCACGGATTTCAGCGAGCTGCAGCGGGCCGAAGACGCGCGCGGCATCGAGCTCCTGATGCGCCGCTTCGCCAGGCGCCTGAAGCACCTTCATCTGCGCCGGGAAGCGCGTTTTCATCACGGCCGCCGGCTCGATCTGCAGGGCACCATCCGCCGCAGCGTGTCCAGCGGCGGCACGCCGCTGCGGCTCGCCTGGAAGGAACGCCGCCGCGTGCGCCCGCGCCTGCTGCTGCTCCTCGACGTGAGTCGCTCAATGAGCCCGTACAGCTTCTTTTACCTGCGCCTTGCCCGCGCGCTGTGCGGCGAGTTGGCCGACGTGCATTGCTTCATTTTCCACACTCGCATCACCGGCGTGGGGGAAGCGCTGCGCGACCCGGACCCGTGGCGCTCGCAGGAACGCCTGCACCTCCTGGCCGCCGGATGGGGCGGGGGCACGCGCATCGGCGAATGCCTGCGGGATTTCAACCGCGACCACGCGGGGCGCCTGGTGCATTCGCGCACCGGCGTGATCGTGGTCAGCGACGGCTACGACACCGGTGAGCCGGGGCTCCTGGCGCAGGAACTCGCCATGTTGCGGCGGCGCTCGCGGCGCATGGTCTGGCTCAACCCGTTGTTGAACCAACCCGGCTTCCGTCCCGAGAGCCGCGGGATGCAGGCGGCGATGCCGCACGTCGATCTGCTCGCGCCGGGCGCCGACCTCGCCAGCCTCGAGCGCGTATTGCCGAAGATCCTCGAGGCGCTGCGATGACGCATGAACAGCTCCTGGAAATGGCGCGCGAACTGAACGGCCGCGGCGAGCCCTACGCGCTGGTTACGGTGGTTCGGGCAGTCGCCCCCACTTCGGCCTACCTCGGCGCCCAGGCGATCGTCCTCCCCGACGGGACGCTGCATGGCTGGATCGGCGGCGGCTGCGCCAAGAGCGTGGTCATCAGCGCTGCGCAGGGCAGCATCGCTAACGGCGCGCCGAAGCTGGTCCGCATCAGCAACGATCACATTTATCCCGAAGAGGATGTCGAGCACTACGCGATGGCCTGCGCCAGCAACGGCAGCATCGAACTGTTCATCCAGCCGTACAGCGTGCGCAGCGCGCTGTGCGTGCTCGGCAACACCCCCGCCGCCGACGAGGCGCGGTTTCTTGCGGAACGGCTCAGAATCAGGCTCGCCGATACTCCGGCCGAGGCGCCCGTGGTCCTGGTCGCGACGCAGGGGCAGGGCGACGAGGAGGCGCTCGAGGCCGCCCTGCGCAGCCCGGCAAGGCAGGTGCTGATGATCGCCAGCCGTCGCAAGGCGGACAAGTTGCGCGCCGTGATGCGCCTGCGCGGGATCGATGAATCGCAGCTTGCCCGCTTGCAGGCTCCGGCGGGCCCGGATGCCGGCGCCAAGACGCCGGGCGAGATCGCGCTGGTGGCGATCGTCGGCGTGCTGGCCTTGTTGCGCGGTCGTTCCGAGCCGGCGGTGGAGGCCAAATTCATCAACCCGGTTTGCGGCATGGCCGTGAGCATCGCCAATCCGCTGCACGTGGAGGAGTACGAAGGCGTGCTCTACTACTTCTGCTGCGATGGT
>JBGPPD010000356.1:0-2058 GCA_041488375.1 Gammaproteobacteria bacterium | reverse complement strand
GAGATAAGGCTGTTGCGGGGAGAGGAGCGGGAGCAGGTGCTGTGGGAGTGGAGAGGGAGGAAGGAGAGGTATGAGGGGAGGAAGGAGGGGATAGCGGAGTGGTTTGAGGAGCAGGTGGAGAAAAATCCTGGGTTGACGGCGGTGGTGAGCGGAGGGGAGCGGATGAGTTACGGGGAGCTGAACCGGCGAGCCAACCAGCTGGGACATTATCTGAGGGGGATGGGAGTGGGGGTGGAAAGCCGGGTGGGGATATGCCTGGGGAGGAGCGTGGAGATGATGGTGGGGGTGATGGGGATCTTGAAGGCGGGAGGAGCGTATGTGCCGTTGGAGCCGGGGTATCCGGAGGAGCGGTTAGGGTACATGAGGGAAGAGGCGGAGGTGGGAGTGGTGGTGACGGAGGAAAAGATGGTGGGGCGACTGAAGGGATGGGAGGAGAGAGGAGTACGTTTTGTCTGTCTGGAGCGGGAGCAGGGGAAGATGGGAGAAGAGAGTGAAGAGAATGTGGAAAGGGAGAGGGTGGGGGAGAGCCTGGCGTATGTGATCTTCACGTCGGGATCGACGGGGAAGGCCAAGGGAGTGGGGATCGAGCAGAGGCAACTGGTGAAGTACGTGGAAGAGATGGTGAGGGTGATGGGGGTGAGGGAGGGGGAGAAGTATGCGACGGTATCGACGGTGGCGGCGGATCTGGGGAACACGATGATCTTTCCGGCGCTGGTGAGCGGGGGAGAGTTGCATGTAGTGGAGGAAGAGATGTTGCTGGATGGAGAGCGGCTGGGGAGGTATGTGGAAGAGGAGGGGATCGATTATCTGAAGATCGTGCCGAGCCACCTGGTGGGATTGCAAGGGGTGAAGGGAGGGGAGAAGGTGATGCCGCGAGGAGTGCTGGTGGTGGGAGGAGAGGCGAGCCGGTGGGAGTGGGTGGAGAGGTGGAGAGAGCTGAGAGGTGGATGCCGGATCGTGAACCATTATGGGCCGACGGAGACGACGGTGGGAGCGCTGACGTACGAGGTGGGAGGAGGGGAGAAGAGAGAAGGAGAGAAGAGAGGAGAAGGAGAAGGAAGAGGAGAAGGAAGAGGAGAAGGAAGGAGAGGAGTGGGAGTGCCGGTAGGGAGGCCGCTGGAGCATGTGCGGGTGTATGTGGTGGATGAGGAGATGGAGCCAGTGGCGGTGGGGGTAAGCGGGGAGTTGCTGATCGGAGGAGGAGGAGTGGGGCGAGGGTATGTGAATGGAGTGGGGATGACGGCGGAGCGGTTTGTGCCGGATGGGTTCAGTGAGGAGGAAGGAGCGAGGGTGTATCGGACGGGAGACCTGGTGAGGTGGACCGAGGGAGGGGAGGTGGAGTTTGTGGGGCGGATGGACCGGCAGGTGAAGGTGAGAGGGAATCGAGTGGAGTTGGGGGAGGTGGAAAGGAATTTGCAGGAGGCGGAGGGAGTGGAACAGGCGTTGGTGGAGGTGGAGGAAGGGGAGGGAGGAGAGAAACGACTGGTGGCGTATGTGGTGAGGAGAGGAAGAGAGGGAGGAGGAGGAGGAGGGGAGAGCAACCAGGGGGAGAGGAGAGAGAGGAGAGAGAGGAGAGAAGGATGGAAGAGGTATTTAAGGCAGAGGCTGCCGGAGTACATGGTGCCGGGAGTGTATGTGGAGATGGAAGCGATGCCGGTGACGAGGAACGGGAAGGTGGACCGGAAGCGGCTGCCGGGAGGGTGGAGGCGGGAGGAGGAGGAAGGAGGAGGAGGAGAGAGGAGGGATGGAGGAGAGAGGAGGGAGCGGAGGGAGGTGGAAGAGGTGCTGAGCCGGATCTGGGGAGAGGTGTTGGGGCGAGAGGGAGTGGGATTGGAGGAGAACTTTTTCGAAGCGGGAGGGGATTCGATTCTGAGCATCCAGGTGGTGGGGCGAGCGCGGGAACAGGGATGGGAGATTACGCCGAAACAGATGTTTGAAAGGCCGACGGTGGGAGAACTGGCGGAGGTGGCGAGACGAAGCCGAGGGGAGGAAAGGGAGCAGGGAGCGGTGAAGGGGAAGGTGGAGCTGACGCCGATCCAGCGGGCATTTTTCAGTTGG
>JBGPPD010000355.1:0-2063 GCA_041488375.1 Gammaproteobacteria bacterium | reverse complement strand
TTGAGCGCGCCGAGGTACTTCACCCCGTTGTTGAACCCGAGCACGCCGAGCACGACGGTGAAGACGATGAAGTACATGATCTGCCACTTCACTGAGAGTACTGCATCCATTGTCGGCAGCACCGACCAGCCGACCGCGATCGCGACGGCGTTGAATACGATGAGACCGAGCGTCCCAGGAATCGCCGTCAGCACCGTCATCCTCAGCGGCGACCAACCCGTAAAGTGCCAGCCCGCCATCGTGTAGATCACCCAGCTCACCGCGCCAAGGAACACGAGGAAATCCCCGAGCAGCGAGCCGCCCGCGAATACGTTCGAGAGGCTGCCCTTGGTCACCACCAGCAGCACTCCCGCAATTGCCGCCGCAACGCAGCCGATGGTGAAAGCGTGGGGACGCTTGCCCTGCGTCAGCCACACCGCGATCGCCGCCATCGGTGTCTGCAGCGCCATGATGATCGAGGCGTGCTCCGGCCGCGTATAGGAGAGGCCCCACCACACGAGCAGGTTGAAGCCGCAAAAGCCGATCACGCCGTAGACCGCCGCCGGCGCGAAGCGCCTGCCGTAGCGCAGCGACTGCCTGCCCTCGACGGCGCACAGGATCGCCACGAAGATCAGCACACCGAAGCTGTAGCGCACCGAGCCGAGGAAGAATGCATCCAGCACCGGCAGCGTGCGCTTCGCCACCGAGAAGAGCGCCCCCCAGGAGGCAATGGCGATGCCGAGCCAGGCGAGGCCCTTGACGAGATCAGTCTTGGCGGTCATGGACGAAAATCGGGGTCAGACCCCGATTTTTCTTTTTCCCCGAAATCGGGCTCCGACCCCGATTTTAACCGCGTGTCACCATTACGGTCCCGGCGAGAATCAATACACCGCCGGCGAGCGCGGCGGCAGGGAGCGCTTCGCCGAGGAACAGCCACCCCCAGAAGATGCCGAACAGCGGGATCAGGTAGGTGACGGTGAGCGCGCGCGTCGCGCCGACCTCGGCGATCAGGCGGAAGTAGAGGACGAACGCCACGCCGCTTGCAAGGATCGCGAGCGCGAGGACGTTGGCGACAACGAGCGCCGATGGCGCCGCGTGCGGCGGCACGAAGGGCAGGAACGGGACCAGGACCACGGCGGCGGCGAGCTGGTTGCCCACCGCCATGCCGCGCGGCGCCACGCCGCCCGAGTAGCGCTTGATGAGCACGCCGACCACGCCATAGAGGCAGCACGCGCCGAGCGCCGCCGCCACCGCCCACGGGAACAGGACGTCTTGCGCCGCACCGCCCGGCCGCGCGATCAGCGCCACGCCGGCAATGCCCAGCGCGAGCCCGGCAGCCTTGCGCGCTGTCACCCGCTCGTCTCGAAACGACGCATTCCACGCCAGCCCGAAGATCGGCGAAGTCGCGTTGACGATCGCGAGGAGCGACGCCGGCGCGTGCACCGCCGAAAACGAATACAGCACGAACGGCGCGGCGATGCCGATCGTGCCGACGACAAGGTAGGAACGCCAGTGCTTGCGCAGCCCCGGGTCGAAGCCCGCCACCCGGAACCATGCCAGGAGTACGAGCCCGCCCAGCAGCACGCGAAATTCCGCCGTCCACACGGCGCCAAGCACGGGGGCGGCGACGCGCATGAAGATGAACGCCGCGCCCCAGATCGCGGCGAGCGCCGCCAGGCGGGCGTAGTTGGCCGGGGTCATGGCGATATCCTATGCCCTGGCTTTTCCCCGGGCTCGCCATTTTCGGACGCCACGGCGTAATGTCCGAAAATGGCGAGCAAGCCTTTTCGACCGTCGGCACAATCCGCCCCATGACCCTGGATCCCAATACCTGCTACCGCGCCCTGAGGGCGCGCGACGCGCGCTTCGACGGGCGCTTCTTCGTCGCCGTGTCCTCGACGCGCATCTACTGCCGCCCAGTGTGCACCGTCAAGCCGCCCAAGCGCGAAAACTGCCGCTTCTATCCCAGCGCCGCCGCCGCCGAGTCGGGCGGCTACCGGCCCTGCCTGCGCTGTAGGCCCGAGCTCGCGCCGGGCAACGCCAGCGTGGACGCGACTTCGCGCGTGGCGCAAGCCGCGGCGAGC
>JBGPPD010000354.1:0-2068 GCA_041488375.1 Gammaproteobacteria bacterium | reverse complement strand
CCCGGAGCCGAAATACACGCCGGCCATGAAGCGGTGCACGTTGTCCAGCCGCGGCGTGGTGTCCGGCTGGCCCAGGAACATCTGCACCGTCCCGCCGAACAGGGCGATGGCGGCCACCAGGAACAGGCATACCCGGACGACTTGCTGGCTGGTCAGGAGCGGTGCTTGCGGAGTCATGCGAGAGTTCCTCGGTTAGAAGTAGCGAACCACCAGGTAGGCGATGGCGAGGATGCAGGCGAGGATTCCCGGGATCGCGATCATCGTCACCTGCCGCTGGCGCCGCAGCGCAGTCTTCTGCAGGCCGATGGACTCGCTCACCGAATCCCGGGAGCGCTGGAGCTGATCCTCCACCAGGGCGCGCTGCGCCTTGAGGATCTCGACCGCTTCGCGCTGGCGGTCGCGGATCTCGCGCAGGATCTCGAGCGCTTCGCGCTGCAGTTCGTCGGCCATGGCGCGATTCTCGCTCAACTGCCGCGGCACCGCAGCGGCAGGTAGCCGGCGCGGATGTTGGTCCGGTTCTGGCCCTTGGCCGTCATGTTCCCCGGCACCAGGGCGTATCCGCAGACCCACGCCACCGGCACCACCGGCGCGTCGGGCACGATTGCCGGGCGCAGCGTGAGCACCAGCCCCCGGATCTGGTTGTTGGCCCGGTTGCCGAAAGTGAGGTGGATGGCGCCGTTCTCCACGGCGAGCGAGCTGACGTAGTTGCTGACGACCTTTTCCGGGATGGGCAGGCCGATGCTGGCGTTGTCGGCGGGGAGGGCATGGGCGAGCGCCCAGGAGGCGGCGATCGGCGCCTTGGCGATGTCGGCCAGGGGCAGGGCGTCGGAGATCTGGTTGCGGATGAAGCGGTCCATATAGGCGGGAACCATCATCAGCGCCAGGATGGCGATCACCGCCACCACCACCATCATTTCGACCAGGGTGAAGCCGCTAGCGCGCCTCGCCATCGCCCATGCTAACGCGCCGCGCGCTTGCGGGTGGTCTTGCCGTGCGGTGTTAGTTAGCAGTCTGCGTACGATCACTTCGTAGCCGCGCCGACAAGGCACTCGCCCGGCACCTCGAACCCGCCCGGCGATTCGAAACTACGCATTGAACCTTCCACTTCGTTCCACACGGACTCGCGTTCTTGAGGGGACAGGTGAGCCATCATGGCATTGAATGCACCGAAGGCTTCCCGGGCGACCTGCACGTACTCGGCGGCACTGGCCATCCTGTGGGGCACCGGCACGGCGCGAACCTCGGGGTTGGCAAATCCGGCTTGACTGAAGACGCCTTCGAGCACGCCGGAACCGCCCAGGCTGAACGGTCCGGGTTGCCCCGGAACGGGAGGCGGGAGTTGCGCGCGCCGGCGGATGATGGAAGCCGGCATGGCCCCCCAACTGTTTCGATCGGGCGTGGAAAACACAACGACGGCGACCCGACCGCCGGCTTTGAGAGCACGGCGCCACTCGCGCAGCGCCGTCACGGGGTGCGGCATATACATCAGGCCCAGGCGGCACAGCACCGCATCGAAGGAAGCGTCCGGGAGATCCAATTTCTCGCCGTCCATGGCGCAGGTCTCGATCTGTTTGAGTCCACGTTCACGGGCGACCTGCAGCGCAAGCTCGACGATCCCTTCCGAGATGTCGGTCGCCAGGACGTAACCGCCAGGGCCAACTCGTTCGGCGGCACTGACAGCCGGTTCGCCTGCGCCGGCGGCGATGTCCAGGATGCGCTGACCTGGCTGAATCCGGGCCAGGTCGAGCATCTGGCGGGTCGCTTCGCCATACCAACGATCCAGAGTGGGATTCCAGCGTCGCCATGCTGCGCCGTCCTTGTTCCATTGCTCTCGCTGCGCGTTCTTGTACTTGGCTGCGTCGAATGAGGGTTGCTGTTCGGCCACGCAACTTCTCCTCTCGGTTGGACGTTGATGCTGCTTCGCGCTGGGGGACTCAGACTGCTGACGATTCTGGCGTTCTACCGCGAGGCCTGAGCGTAGCGATGGCCTCGTCGGTAGCAACGCCTTGTTGGGCCGCCCTCACTGACGCACATAGCGCAAGTGTGTGGCAGCTGGACTATCCAGAAT
>JBGPPD010000353.1:0-2073 GCA_041488375.1 Gammaproteobacteria bacterium | reverse complement strand
TCTGTCCAACCAACAAGGGGAAGCTATGAAACGCCGTGGCATATTGAAGTTGCTCAGCATGTCGGCCGCTATCGCGGCCATGGGGCTCGGGTCCTCCAGCCTCTACGCGCAGGCGAAGACGGTCAAGGTGGGCATCCTGCATTCGCTGTCTGGCACCATGGCGATCAGCGAGACCGTCCTGAAGGACACCGTGCTGATGGCGGTGGACGAGATCAACGCCAAGGGCGGGGTCATGGGCTACAAGATCGAGCCCGTGGTGGTGGACCCGGCCTCCAACTGGCCGCTGTTCGCCGAAAAGGCGCGCCAATTGATCACCCAGGACAAGGTGGCCGTGGTGTTCGGCTGCTGGACCTCGGTGTCCAGGAAGTCCGTGCTGCCGGTGTTCGAGGAACTGAACAGCCTGCTGTTCTACCCGGTGCAATACGAGGGCGAGGAGATCTCGCGCAACGTGTTCTACACCGGCGCCGCGCCCAACCAGCAGGCGATCCCGGCGGTCGAGTACCTGATGAGCAAGGACGGCGGCTCGGCCAAGCGCTGGGTGCTGCTGGGCACCGACTACGTGTACCCGCGCACCACCAACAAGATCCTGCGCGCGTTCCTGAAGTCCAAGGGCGTGGTCGAAGCCGACATCATGGAGGAATACACGCCCTTCGGCCATTCCGACTACCAGACCATCATCGCCAAGATCAAGAAGTTCGCCTCCGAGGGCAAGAAGACGGCGGTGGTGTCGACCATCAACGGCGACTCCAACGTGCCGTTCTACAAGGAACTGGGCAACCAGGGCCTGAAGGCGACCGACGTGCCGGTGGTGGCGTTCTCGGTGGGTGAGGAAGAGCTGCGCGGCGTGGACACCAAGCCGCTGGTCGGCCACCTCGCCGCCTGGAACTACTTCATGTCCATCAAGGCGCCGGCCAACACGGCGTTCATCAAGGAGTGGACCGCCTACGCCAAGGCGAAGAACATCGCCGGCCACAAGGACAAGCCGCTCACCAACGACCCGATGGAAGCGACCTACATCGGCGTGCACATGTGGAAGCAGGCGGTGGAGAAGGCCAAGTCCTTCGACGTGGCGAAAGTGACCGCGGCGATGGCCGGCCAGACCTTCAAGGCGCCCTCGGGCATCACCTCCACCATGGACGCGAAGAACCACCACCTGCACAAGGCGGTGTTCATCGGTGAAGTGACCGCGGACGGCCAGTTCAATGTCGTGTGGAAGACCAAGGGCCCGGTGAAGGCCCAGCCCTGGAGCCCGTTCATCGCGGGCAACGACAAGAAGAAGGACGAGCCGGCGCTGATGGCCGAGAAGAAGTAAGGTGGGTTTGGGGCAGGCAAGGGCCGCGTTAGCGGCCCTTTTAATTTGCCTCGCCGGCGCCGCCCAGGCCCTCGACAAGGCGGCGCTGGACAAGCTCGCCAACGGCGACAACGACCAGAAGATCGAGGCCATCGCCGCTCTGGTGGCCGAGGCGGACCCTCGCGCCATCGAGGTGCTGGCCAAGTTTGCCGCTGGCGAGGTCGAGGTCGACGGCAAGACGGTGGAAGTGGTGGTCAACAACCGGCTGCGCGGCGCGGTCGCCGATGCGCTCGCCGCCCTGCGCCTGCTCGCGCCCGAGCGCGCCACGCGGCTCGCCGCGGCGAAGGAACTGGCGACCGGCTCGGACGCCGTGTTGCTGCCGCTGGTGAGGAAGGCGCTGGACAAGGAAACCGATGCCGACATCCGGCCGCTGCTCGAGCTGGTGGCGGCTTCCATGGAAATGAAGCAGGGCGACAAGCCGCGGCGGCTGGCCGCCATCCGCACGCTGGGCGACTCCACCAGCCCGAACAGCAAGACGCTGCTCGCCGAGGCGGCGCGCGACGCGGACGAGGACATCCGCTTCGAGGCGCAGAAGAGCCTGCGCGCGGTCGAAGGGCGCCTCGCCTGGGGCGAGCGCCTGGGGCTCCTGTTCGCCGGCGTATCGCTCGGTTCGATCCTGCTGCTCGCGGCGCTCGGCCTCGCCATCACCTACGGGCTGATGGGGGTGATCAACATGGCGCACGGCGAGCTGATCATGATCGGCGCCTACGCCACCTACGTGG
>JBGPPD010000352.1:0-2088 GCA_041488375.1 Gammaproteobacteria bacterium | reverse complement strand
GTCCTGCGCGTCTACAACCGCCACGGCCGCCGCGACAACAAGTACAAGGCGCGCATCAAGATCCTGGTGAAGGAGCGCGGACCGGAGAAATTCCGCGAAGAGGTGGAAGCGGAGTGGGAGCAGCTGCGCGACGGCCCTTCGACCCTCACCCGGGCGGAAGTGCGGCGCGTGGAGAGCCGCTTCACGCACCCGCGCTACGAGGCGCTGGAAGACCTGCACCTCGCGCCGCGGGGCCCCTTCGGTGCGTGGCTCAAGCGCAACGTATTCCCGCACAAGCGGCCCGGCTACGCCGCGGTGACGCTGTCGCTGAAGAAGACCGGCGTGCCGCCGGGCGACGCCACCGACGCACAGATGGACGCGGTGGCCGATCTTGCCGATGCGTACAGCTTCGGGGAGCTGCGCGTCACGCACGAGCAGAACCTCGTGCTCGCCGACGTGCGCCAGGACCGGCTCGAGACGCTTTGGGTTGAACTCAAGGCGCTCGGCCTCGCCACGCCCAACGTGGGCCTGCTCACCAACATCATCGCCTGCCCGGGCGGGGACTTCTGCTCGCTGGCCAACGCCAAGTCGATCCCGGTGGCCGAAGCCATCCAGCGCCTGTTCGACGACCTGGACTACCTGCACGACATCGGGGAGCTCGACCTCAACATCTCCGGCTGCATCAACTCCTGCGGCCACCACCACGTCGGCCACATCGGCGTGCTCGGCGTGGACAAGCAGGGCGCGGAGTACTACCAGATCACCATCGGCGGAAATCAGGGTTCCCCCGCCGCTGTTGGAAAGGTGATCGGGCCGGCCTTCGCGCAGCACGAGGTGCCCTGGGTGGTCGAGCGCCTGATCCAGGCGTACCTCGAGCGGCGCGAGAGCGAGCACGAGCGCTTCGTGGATTGCGTGCACCGCCTTGGCATCGAACCCTTCAAGGAGAACGTGTATGGCCACGCTGATTCGCCGCGGCAGGATCGAGACCCCGTTCCCGCCTGACGCGGGCGAGGTGCTGCGCCTCGAGCCGGCCGACGACCCGGCCGCGCTGGCCGGTCGCCTCGCCGCGGCCGCGCGCGTCGAGGTGAATTTCCCCAGCTTCACCGACGGCCGCGGCTATTCCCTCGCGCGCCTGCTGCGCGAGCGCCACGGCTACCAGGGCGAGCTGCGCGCGGTGGGCGACGTGCAGCGCGACCAGCTCTTCTACCTGCAGCGCTGCGGCTTCGACGCGTTCCTGCTGCGCGAGGGCGAGGACGCCGGCGAGGCCCTCGGCGCCTTTTGCGACTTCAGCGAGGCCTATCAGGCCTCGGTGGAGCGGCCCGAGCCGCTGTTCCGCCGTCGATGATGAAAATCGGGGTCTGACCCCGATTTAATCGCCAGCCAGAGCGCGGCGAGCGCGAAGGCGGCGAACCAGGCGAGCGACCACTCGGCAATCGAGAGGCCGAGGAAGCGCCAGTGCACTTCGGCGCACTGCCCGGAGCCGCGCAGCAGGAGTTGGATCGTGCGCCCGAGCGGAAAGTTGTCCAGCATGTAGAACAGGTCCGGCCCGCAGGCCGGCACCTGGTCGGCCGGCAGGTGCTGCAGCCAGACCTGGCGCGCCGCCGTGGCGAATCCGCCTGCCGCGAAGACGAAGGCGCCGGCCGCGTACAGGCGCGCGCCGAGCCGGCGCGGGCCATGCACCGCCCCGGCCACCAGGACCAGGCCGACCGCGTAGAAGAAGCCCCGCTGCACCAGGCACAGCGGGCAGGGGTCCTGGTTGTCAAAGTACTGCAGCCAATAGCCGTAGGCGAGCAGGCCGGCACAGGCTAGTGCGCCCCCTAGAGCTATCTGCCGAAACGATACCTCTGAAATCTTCATTGGATTTGCGACGTTATCACGGTGTGGCCGCCATTCGCCGGAGCAGGGAGACAACTCGGACGCGCGGTTTTCTCATAAGTTCTCACATGTTCATGGGGGGCGCAGCGTGCCCGGGAACACGCACGCCGCCGAGGGCGCACCGCCTTTCACCATCTCGGTGGCGAGCAGCTCGCACTCGTGGCGCACTCGTTCCTTGGGCCCTTCCATGGCCAGGCGCAGGCCCGGGGCGATCACCACGTGCATCTGCACCGG
>JBGPPD010000351.1:0-2088 GCA_041488375.1 Gammaproteobacteria bacterium | reverse complement strand
CGCCGCGAGGCCGATCAGCACCACCAGGCCGATCTGGAAGTAGATGTCGTTCTCCAGGCCGCGCAGCGCCACGAAGCTGAGCGCGCCCCACACCGCGAAGGGCACCGCCATCACCACCGCGAGCGGCACCAGCCAGCGCTCATAGAGCGCGGCGAGGATCAGGTACACCATGAGGAGCGCCAGCACGAAGGCGACCGCGGAGGCGCTGCCGGTGCGCTTTTCCTGGAAGGCCTGCCCGCTCCAGGCGAAGCTGTAGCCCTCGGGCAGCGCCGCGGCCGCCACCTGCTCCACGGCCTTGATCGCCTCGCCCGAGGACACGCCCGGCTTGCCGGCGCCGAGCACCTTGGCGCCGAGGAAGCCGTTGAAGCGCTCGAGCTGCTCGGGGCCGATGAGGGTGCTGGTGCGGATGAGCGCTTTCAGCGGGATCATCTCGCGCGTCGTCGTCGAGCGCACGTACACCGCGCCGAGGTCCTCCGGTCGCGAACGAAAGGGCGCGTCGGCCTGCACTTGCACGCGGTAGGTGCGGCCGAACTTGTTGAAGTCGTTCACGTACAGCGCGGCCATGGTGCTTTGCAGCGCGTCGAAGATGTCCTGCACCGGCACGCCGAGCGAGATCGCCTTCTCGCGGTCCACTTCCACCCTGAGCTGCGGCACGGTCGGGCGGTAGAAGGAGTTGATGCCGGCGAGCTGCGGGTGCTTGGCGAGCGCCGCCATGAAGGCCTGGGTCACCTGGTAGAGCTGCGCCGGGTCGGGGATGCTGCGCGCCTGCACATAGACCTCGAAGCCGCCCGCCGTGCCGATGCCGCGGATCGCGGGCGGGTTGAACGCGAGCGCCAGGCCCTCGCGCAGGGTAGCGCCCTGGCGCAGGACGTCGCCGGCGATGGCCTGCGCGGTGTTGCTGCCGCGCTGGTCCCAGTCCTTGAGCGGCACGAATACCGTGGCGGTGTTGGTCTTGTTGCCGCCGCCGATCAGGTCGAAACCCACCACGCCGATGGTCGCCTCGACGCCCGGGTTGGTGCCGATCAGCTTGACGAGGTCGTTGGTCATCTTGCCGGTGCGCTCGAGGGTCGCGCCATCGGGCAGCAGCACGGCGCCGAAGATGTAGCCCTGGTCCTCGGAGGGCACGAAGCTGCCCGGGACGCGCACGAACAGGCCCACGGTGAGCGCCAGCACGGCGGCGAAGGCGAGCCCGGCGGCGATGCGGTGCCGCAGCGCGAGGTTCACCGTGTCCAGGAAACGCTCCGTGAGCCAGGCGAAGCCGCGGTTGAAGGGGTCGAACAGGCGCGAGTGGCGGTCGCCCGGCTTCATCATCAGGGCGCACAGGGCCGGGGTCAGCGTGAGCGCCATGAAGCCCGAGATCACCACCGCGAAGGTCAGCGTGAGCGCGAACTGCCGGTACAGCTGCCCGGCGATGCCGCCGAGGAACGCGACCGGCACGAACACCGCGCACAGCACCAGCACGATCGCGACCACCGCGCCGGAGACCTCGCGCATCGCCTCGAGCGCCGCCTCGAACGGCGGCATGTTCTGCTCGCGCATCAGGCGCTCGACGTTCTCCAGCACCACGATCGCGTCGTCCACCACGATGCCGATGGCGAGCACCAGGGCGAACAGGGTCAGCGTGTTGATGGTGAAGCCCACCGCCCACAGGCCGGCGAACGCGCCGATCAGCGACACCGGCACCGCGATCATCGGGATGAGGGTCGCGCGCCAGGTCTGCAGGAACAGGAACACGACGATCAGCACCAGCACCGCGGCCTCGAAAATCGTCTTCAGCACCTCCTTGATCGAGGCGTCCACGAAGCGCGTGGTGTCGAAGGGGATGGCGTAGGCCACGCCCTGCGGGAAGGCCGGCTTGAGCTCGGCCATGCGCGCGCGCACCAGCTTGGCGACCTCGAGCGCGTTGGCGCCGGGCTGCAGGAAGGTCGCCAGGCCCACGGCGGGCTTGCCGTCCAGGGTGTTGAAGGTGTCGTAGTTGAGCGCGCCGAGTTCCACGCGCGCGATGTCCCGGATGCGCAGCGCGCCTCCCGGCCCGCTCGCCCGCACCACGATGTCGCCGAACTGCTCCGGGTCGACCAGCCGCCCGGT
>JBGPPD010000350.1:0-2121 GCA_041488375.1 Gammaproteobacteria bacterium | reverse complement strand
GGTCAAGGGCGCCAAGGGCCTCGTGCGCGGCGCGGCCGGCTTTGCCGGCGACATCGGCCAGGCAGTGATGGGGCCGTTCGGTCCGCAGCAGCATGCCGCTCGCCTGATGCACGATATTGGTCTCGGTCCGGAGCCACAGACGAGCCCGGAATACGGCCAGCAGATTTCCCATGCCCTCGGCGTCGAGGACAAGAAGCCAGGCTATGCCGGTTCGATCGGCGAAATGCTGGGTAATCCTGCGAGTTATCTCGGCCCTGGTGGTTTGCCGGCGAAAGCGATCATGGCCGCTGCATCCGGCGCCGGCAGCGAGGCGGCAGGTCAGGCTTTGGAGGGCACCTCCGCCGAAGGACCGGCGCGCATTGCTGGCGGTCTGCTTGCCGGCCCGCTCGCGGCGCGCGCGATGAAACCGCAGCTCGCGCCAGCCCAGCAGATGCTGGCCGATCGCGGTCTCACCCAGATGACGCCGGGGCAATTGACCGGCGGTCTGCTGAAAGATTTGGAGGACAAGGCCAGTTCGCTGCCGATCCTCGGCCATTTCATCCAGAATGCGCGCGGGCGCTCGATCGAGGGCTTCAATCGTGCCGTCGCCGACCAGGCCTTGCAGCCGATCGGCCAGGCGCTGGACCGACGCACGGCCGCTGGACATGACACTATCACCGAGGTCGGGGATAAGCTCGGCGCTGCCTATGACCGGGTGCTGCCGAACCTGCTGTTTACCCCCGACCATGGCTTTGCCAGCGATCTCGCGAGCATCCAGCGGACCGCGCAGGCGATGCCGGCGCAGTATGTGCGGCTGTTCAATCGGACCCTGAACGATCGGCTGCAGCCGGGTCGCTGGACGCAGCAGCAATTGCTCGCGCCCAATACGCCCAACCCGAACAACGTTCCGGCCTTGAGCTATCAGACCACCTGGCACCTGCAGGGTGATGCCTACAAGACCATCGAAAGCGAGCTGACCCATCTCGCCGGTAAATATGGTTCATCGTCGGATGCCGGCCAACAACTCCTCGGCGACCGGCTGGGCGATGTGGTCAAGGCGATGCGCGCCAACCTGGAGCGCAGCAACCCGACCTTCAGCGATGAGCTTGGCCGCATCAATCAGGGCTGGGCGATGTACGCGCGGATGCGTAACGCTGCCACCAACCGCAGAGGCAGCGAAGGGGTGTTCACGCCAGGCGATCTGCTGACGGCGATCAAGCGTGGTGACAAATCGGTGCAGAAGGGGTCGTTCGCGCGCGGCGATGCGCTGATGCAGGATTTCGCCGAAGCGGGACAGCGGGTGTTGCCGAGCAAGGTGCCGGATTCTGGGACCGCGGGCCGATCGCTATTCAGTGCTGCTGGCCTTGGCTATCTCTCCCCGAAGGCGCTCGCCGGTGTCGGCGCGGCAAGCGTGCCGTATCTCCGTCCGAGCATGTGGCTGGCGAACCGCTATGTTCGGCCGACCGCAGCGTCGCCTGGTCTCGACGGATTGCGTGCGCGGTACTCTAATGTCGGCCGCGGCATGGGCACCTTGCGTCCGTTCCTGCAAGGGCCGTTCGGTCAGTCCGACAATCCATACGGTCAGTGACACCCGCTATGATATGAGATAAATCTCGCATCATCAGATTGGTGCGAGCGACGATGACCGATCTTGTGAAATTGAAGGCCGCAAACGCCGAGCGCTGGATCAACGCCAAGCTCCAGCGCAATTTCATGTCGGTCGCAAAAGCTCTCGTCCAGGCCTCGGCCAAGGCTCGTTATCAGACCGTCTCGCAACGAACCGGCGTGCCGTGGTGGTTCATCGCCGTGGTCCATGAGCGCGAAAGCTCGCAGGACTGGGCCGGTTCGCTGGCGCAGGGCGATCCCTGGGACAAGGTCTCGGTGCATGTGCCGGCCGGGCGCGGCCCGTTCAGATCGTGGGAGGACGCAGCCGTTGACGCGCTGCTGAACTGTTCGCCGTTCGCTGGCCACAACCGGGATTGGACCATCGGCGGATCGCTTACCATGATGGAGCAGTACAACGGCCTCGGCTATGCCGCCCGCCATCTGCCGTCACCCTATGTCTGGGCCGGCACCGATCAATATAGGGCCGGCAAGTTCGTCCGCGACGGCGTCTTTGATGCGACCGTGATCGATCGGCAG
>JBGPPD010000349.1:0-2124 GCA_041488375.1 Gammaproteobacteria bacterium | reverse complement strand
CTCGATGCCGTAGAGCTGCACCAGGCCGGGCACGCCGTGCTCGCGCGGTCCCTGCACGATGAAATCGGCCGCCGGCTCCCGCGGGCCCGAGGTCTTCGGCCGGATGCCGCAATAGGCGGGCTCGAGCGCGCCGTCGGGCAGTCCCGGCCAGTAGCGGCGGATGGCGGCGTAGAAGCGCTGCGCGCGGCCCGGATCGACGCTGTACTCGACGCGCTCGACCCACTCCACGTCCGGCCCGAAGCGCGCCCGCCCGCCGAGGTCGAGCGTGACGTGCACGCCCAGGCCGCCCGGCTCCGGCACCGGGTAGATGAGGCGCGAGAACGGCGAGCGGCGCGCCAGGCTGTAGTAATTGCCCTTGGCGTAGAGCTGGCGCGGCGCCAGATGGGCCGGATAGCCCTCGATGCGCCGGGCGACCTCGGGCGCGGTGAGCCCGGCGCTGTTGACCAGCGCGCCGGCGAGCAGCGGCTCGGCGCCGGCGACATGCAGTTCGATGCCGCCCGGGCGCAGCACCGCGCGCTCCAGGCGGCTTTTCAGCGCCAGCGCGGCGCCCGCGTTCTGCGCGTCGCCCAGGTAGGCGAGCATCAGCGCGTGGCTGTCGATGATGCCGGTGGAGGGCGAGTACAGCGCGGCGGCGCAGACCAGCTCGGGCTCCATGGCGTGCACCTGCGCGGCGCTCAGGGGCGCCAGGTCGGCGACGCCGTTGGCCTGCGCCTTGCGCCGGATGCCTTCGAGCTCCTCGAGCTGCGCCGCGTCGCCGGCGACGATGAGTTTCCCGCAGCGCCGGTGCGGCACGCCGCGCTCGGCGCAGTAGGCGTAGAGCCGCTGCCGGCCCTCGACGCAGGCGCGCGCCTTGAGCGAGCCCTGCGGGTAGTAGATGCCGGCGTGGATCACCTCGGAATTGCGCGAGCTGGTGTGCGTGCCGATGGCGTCCTCGGCTTCGAGGATCACCACTTCGCGGCCGGCGAGGGCCAGCGCGCGCGCCACGGCGAGCCCGACCAGGCCCGCGCCGACCACCACGGCGTCAACGCGGTCCATGCGCGGGCCTGGCGGCCGTCGTGAGGTAAAGACCCAGGACGATCAAGGCGACCCCGAGTGCGTGATACCAGCCCATGCGCTCGCCCAGGAACGCCATCCCCAGCATGGCGGTGAAGGCGGGGTGCAGGTGATGGAACAATCCGGCCACCGCAGGGGTCGTGCGCTCCATCGCCGTGTTGTAGAACACGAAGGCGAGAAACGAGGCGAACACGGCGGTATAGGCGATCGCCGCGATCGCCTCGGGGGTCACCAGCATGCGCCGGCCCGCTTCCCATTCCCATGCGAAGAACGGGAATTGCAGCACCACGCCGATCAGGCCCATGGCGGCGAGAAAGCTCATGCGGTGGAGTCCGGCCGGCCAGCGCTTGAGCAGCACCGTATACAGGCTCCATATCGGCACCGCGGCGAGGATCCACAGGTCGCCCGGGTTGAAGCCCAGCGTGCGCAGCACCGCCAACTCGCCATGCACGATGACCACGACCGCGCCGGCGAGGGACACCAGGATGCCCAGGCCCTGGCGCGCGCCGATGCGATCTCCGAGAATCACCGCCGCGATCGCCACCACGACCACCGGCACCAGCGCGATGATCAGGGCGCCGTTGAGGGCGGTGGTGGATTGCAGGCCCAGGTAAACCATGCTCTGGAATATCGCGGAGCCGATGGCGCCCATGGGAAGCACCCACTTCCAATGCCGCACCAGCAAGGGCCATTGCTCGCGCAGGGATGGCCACGACGCCGGCAGGATCAGCAGCAGCGACGCGGACCAGCGCCAGAAGTTGAGCGTGAAGGGGGGAATCTCCTCGTGGATGGCCCGGCCCACCACCCAGTTGCCCGCCCAGCAGAGCATGGCGAGCGTCAGCAGCAGATGAGGCGAATTGGGCAAGCGCATGGGGGTCGCGACCGCGTCAACGCGGTCCATGCAGGGTGCGTATTTCCAGCAGCAGGGCGCCGGTGCCGGCGAGCAGCGCCACCAGGGCCATCGGCCGCGGCGTGCCGTCGAACAGGGCGCCGAGCGCGCTGCTGACCAGCGCGCCGACCGCGAACTGGATGGCGCCCATCAGCGAGGCGGCGGTGCCGGCGGTGCGAGCG
>JBGPPD010000348.1:0-2140 GCA_041488375.1 Gammaproteobacteria bacterium | reverse complement strand
TGGCAAGAACACGCACGAAGAAGTGGGACGCGGCAGAGCACCTGAAGTCGGATGCCGACATGATTGCCTACCTTGAAGCGGCTCTCGAAGACGGCGATCCAGCGTTGATTGCGGCTGCGCTGGGAGACATCGCGCGTGCCAAGGGAATGAGCGGCGTCGCCCGGGATACCGGCCTGGGCCGCGAAAGCCTCTACAAGGCCCTGTCGAGCGAAGGAAATCCAGGGCTCGCCACGGTGCTCAAGGTGGTGAAGGCTCTTGGCTTGCGCTTGCATGCGTCCGCCGCCAACTGAGCGGGCCAAAGGGCGCTGCAGCCGCGCCTAGCGGGTCTCGCTCCAGCCCCCGCCCAGCGCCTTCATCAGGTCCACGCTGAACGCGAGCCGCGCCTGCCGGTTGCGCACGAAGGCGAGCTCCGCGTCGTTCGCCGTGCGCTGCGCGTCCAGCACCTCCAGGAACGGCGAGTAGCCCGACTGGTAGCGCGCATTGGACAGGTCGAGCGCGTTGCGCGCCGCCTGCAGGCGCGCACTCAGGTCGCCTTCGGTGGCGGCGCTCTGCCCCACGTTGATCAGGCCCTCCGACACCTCGCGGAAGGCCGTCTCGATGGCCTTCTGGTAGCCGGCGAGCGCCTGCAGCTCGCGCGCCTCGGCCTGCTCGACGCGCGCCGACCGGCGGCCGGCGTCGAACAGCGGCAGGGTGAGCCCGAAGCCGAGCGACCAGATGCCCGCGCCGCTCGCCAGCAGGTCGGAGAACTGCGCGCTCTGCGTGCCCAGGCCGGCGGTCAGGCTGATGGCGGGGAACAACGCGGCGCGCGCGATCCCGATCTGGGCGTTGGCCGCGATCAGGCCCTGCTCGGCGTTGCGCAGGTCCGGGCGCCGGTCGAGCAGCTCCGAGGGCAGGCCGGCGGGCGGCGTCGGCGGCACCGGCAGCTTGAACAGGTCGCCCGGCGCCAGCGTAAGGTCGAGTTGGCCCGTGAGCTGGCCGAGCTGGCGCTCGAGCAGCGCGCGCTGGCGCTCGGTGTCGCGCCGCTGCACCAGCGCGTCGGACAGGGCGCCCTGCGCCTGGAACACGTCGAGCTCGGAGGCGAGGCCGGCTTGCAGGCGCGCGCGCGCGAGCTCGAGCGAATCGCTGCGCGCGCGGATGGTCTGGTCGAGGACCGTGAGCTGCGCGTCGAGCGAGCGCAGGCCGAAATAGGACTGCGCGGTGGCGCCCGCCAGGCTCAGGCCGACGACGTCGCGCGCATAGCGCGTGCCGAGCAGGCCGGCGCGCGCGGCCTCGGAGGCGCGCGACAGGCGTCCCCAGAAGTCGATTTCGTAACTGGTGGAAAGGAGCAGCTGGTGCTGTCCGCGCGTGAGCGGCTGCACCTGCGCGGGCACCGTCCGGCTGCTGACGCGGTTGCGGCCGTAGGCGTAGCCCGCGCCCACGTCGGGGTACAGAGCCGCGCCCGCCTCGCGCAGCGCGCCTTCGGCCTCCAGCACGCGCGCGGCCGCGAGGCGCATGTCGGCGTTGCGCGCGCGCGCGGCCGCCACCAGCTCGTCGAGCTGCGCGTCGCCGTAGAGCGTCCACCAGTCGCCGGCGAGGCCTGGCGCCGCGGGGCTTTCATCGGCGGCGAAATCGCCCGGTAGCGCCGCCTCGGGCCGCGCGTAGTCCGGGCCGAGCGCCGTGCATCCGCCCAGCAGGGCGGCAAGGACGAGGAACAGGGCGCCGCGCATCATTCCTTCTTGCGCCGCGAGTGCGCGACGAGCGAGAAGAACAGCGGCACGAAAATAGTCGCGACGAAGGTCGCGGCGAGCATGCCGCCGACCACGCCGGTGCCCATGGAACGGCGCGCGCCCGCGCCGGCGCCGCTGGAGAACATCAGCGGCATCACGCCGAGCACGAAGGCGAGCGAGGTCATGATGATCGGGCGGAAGCGCAGGCGCGCCGCGTTGAGCGCGGCCTCGATCGCCGGCTTGCCCTCGAGGTAGCCCTGCTGCGCGAACTCCACGATCAGGATCGCGTTCTTCGCCGCGAGGCCGATCAGCACCACCAGGCCGATCTGGAAGTAGATGTCGTTCTCCAGGCCGCGCAGCGCCACGAAGCTGAGCGCGCCCCACACCGCGAAGGGCACCGCCATCACCACCGCGAGCGGCACCAGCCAGCGCTC
>JBGPPD010000347.1:0-2141 GCA_041488375.1 Gammaproteobacteria bacterium | reverse complement strand
GAACCGCACGCGCCGCACCGCGCCATGGCCGCCGCGGTGCGCGCCCGCCCCGCCCGAGCCGCGCCGGATCTCGAAGCTTTCAAGCAAGACAGGAAAACGCCACTCCAGCACTTCCGGGTCGGTGAGGCGCGAGTTGGTCATGTGCGTCTGCACCACGTCGGTCCCGTCGAAGCCCGGGCCGGCGCCCGAGCCTCCGGCGATGGTCTCGTAGTACTGGTAGCGCTGGTTGCCGAAGGTGAAGTTGTTCATCGTGCCCTGCGAGGCGGCCAGCACCCCGAGCGCCCCGTAGAGCGCGTCGGTGACGCACTGCGAGGTCTCGACGTTGCCCGCCACCACCGCCGCCGGATAGCGCGGATTGAGCATCGAGCGCTCCGGGATCAGCACCTCGAGCGGCTTCAGGCAGCCCGCGTTGAGCGGGATCTCGTCGTCCACCAGCGTGCGGAACACGTACAGCACCGCCGCCATGCCGACCGCGGAGGGCGCGTTGAAATTGTTCGGCAGCTGCGCCGAGCTGCCGCTGAAGTCGATCTTCGCGCTCCTGCGGTCGGCGCCGATGCGGATCCGCACGCGGATCAGCGCGCCGTTGTCAAGCTCCAGCTCGAAGGCGCCGTCCTTGAGCACGCCGATCACGCGGCGCACCGATTCCTCGGCGTTGTCCTGCACGTGGCGCATGTAGGCGCGCACCACCTCCAGGCCGAAGTGCGCCACCATCTCGCGCAGCGCCTGCACCCCCTTCTCGTTGGCGGCGATCTGCGCCTGCAGGTCGGCGAGGTTCTGCTGCACGTTCCTCACCGGGTACTGGCCCGAGGTGAGCAGCGCCACGGTTTCCTTCTCCCGCAGGCGCCCTTCCTCCACCAGCAGGAAGTTGTCGATCAGCACCCCTTCCTCCTCCACGGTCTTCGAGTCGGGCGGCATCGAGCCCGGGGTGATGCCGCCGATGTCGGCGTGGTGCCCTCTCGAGCCGACATAAAACAGGATCTCTCGGCCCATTTCGTCGAACACAGGGGTGATCACGGTGACGTCCGGCAGGTGCGTGCCGCCGTTGTAGGGCGCGTTGAGAACGTACACATTGCCCGGCTTCATGCGTCCGGAGTTTTCACGGATTACGGTTTTTATGGATTCACCCATCGAACCCAGGTGCACCGGCATGTGGGGGGCGTTGGCGATGAGGTTGCCCGCTTCGTCGAACAGGGCGCAGGAGAAGTCGAGTCTTTCCTTTATGTTTACTGAGTACGCTGTGTTCTGCAGGCGGAGACCCATTTGCTCCGCGATGGACATGAAAAGGTTGTTGAAGATTTCGAGCATGACGGGGTCGGCTCGGGTACCCAGGGCTACGCGTTTCTCCCTCGGCACCACTCGTTCCAGGACCAGATGGTCGAGCTTCGTCACCTCCGCTCTCCATCCCGGCTCTACAACAGTCGTGGCGTTTGCCTCCGCAATAATCGCCGGTCCATCGACCTTCTGTCCCGGAATCAACTTCTCCCGGCGGTATAGGGGCGTCTCATGCCATTTGCCGCCGGTGAACATGCGGGCAGTGGTTTCCGGCCTACCTGCTTTCGACCGGTTTCCAACCCCGGAAACCGGTCGATCGGGAACCCCGGAAGACAAGGCCTCCACGGAAACGGCTTCTACGATCAAACCCTTGCCGGGCATCAAAAAAGAAAACTGCTTTTGATACGCGGATTCAAACTGCCTCCGCATTTCATCCGCACTACCCAACGAAACAATGAGAGCGGTATCCGTCCCCTCGTACTTGAGATGCACCCTTCTCAGGACCCGAATCCCCTTTTCCTCCACGCCTTGGCTCACCAACTCTGCCTTTGCCGCCTTCGCCAATTCCTCGATCTCGCCCTCCAGCTTCGCCTCCCCGAGCTTCGCCTCGACCGCCTTCTCCTTGAGCGCCGCCTGGTCCGCCAGCCCCATGCCGTAGGCCGAGAGCACGCCGGCAAAGGGATGGATGAACACGCGCGTCATCGCCAGGGCATCCGCCACCGCGCAGGCATGCTGCCCCGCCGCGCCGCCAAAGCAGCACAGGGTGTACTCGGTGACGTCGTGCCCGCGCTGCACGGAGATGTGCTTGATGGCGTTGGCCATGTTGCCCACGGCGATCTGCACGAAGCCCTCGGCCACCTGCTCGGGCG
>JBGPPD010000346.1:0-2149 GCA_041488375.1 Gammaproteobacteria bacterium | reverse complement strand
GCGCAACTGGCGCCGCTGCTGCGCGCCGCGGCCGAGGCGGGCCGCCTCTCGGGCGAGCTGCACCGGGGGCTGTGGCGCGACATCGGCACGGCGGAGCGGCTCGCCGAACTCGACGCGCTGCTGCGCGCAAGGACCAAGGCTTGAGCATGAAAGCGAACGACCTGACCCAGGACATCGCGGTGCGCGTGGCGCGCAGGCTGCGCCTTGCGCAGGCGATGCCCGGCGCCGTCGCGGTGGTGCCGACCTCCCCGGAGCGCGCGCGCAACCGCGACACGCACTATCCCTACCGCTACGACAGTTATTTCCACTACCTCACCGGTTTCCAGGAGCCCGACGCGGTGCTGGTGATCGTTGCCGATGCGGCGCCGCGATCGATCCTGTTCTGCCGCGAGCGCAACGCGGAGCGCGAGACCTGGGACGGCTTTCGCCACGGCCCGGATGGCGCGCGCGAGCGCTTCGGCTTCGACGAGGCGCAGCCGATCGCCAAGCTCGACGAGGCGATGAGCGCCCTGCTCGCGGACCGGGCCGCGCTCTGGTACCCCGTGGGCGCCGACCCGGAGTGGGACGCGCGCGCCATGCGCTGGCTGAACGCGGTGCGCGCCAACGCGAGGAGCGGCGTGGCCGCGCCGCAGCAGCTGCACGACGTGCGTGCGCCGCTGGACGAGATGCGCCTCGTGAAGGACGCGCACGAACTGGCGCTGATGCGCAAGGCGGCCTCGATCTCCGCCGGCGCGCACCGGCGCGCGATGCAGTCCACGCGGCCGGGGCGCAATGAATTCGAGATCGAAGCCGAGCTGCTGTACGAATTCCGCCGCCACGGCGCGCAGTTCCCCGCCTACTGGCCGATCGTCGCGGGCGGCGCCAACTGCTGCGTGCTGCACTATGTGGCCAACGACGCGCCGCTCGCCGACGGCGGCCTGCTGCTGATCGACGCCGGCTGCGAGCTGGACGGCTACGCCGCCGACATCACGCGTACCTTCCCGATCAACGGCCGCTACAGCGGGGCGCAGCGCGCGGTCTACGAGCTGGTGCTCGCCGCGCAGCGCGCGGCGATGGACCAGGTGCGCGCGGGCAACGCGTGGAACGAGCCGCACGATGCGGCGGTGAAGGTGCTCGCGCAGGGCATGCTCGACCTCAAGCTCCTCACCGGCAGCCTCGACGCGGTGCTGGAGAAGGAAACCTACAAGCGCTTCTACATGCACCGCACCGGGCATTGGCTCGGCATGGACGTGCACGACGCCGGCGACTACAAGCGGGCCGGCCAGTGGCGCGCCCTGGCGCCGGGCATGACGCTCACGGTGGAGCCCGGGCTCTACCTGCGCGGCGCGGACGACGTGCCCGAGCCGCTGCGCGACATCGGCGTACGCATCGAGGACGACGTGCTGGTGACGCAAGACGGCTGCGAGGTGCTGACCGCGGAGGCGCCCAAGGCGGTCGCGGACGTCGAAGCGCTGATGCGCGATGCCCGCGGCTGACATCCTCGTCCTCGGCGCCGGACCGGTCGGGTGCACGCTCGCCCTGGCGCTGCAAGGCTCGCGCCATGCGGTGCGGGTCGTTGATCCCGGCCCGGCAACCGTCAGCGCATTCCGCCCGATCGCCCTGTCCCACGCCAGCCGCCTGATCCTCGAGCGCGTGGGCGCCTGGGGCGCATTTCCTGCCACGCCGATTGCCGCCATCCATGTGTCGCAGGCCGGCGCCTTCGGCCGCACGCGCCTGGACGCGGCCGACGCCGGCGTGCCGGCCCTCGGCTACGTGACGCAGTACGCCGAGCTCGTGGCGGCGCTGCGCGCGCGGGTCCGCGTTGAACACGAGGTGGGCGGCACGCCCACCCTAACGGTGCATGCCGAGGGTTCCTCCGGTTCCGCCAACGAGGCGCGCGAGCGACGTTACGCGCACGACGCCGTGGTGGCGCGCGTCGCCGCCGAGCCCGCGTCGCAAGCCCTCGCCTACGAACGCTTCACGCCGGAGGGTCCGCTCGCGCTGCTGCCGCTCGCGGGACAGTGGGCGCTGGTGTGGAGCGCGCGGCCGGAACGCGCCGCTGCGCTGGCGCAGGCCGCGCCGACGGAGTTCCTCGCGCAGCTGCAGCGCGCTTTCGGCGATCGCGCCGGGCGCTTCACCCTGGTGCACGAGCGCTCGCGCGCGGCGCTGG
>JBGPPD010000345.1:0-2172 GCA_041488375.1 Gammaproteobacteria bacterium | reverse complement strand
TTATTCTGCCATTCCGGCTACTTACCGCAAGGGGGGAACCGGCGCGCTCGCTGCCTGTCGAAGCCAGATCGCAACAATTCTCATGGAGTGATCATGCAGACCCGTAAATTCGCGGCTGCGCTGGGCGTGCTCGCCTTGCTCAGCGCCGGCACCTTCTTCGTAGGCCAGGTGGTGCACAACGCGGGGGCGCAGGCCGCCTCCGCCCAGGCGGTGGTGGCGGCGCCGGTGCGCGCCGCGGCGCTGCCGGATTTCGCCAGCATCGTGCAGCGCTACGGCCCGGCGGTGGTGAACATCACCACTTCGGGCACGCGCAAGACCGGCAACGAGTTCCCGTTCCCCTTCCCGTTCCGTTTCGGCGCACCGCAGGGCGAGGTGCCGACGATGGGGCAGGGCTCGGGCTTCATCATCAGCCCCGACGGCATCGTGCTTACCAACGCGCACGTGGTGCAGGACGCGAGCGAAGTCACGGTCAAGCTCACCGACCGGCGCGAGTTCCGCGCCAAGGTGCTCGGCACCGACGGCGCCACCGACGTGGCGGTGCTGCGCATCGACGCGAAGAACCTGCCGACGGTGAAGCTCGGCGACCCGGCGCAGTCGCGGGTCGGCGACTGGGTGGTGGCCATCGGCTCGCCCTTCGGCTTCGAGAACAGCGTGACCGCGGGCATCGTCTCGGCCAAGGGGCGCTCGCTGCCCGGCGACACCTACGTGCCGTTCATCCAGACCGACGTCGCCGTCAACCCCGGCAACTCGGGCGGCCCGCTGTTCAACATGGCGGGCGAGGTGATCGGCATCAACTCGCAGATCTACAGCCGCTCGGGCGGCTACCAGGGCCTCTCGTTCGCCATCCCGACCGACATGGTGCTCAAGGTGAAGGACCAGATCGTCGCCACCGGGCACGCGCGGCATGCGCGCCTCGGGGTGAACGTGCAGCCGGTCAACCAGGCGCTGGCGGAGTCCTTCGGCCTGAAGAGCGCCGAAGGCGCGCTGGTGGCCGCGGTGGTGCCGGGAAGCGCGGCGGACAAGGCCGGGCTGCAGGCCGGCGACGTGGTGCTGACGTTCAACGGCAAGGCGGTCGGCGCGGGCGCGGAACTCGCCGCGCTGGTGGGCCAGTCCGCGCCGGGCGAGAAGGCGAAGCTGGAAGTGTGGCGCAAGGGCGGCCGGATCGAAGTGGCGGCGACCCTGGGCGCGAGCGAGGAGCAGGACGACAAGAGCGCTTCCGCCGGCGAGGCCGGGCACGGCCGCCTCGGACTCGCGGTGCGCCCGCTCACCGCGGAAGAGCGCGAAGAGGCGCACGTGAAAGGCGGCCTGCTGGTCGAGGACGTGAACGGGCCCGCGGCGCAGGCCGGCATCGCGCCGGGCGACATCCTTCTCTCGGCGGGCGGCAAGGCGGTGAACAGCGTCGAAGAACTGCGCGCCGCGACGCGCCACGGCAAGACCGTCGCGCTGCTGGTGCAGCGCGACGGGCAGCGGCTGTTCGTGCCGCTGCAGGCCGGACGCGGCTAGCGGCGCAGCTGCTGGGCACGTAGACGCCGGCCGGCCGCGGGCCGGTGGCGATTCTTGCGTACATGGCTGCGCTGCGGCGAGGAAGCGCGCATAGAATCCCGCCATGGCGATCAAGGGCAAGTCGGGACTCAAGCGCGCTCCGGCCAAGCGGCGGGCGAAAAAAGCAAAGGCGGGGACGCGGGGGCTGACGCCGGCGGAGTGCCGGCTGGACATGCTCTCCGGGGCCGCGGACGAAGTGCGCGCGCGGGTGGCGAAGGAGGGCGGGGAGATCATCGGGACTTACAAGGATCCTCTGGGCGGCGGGGCGTTGCTGTCCTGCATCCTGCCCATTTCCCGGGTCGAACCCACGCCGTTCCAGCGCGATCTTTCCGAGACCCATCATCGGAAACTCGCGGATGTCATCGACAAGACCGGGATGTTCCTCGATCCCATCATCTGCGTGACTGCTCCGAACGAAGGCTTCTGGACGCCGAACGGCATGCACCGGTTGATGGCCATGCGGCGGCTCGGGGCGAAGTCCATCGTTGCCCTGGTGGTCCCCAAGCGCGAGATCGCCTGGCAGATATTGGCGTTGAATACGGAGAAGGCGCACAACCTGCGCGAGAAATCTCTGGAGGTGATCCGGATCTATCGCGGGCTGATCGAGGAGGATGCGACGCGGCCGGAGTC
>JBGPPD010000344.1:0-2223 GCA_041488375.1 Gammaproteobacteria bacterium | reverse complement strand
CGCGGCACGCTGAAGGGGCGCGGCGTCGAGCCCGCGGCGCGGGAGGAAGTCAGGGCGCTGCTGCGGGACGATCCGCGCCGGCGCGACCTGCTGATCGAGTACCTGCACCGCATCCAGGACCGCTACGGCTGCCTGTCGGCGGCGCGACTCGCTGCACTGGCCGAGGAGATGCGCCTCGCGCAGACCGAGGTCTACGAGGTGGCGACCTTCTACCACCATTTCGACGTGGTGAAGGAGGGCGAGGTGCCGCCGCCCGCGCTTACGGTGCGGGTTTGCGATTCGCTGTCCTGCGCCTTGGCCGGATCCGACGAGCTGCTGCACCGGCTGCCGGCGATCCTCGGCAAGGAGGTGCGCGTGCTGCATGCGCCCTGCGTGGGACGCTGCGAGTCCGCGCCGGTGGCGGTGGTGGGACGGAATCCCGTTTGCCATGCGACCGTCGATAGCGTCCGCGAGTCGGTGGCGAAGAACCAGACCGCGTGTCCCGGCACGAAGTACGTCGATTTCGACGCCTACCGCAAGCAGGGCGGCTACCGTCTGATCGCCGATTGCCTCGCCGGCAGGCGCACGCGCGAGGAGATCACCAAGATCATGGAGGACTCCGCGCTGCGCGGCCTGGGCGGCGCGGGCTTCCCCGCCGGCCGCAAGTGGCGCATCGTCGCCGCCGAACCCGAGCCGCGCGTGATGGCGGTCAACATCGACGAGGGCGAGCCCGGCACTTTCAAGGACCGCTGGTTCCTCGAGCGCGATCCGCACCGCTTCCTGGAGGGCATGCTGGTGGCGGCGTGGTGCGCCGGCGCGGGTGAGATCTACGTCTACCTGCGCGACGAGTACGCCGGCTGCAGGAAGATCCTCGAAGAGGAAATCCGCAAGCTGAAGGCCGCGCCGCCCTGCGCGCTGCCGCCGATCCACCTGCGCCGCGGCGCAGGAGCGTACATCTGCGGCGAGGAGTCGGCGATGATCGAATCGATCGAGGGCAAGCGCGGCATGCCGCGCCTGCGGCCGCCCTATGTCGCGCAAGTGGGGCTGTTCGGCTATCCCACGCTCGAGCACAACATGGAAACGGTGGTCTGGGTGCGCGAGATCGTGGAGAAGGGCGGCGCCTGGTTCGCCGCACAGGGCCGCCATGGGCGCAAGGGCCTGCGCTCCTTCTCGGTGTCGGGCCGCGTGAAGAAACCCGGCGTGCATCTCGCGCCCGCCGGGATCACGGTGAAAGAGCTGATCGCGGAATATTGCGGCGGCATGCTCGAGGGGCACGATTTCTACGGCTACCTGCCGGGCGGCGCCTCGGGTGGGATCCTGCCCGCCGCGCAGGGCGACGTGCCGCTGGATTTCGACACGCTGCAGCCGCTGGGCTGCTTCATCGGCTCCGCGGCGGTGGTGATTCTTTCGCAGCACGATTCGGCCGCCATGGCGGCGAGGAACCTGATGAAGTTCTTCAAGGAGGAGTCCTGCGGCCAATGCACGCCCTGCCGGGTAGGCACCGCCAAGGCCCTCGGGCTGATGGAGGCGAAGCAGTGGAACCAAGCGTTGCTCAAGGAACTCTCACAGGCCATGATGGACGCCTCGATCTGCGGGTTGGGGCAGGCGGCGCCGAACCCCGCGCTGAGCGTGATGAAGTACTTCCCGCAGGAAGTGGGATGACCTGATGGACCGCATCAGCACGCAGCAGCAAGCGACTTTGCCGATCGAATTCAAGCTCAACGGCCAGACGGTGGTCGGGCGGCCCGACGAGACCATCATCGAGACCGCGAAGCGCCACGGCGTGGAGATCCCGCACCTTTGCTACCTGCCGGGCCTGCGGCCCGACGGCAACTGCCGCGCCTGCGTGGTGGAGATCAAGGGCGAGCGTGCGCTGGCGCCCTCTTGCTGCCGCTATCCGAAGGAAGGCATGGAGGTCACCAGCGACTCGCCGCGTGCCGAGCTGTCGCAGAAGATGGTGCTGGAGCTCTTGCTCGCGGACATGCCGGAAAAGCAATCCGGGGCAGGGGCCCCGGGTTTCCCCTACCGCAAGGACTCCGAGCTCGACCAGTGGGCGCGGAAAATGAACATGGGCCTGCCGCGATTCGAGGCCCGCCGGCAGCCCAAGGCGGACCTTTCGCACCCGGCGATCGCGGTGAACCTGGATGCCTGCATTCAATGCACGCGTTGCCTGCGCGCCTGCCGCGAAGAGCAGGTGAACGACGTCATCGGTTACGCCTTCCGCGGCGAGCATTCGAAGATCGT
>JBGPPD010000343.1:0-2224 GCA_041488375.1 Gammaproteobacteria bacterium | reverse complement strand
CTACGCGCGCCTCGCGGCGACGGCGCGTGCGCTGTGCGGATTCGAGGCCGTGCCCGCCCCCAGCGTGGCGCGCCCGGCCTATGCCGGCCCGGCGGAGCTCGACGCGGAGCTCGCGCTCATCGAGCGCGGGCTGGAGGCGCAGGGCGCCGGCCGCCTCGCGGCGGGGAGGCTGCGCGCGCTGCGGCGGAAAGTGGACGTGTTCGGCTTCCACCTCGCGCGCATCGACCTGCGCCAGAGCTCTTCCGAGCACGAGTTGGTGGTGGCGGAGCTGCTTTCTCGCGCAGGCGTGGCCGAGGGCTACGCTTCATTGCAGGAGGAGGCGCGCGTCGCCCTGCTCGCGCGCGAGCTGGCGGGCCCGCGGCTGTTGCGCTCGCCGCACCTGGAGTACTCCCCTTTTGCCGAGTCCGAGTTGGCGGTCGTCGCGGCAGCGGCCCTGGGCCGGCGGCGCCTGGGTGCGCACGCGGTGCCGCACTACGTGATCTCCCACTGCCAGTCGGTGTCCGACCTGCTGGAAGTCGGCGTGCTATTGCGCGAGGGCGGCTTGCTGCGTCCCGGCGCGCTCGACATGGACATCGTGCCGCTGTTCGAGTCGATCGATGATCTGCAGCGCGGCGGCGAGGTGATCGGCGCGGCGCTCGACCAGCCGCTGTACCGCTCCTGGGTGCGCGCGCGCGGCGACGAGCAGGAGGTCATGCTCGGCTACTCCGACAGCAACAAGGACGGCGGCTACCTCGCCTCCAACTGGGCGCTGTACAAGGCGGCCGCGGCGCTGCGCGAAGCGTGTTCTCTTCGCGGCGTGCGCCTGCGCCTGTTTCACGGCCGCGGCGGCACCGTCGGGCGCGGCGGCGGGCCGAGCCACGACGCGATCCTGGCGCAGCCGGCGGGGACCGTGGACGGCGCGCTGCGGCTGACCGAACAGGGCGAGGTCATCGCCAGCAAATACGCCGATCCGGAGAGCGGACGGCGCAACCTCGAGATCCTGGCTGCCGCCACGCTGGAGGCGAGCCTCGGGCCGCGCGCGCCGCATCCGAACCGCGAGCGGCATCTGGAGATCATGGAGTCGCTGGCGGGGCATGCGCTGCGCGCTTATCGCTCGCTGGTGCGCGAGACGCCGGACTTCATTCAGTACTTCCGCGACTCGACGCCCCTGGCGGAGATCGCCGCCTTGAACATCGGCAGCCGGCCCGCGTCGCGGCGCGCGACCGAGAAGTTGGAGGATTTGCGGGCCATTCCCTGGGTGTTCAGCTGGAGCCAGTGCCGGCTGATGCTGCCCGGGTGGTACGGATTCGGCTCCGCCGTCGAGGCGTGGCTGGCTGGGAAAGGCGGGACGCTGGAGGAGCTGCGCGAGATGCAGCGCGGCTGGCCGTTCTGGCGCTCGGTGCTTTCGAACATGGACATGGTGATGGCGAAGTCGGACTTGGGAATCGCTTCGCGGTATGCCGAGTTGGTGCCGGATGCGAAGTTGCGTAAGGAGGTGTTCGGGAGGATTTCCGAGGAGTGGCAGCGGACGCGGCGGTATTTGCTGGAGATCACCGGGCAGACGGATTTCCTTGGTGACAGTCCGGCGCTGGCGCGGTCGATACGGAATCGCTTTCCGTATCTCGATCCGTTAAACCATCTGCAGGTGGAGCTGTTGCGGCGCTATCGAGCGGGGGATACCGACGAGCGGACGCGGCGGGCGATACATCTGACTATTAACGGGGTGGCGGCGGGGTTGAGGAATAGCGGGTAGCGGACCGCGACTATCGAAAGCGCGCTTGACGGTCCATTTTCGACCGGGAGCGGACATTGCTGGCAGGAGCCCGCCGCGACTGCATACTTGAGCTGTTGGACGGAGGCGCGCGCAGACGTCATGACTGCATTGGGTCAGGGACAAGCCGCCGCGTCTGAACGCGGGTGACAAAAAGGCGGCGGCATAGTGCCCTTGGGAGGAGTTATGGGAACGAAACCATATGATGAACGAACGGACATCGAGAAGATCGAGTCCCAATGGCGGAAGCTTAGCGGCCTGCATTCCCGTGAAGAATGGTCCGCAGCAATAGTACGAGCCGCCACGGCAGCCGAGATCGCTGCAAATTGCGTTATCCGCCAAGAGTTCAGGGGACGAAGCCAGTTCGACGACGATTTTGTCGACGCTCAACTCCGATGGGCGAACGGCATTTCCGGAAAGATCGACCGACTTCTGCTTCCGCTGTTCGAGGGCAAGAACACGTACGAAGTCGTT
>JBGPPD010000342.1:0-2248 GCA_041488375.1 Gammaproteobacteria bacterium | reverse complement strand
GCCACCGGCTCGGCCTACGGCATCCGCCTGCTCGAGGAACTGCGCGCGCTCAAGGGCTGGGAGACGCACCTGGTCCTCACCGACGCGGGCGTGCTCAACGCGCACCAGGAGCTGGGCATGAAGAGGAAGGACATCGAGCGCATCGCGCATCGTGCCTACCACCCGAAGGACGTCGGCGCGGCGATCGCCAGCGGCTCGTTCCTCACCGAGGGCATGGTGATTGCGCCCTGCTCGATGAAGACGCTGGCCGCGGTGGCGCACGCGCACGCCGACGACCTGGTGTCGCGCGCCGCGGACGTGGTGCTGAAGGAACGCCGTCGGCTGGTGCTCTTGCCGCGCGAAGCGCCGCTCAACCTCGCGCACCTGAGGAACATGCTGCAGGTGACCGAGATGGGCGGGGTGATCTTCCCGCCGGTGCCCGCCTTCTACGCCAGGCCGAAGTCCATCGACGACCTGGTCGCGCACACGGTGCGCCGCGCGCTCGACCTGTTCGGCATCCATTCGCCGAAGCTCGCCCGCTGGCAGGGCATCGATGCCTGACCTGTCCGTGTTCTCCGCGTCCTACGCCGAGGCGCGCGGCAAGTTCGTCGACGCCGCGCGCGGCGCCGGCGCCACGGTCTACGAATACCGCCACCCGTCGTTGAAGGGCCCCGACGGCGAGGCGCTGTGCCTGGACGTGGCGGTGGCGGGCCCGGAGGACGCCGAGCGCGTGCTGCTGGCGGGCAGCGGCACGCACGGCATCGAGGGGTATTCGGGCTCGGCGGCGCAGACGGCGTGGCTGCGCGGCGGCGGCATCGGGCGGCTGCCCAAGCGCAGCGCGATGGTGTTGTTCCACGCGCACAATCCCTGGGGTTTCGCGCACAAGGCGCGCGGCACCGAGGAGAACGTGGATCTGAACCGCAATTTCCTCGACCACGCCAAGCCCTATCCCGCGAACCCGGGCTACGCCGAGGTGCATCCGATCGTCACGCCGGCGCAATGGAACGACGCCAGCATCGCGGGCATCTTCCGCGGCCTGGACGCCATGCGCCAGCGTGTCGGCGAGAAGGCGTTTTCCACCGCCTTCAACGGCGGGCAGTATTCGCACGCCGACGGCCTGTACTTCGGCGGGCAGCGCGAGCAGTGGGCCAACGCGGCGTTCCGCGCGGCGGTGGCCAAGCACGTGGCGCATGCCAGGCACGCGGCGATCATCGATTTGCACACCGGCATCGGCCCGTGGATGGAGCACATCTACCTGTGCTTCCACAAGGAGGGCTCGCCGGCGCGCGAGCGGGCGCGGGCCTGGTGGGGCGAGCGCGCGGTGAACCTCGCCGGCGTGACGCACAGGGCCCTTGCGGACTACCAGGGCGTGCTGATCGACGCTTTCGCCGCGGCGCTGCCCAAGGCCGAGGTCACCGCGATCGTGGTGGAGTTCGGCACCCTGAAGCGCGAGGAGGTGCAGCGCGCCAACATGGGCGGGCGCTGGCTGCGCCACCACGGGGCAGAGAACCCGGCGCTCGCGCGCAAGGTGCACATGGAGTTCTGCGAGGCGTTCTATCCCTCCGACCCGAAGTGGCGCGCGGCGGCGCTGGAGCAGTCGAAGGAGATCCTCGACCGGGGGATCGCGGGGATCGGCGGCTAGCTACAGGTCCGCCTGGTAGCGGGCGCGCATCGCCTCGTTGCCCTCCGGCTCGCCTGGCGAGCCGATCTGGTCTTTCAGCATCTGGCCCATCGAGGGCAGCACGCTGCGCTCCAACTTCGTGCCCATGTCCCAGAGCTTGGCGCGCATGAGCGACTTCGCGCAGTGCAGGTAGGCTTCGCGCACCTCTAGCGCGATCACCAGGGGAGGGCGCCGGCGCTCGTTGGCGCACAGGTCGATCAGTGCGTCGTCGGTGCGCAGGGTGGCCTTGCCATTGATCCTCAGCGTCTCGTCCACGCCGGGAATCATGAACAGCAAGCCGAGGCCGGGTTGGCGGATCAGGTTCTCGAGCGTATCCAGCCGGTTATTGCCGGGGGAATCCGGGATCAGCACGGTGCGTTCGTCGAGGACCTTCACGAAACCCGGCTCGCCGCCGCGCGGCGAGGCATCCAGGCGGGTGTCGCCGTCCGCGCTGGCCATCACCAGGAAGGGCGAGAGGGAGATGAATTTGCGGCAGTGCGCGTCGAGGCGGTCGAGCTGCTTGCGCACCGCCCTCTCCGAGGGTTCGCGGTAGAGGGACCTGAGCGATGCGACGCTGTTGATTTCCGGCATGGGCTGGTCACGTTCCGG
>JBGPPD010000341.1:0-2260 GCA_041488375.1 Gammaproteobacteria bacterium | reverse complement strand
GGGATCTGCGCGGCGAGCGGGCCGCCGTCGGCGAACAGGCGCTCCAGGTTAGTAGTTGCTTCCATTCGCCTATTGGACTAGATTACTTGAGGTATGCAACGTAATTATATGTATTTATTGGCTTTAGTGATTCCGCTCGGCTGCACCAGCCTGCCGCCGCAGCCGCCTGCCCCCGAGTTGGCGCCCGTCGGGCCGCGAAGGGCGGAAGCGCTGCTGCAGACCCTTCTGGTGCTGGGCGTGGATTACCAGAACGGCGGCAATTCGCCGGCCAGCGGCTTCGACTGCAGCGGCCTCGTCGCCCACGTATTCCGGCAGGCCTACGGCATCAGCCTGCCGCACAACGCCCTCGCCCAGAGCGAGATCGGAGCGCGCGTCAGTCTAGCGGAACTGCGCGCGGGCGATCTCGTCTTCTACAACACGCTGCATCGTCCGTTTTCCCACGTCGGCATCTATGTGGGCGACGGCCGGTTCGTGCACGCGCCCCGGACCGGCGCGCAGGTTCGCGTCGAGCAGATCGGCGCCAGCTATTGGATGAAGCGCTTCGACGGTGCGCGGCGCATCCAGCCGCCGGCGACCTAGCCCGAGCCCTGATCCTTCAGGCTGTAGATCGCGCGCAGCTCCAGTTCGAACTCCCGGCCCGCCAGCTCGGGCGGCAACAGCACGAAGGGCTTGGAGATCCTGAACATCTCCAGCGCCTGCTGGTCGAGCATCGGGTGGCCCGAGCTGGTCTTGATGCCCAGGGCGGCGATCCTGCCGTCGGCGCCGATGGTCATGCGCACCACCACCTCGCCTTCCCAGTTGTTGTCGATCGCCGAGCGCGGGTAGCGCTTGAAGCGCGCCGCCGCGCTCAGCAGCTGCAGGCGGTAGCGCTCGAGCACGCCGGGATCGGGACCCGCCGGCGCGGCCGGCCGCGGCTCGAGGCGCGTGACGGGGCCGGGCGCGGCAGGCGTGATCGGCGCCGCGGCCGCGCGCGGCGCGGGTTCGCTCACCGCCGGGCGCTCGGGCGCCGGCGCGGGTTCGGGCACCGGCGCCCGCAGCACCGGCTCGGGCTTGGCGAGGGCACGCGGACGCGGCGGCGGGGTGTCGCGCACCGGAGGTTTGCGGACTTCCTCCACCGGCGCAGCGGGCGCCGGCTTGGGCAGCGCCTGCACCAGGTGCGCGACCAGCGGCAGCCGCGCGGGCCGCGCCGCCAGTTCGCGCAACGAGGGCAGCGCGAGCAGCAGCAGGGCGTGCAGCAGGATCGACGCGAGGATGGCGTAACCGAGCGCGCGGTTCGGCCCGTCGCGCATCGGCATCAGGGGCGCCGCAGCGCGCGCCACACTTTCTCCGGGGTGAGCGGCATCTCCAGTTGCGTCACGCCGTGCCCCGCGAGCGCGTCGAGTACCGCGTGCACCACGGCCGGCACCGCGCCGATGGTGCCGATCTCGCCGCAGCCCTTCACCCCGAGCAGGTTGGTCTGGCAGGGAACGCTCTCGTCGAAGGCGTTGAGCATCGGCGGGAACTGGTCGGCGCGCGGCACGCAGTAGTCCATCAGCGAGCCGGTGAGCAGTTGGCCGCTCTCGTCGTACACCGCCTGCTCGTACAGCGCCTGGCCGACACCCTGCGCGATGCCGCCCTGGATCTGCCCTTCGACGATCATGTGGTTGATGATGCGGCCGATGTCGTCGACGCTGGCGATGCGCGCGAGCTCGACCGTGCCGGTTTCCGGATCGATCTCCACTTCGCAGGCCTGCGCGCCGTTCGGCCACGAGGGGGTCGACGGGGTCTGCGTCGCCGACACGCGCAAGCACCGCTCGGCCTGGCGCGCCGCCAGCCCGGCGAGGTCGACCGAGCGGTCGGTGCCGGCGATGAAGAAGCGCCCGCCGCGGAATTCGATGTCCGCCGGCGCCGCCTCGAGCGCGTCGGCGGCGAGCTCCTTGCCGCGCGCGATCAGCGTGCGCCCGGCCGCCACCACCGCCGAACCGCCGACGAAGGCCGAGCGCGATCCGACGCTGCCCACGCCGTTGGCACGGTCGGTGTCGCCCTGCACGATGGTGATCCCCTTGGCGGGGATTTGCAGGACTTCGGTGACCAGCTGCACGTAGCTGGTTTCCAGCCCCTGCCCCATCGCCTGCGTGCCGGAGAACACCGTGACATTGCCCTCGGCGTCCACCTCGATGTCCACGGTCTCGGTGGGCAGCGCGCCGGTCCATTCGAGGTACATCGACAAGCCGCGGCCGCGCAGCCTGCCGCATTGCCGCGATAGCGCGGCGCGCGCGGC
>JBGPPD010000340.1:0-2287 GCA_041488375.1 Gammaproteobacteria bacterium | reverse complement strand
GCCGCGTCCGAGCCCCCGGCGCCCACCTACGAGCAGCCCGTCGTCGCGATGGACGTCGGCTTCGAGGACTTCCACCACATCCTGTTCGGCTACTACCATTTCAAGCTGGCCAAGCGCGTCGTCCAAACCGAGGTGCGGCTGCAGCGCGCCACCACGGACAAGATCGCGGCAGCGGTGGCCGAGACGGAAGAGAAGCTCTGGGGGCCCGCAGCGCGCAAGGCTGCCGGGTTGCGTGAGCTCAAACCCGCGGTGCGGTGGAGCGACACGGACCTGCGGTTGATTGCCGACCTCGACCAACTCCATCGCCTCGGGTTCAACCCGACCGAGAAAGACGACAAGGAGGCGCAGGTCAACGCGCTGCGGATCAGCGTCCGCAATCACGGGTGGTGGATCGCGCCGTCATGCACGGCGCTGCGCCGCCAGCTTCGGCTCGGCGTGTGGAACAAGCAGCGCACCGAATTCGACCGCTCAAAAGAGGACGGCCACTTCGACGCGGTGGACGCGGCGATCTACTTCAACCGGAACATCGACACATGGTCGAACCCCTACCCCGCGTTCCCGGAGGACGTGATCCCGTTCACCCATCACGTCCCGCGCGGCCTGGGCGAGCGGAAGAGCGAGACGGCGCAGGCACTCGAGCAGGCGTTTGGGAGGCGACGTGGCTGAAACCCTGACCGACTCGTACTGGGCGTCGAAGCCGACCGCCGAGCTCTGTCGCATCCTCGACACCAAGATCGACGAGTTCTATCAGTGGCTCCGCACCTCGGGGCAGCTCGCGCTCTGGCAGCGCATGATGAGCGCCTACTACGCGGGCGCAGAGGACGGCGGCACCATGGGTATCGCGGGCGACCAGGAAGAGTACGTCACCTGCAAGGCGAACCACCTCCACAACATCGGCGAGCACATCGTCGTGATGGTGACCGGGTCGCGCCCACACTTCGAGCCGAAAGCGATCAACACCGACCACGAGTCGATGGCCCAGACCATCCTCGCCGCGGCGCTCCTCGAGACGGCGCACCGCGAGAAGGACCTCGAAGGCATCTCGATCGAGGCGACGCGCAACGGCGGCCAGTTCGGCGAGGCATACGGGACAATCACGTGGGACCCGGCGGCAGGCCAGGCGTTCGCGGCGAACCCCGAGACGCAGCGCCCTGAGAACAGTGGCGACATCAAGTATGCCTGCGTGCTCCCGTGCGATGTGGCGCGCGACACGACGGTGAGCAGTGCGAGGCGCCACGTGTGGTACGCGGTCCGGGAGCCCGTGAACAAGTGGGACAAGATGGCGCAGTACCCAGCGCTGGCGGGGAAGATCCGGCAGCTCCCTTCGTGCGTCAGCGAGAACCAGCGCCGCCCCGGCATCCTGCCACCAGGCTGGACGGGGGCTGATCGCCGCGTCGAGTCCGACGACGTGTGGATGTGGCATTGGTACCATGATCGCACACCGAGTCTACCGGACGGCCGGTATGTGCAGATGCTTTCGGGCGACCTGTGGTGCTTCGAGGGCCCGCTGCCGTACCCGTGGCTCCCCGTCGAGCGGCTCGCGCCCGAAGAGATCCCGGGGACACAGCGCGGCTACACCAGTTTTTTCGACCTGCTCCCGCTGCAGCACGCGGTGAACAGCATCAAGAGCCTGACACTCAGCCATATCGGCAATTACGGCACGGGCGTGTGGTGGAGCCCGGCCGGCGCGCAGTACACGGTCGAGGACCTGAAGGGCGGTTTCACGCTCGTGAAGGGCGGGACGCAACCGCCGGTGCCGCAGCCGCCACCGCCGCTGCCCGAGCACCTGCCGGCGACTGAGGAACAGCTCGTCGGCGACATCGAGACGATCTCGGGGGTGAACGCGGTCGTTCGCGGCAACCCCGGCGAGACGCTCGGCAAGGGAGCACCGGCGCAGGCGCTCGCGCTCATGGACTCCAAGGCCGTCCAGTTCACCGCGGGTCTGCAGCGTGGCTACGTGCGGTGGCTGGAGGCGATGGCGACGAAGACGGTGCAGATCTACCAGCGCTTCGCCAAGGCGCCCCAGGTCGCGTACATCGCTGGGAAGTCGAAGCAGATGTTGATGAAGGAGTGGACCGGCGAGAGCATCGCGAAAGTGAACCGGGTCACGGTGGACATCGGCAACCCGATGACGCGCACAGTCGCTGGCCGCATGGCGATTGCCCAGATGCTCCTCGAGATGCCGAGCTCTCCAATCAAGACGCCCGAGCACCTGCTTGAGGTGCTCTCCACGGGCCGACTCGAGCCCGCGATCGAGGGGACGCAGGCGGAGCTCCTCAACATCCGT
>JBGPPD010000339.1:0-2289 GCA_041488375.1 Gammaproteobacteria bacterium | reverse complement strand
GGTACTCCCCTCCCCCGGCGCGGTCCTAGTACAAACGGTTAGAATGTCCAATTGAAAGGCGGCCGATTGCCGGGCATACTGCTTCGGTGCGGCGTTCGGCTTTGATAATCCGCGTGGTTCTCCCTGTGAATCGGCGCGAAACTGGCAACCTCGAAGTATTCGACTCCGACGGCGGCGTCGGCTGGGGTCCGGCCGAAGTGCTCGGCTTGACTGAGCACGGCTTCGCGTCCGACCACGGCAACCCGACGCGCTCGACCCTTTACCCGTTCGGCGACATTCCGCTCGGGTGGTATCGCGCCCGGCTTTCCGTTCCGCCGCACTTGCCCTATCTGAAGCCGACGCGCACGCTCCGGCACGAGTACGGCTCGTCGGGCTGGCTGACCCTCGAACCCATCAACGGCGACGCTCTGCTCGCGCGTAACCGCGGCGCGTACGGCTTCGCAATCGTCGGCGGCGAAATGAACCACGAGCGCAAGTTACGGCCGACCCTGTGCGGGCTCCGGCTCGCCGAGTGGGATATGTCGGCGTTGCGGGCCGAGATTGAGAACCGCGCGCTCGGCACAAGCGAAATACTCGTGTTGATCGTCGAGCCCGACTATCCGGCCGACCGCTTCGCGGCCGAGCTTGCCGATTTCAACAGGTTTTTATAAACGGTGGAAAACTGATGCCCGGCGCCGTCGATCTGCTGAATTGGGAAGATAAGCTCGACGCCTTGCGCGAGCACTTCGGGCCGTCCTGGCCTTGGGCCGAAATTGCCGAATGGTCGCTCGCGCGAGCTAACACGCTCCCGACGTGGCAGGGTCTTTGGGCTCGTGAGTTCCTTGCTACGCGGCGAGCGGCCGCGGGCGACGAAAGAGAGGTAGCTTAATGGAACGGACGTATCGAACGCCGCCCCTTTACCGGCTCGAAGTGGCCGACGGAGTACACGACGGCGCCCTTCAGAAGTTCGAGCAGGCGATAACCGACGCGCTGGTCGCTGGCTGGGAACTACAAGGCCCGCCGGTCTTTGGCTTGCTGCCTGAAAGCATGGAGCGCGGCTCCCGCGGCTTCTTGGTGCAAGGGCTCCGGCGCCCGCTCGAAGAAATTCACGACCGGCAAGAATCGACCGGGAAAAAGGGGGCGGCAACACGTGGCGCTCGATAATTCGCTTCGCTGGTATCTCGACCTCGGCTTCGCCGGTATTCGCATCGTCGGCAAGGTGTGGCAAACCTCGCCGCCGGAAACCGGCACGAAGGGCGGCATACGACCCGCGGCGCCGTGGGTCGCCGTCGGCATGGCGAAGACCTGGGCCGACACTGACCTCGGGAACGCGCACTCGACGCGCGCCGACGCTATGCGGGCCGTCTCTGAGTGGTGGGACAAACAGAAGCCCGCGGAACTGGAGCAACCGAAATGAGCGCGCCGCGGCCGACGGTTGTGTTCGGTAGCGTGGGGCGGGGCAAGCTCACATGGACGGCCGAGCTTTCCTCACTGTCCGAACGCTCGATGCTGCGCGAGATTCGACGAAAGAACGCGCTAAAGAGTCAAGGGGTCGAGTTCCGATGGGGCGCCGACGGGACCGACGGGCTTATTCTCGTCGGCGGTTTCCGCGTGGTCGGCACGTTCCGCGTGATCGACGCGGCGAAGGTGACGGTTCAGCTATGACGTCCGACGAACTGTATCAAGAATTGCTCGGCCTGCGTTGCCGGTGCGGCGCCGTGAAGGTGCCCCGGCAAACCTTTTGCCGTCGCTGTTTCTACGCGCTGCCGCCCGAGTTCCGGCGCGCGCTGTATCTGAAGTTCGGCCGCGGGTACGAGGAAGCGTACGCGGCTGCGTGCGCGAAGCTCGAAGACAAGGGAATCAGGAGGGCACTATGAAGAAACCGCGGCTTTTCCGAAAAAAGTGTTCGACGTGCGGCGCCGCCTTCAGCGGTAAGAAGCTCGCGGCCGTCAACGCCAAACTGGCCGGGCATGACTGTCGCGCCGAGCAATTGAAGCGCGAACGCACGGCCGCTACGAATGCGATGTTCAACCGGATCATTCAAGGGGCAATGATTGGGATGATCGGGCAGGCGTTAGCGGGCGGGCTCGGCCCGATCACAGGGCCGGACTCGAAAGGCATCTATCACGCCATGCCGAAAGGCGCCATTTTGCCGCCGCCCGTGCCCGGTGGCAAGCGTACCAAAAACCCTCTGTTCTCGGGGCACGGCAAATCAACGGCTCGGCCTGTGGAAAAGCGGCGCCGCAAGCCCCCGTCAGAATGATATGTTTTTGAAGCGCGAAAGGGGGAACCCATGAAAACCGTACGGTG
>JBGPPD010000338.1:0-2308 GCA_041488375.1 Gammaproteobacteria bacterium | reverse complement strand
CGGCCAGGGCGCGCGGCGCGTGTGGTCGGATTCGAAGGGAATGGTCTGGGTAGCCGAGTGGAACTCCGGCCAGCTCAGCCGCTACGACCCGAAGACCGGCGCCTGGGCGCAGTGGAAGGCGCCCGGTGCGAGCCCGCGCGTATACGCCGTGTACGTGGACGAGGCCGACAAGGTGTGGGCCTCGGAGTGGTCGGCCCAGGCGATGCTGCGCTTCGATCCGGCGGCGCAGAAATTCGACAGCTACGCGTCGTCCACGTCGGGCCCGAACGTGCGCCAGATCCACGGCCGCCAGGGCGAGGTCTGGACGCCGGAGTCCTCGGCCGACAAGCTGGTCGTGTATCGCTACCGTTAGTTGCCGGAATCAATAGTGCAGTTCGGCGAAGACGATGTGGTCTTCCTTTGCCGGCCAGGAACGCACGACGATGCGTTCGCCGTTGAACTCGGCCACCACGCTGCGCACCGCGAGCTCGTGCAGCACGAGTTTGGCGTTGGCGATGCCCGCGACCCCCGGGCTCACCCCCGGTAGCGGCTTGCCGTCCAGGCTCATGCTGTCCCTGCCGAGTCCAAAGTAGCCGCGCGGGCGCGACAGGTTCACCACGCTGCCAGCCCCGCGGTCGGCCGGAGCCAGGCGAGCGGGCCGCAGATGCACCAGGTCGGATGAGCGTGGAAAGGGCGATCGGTAGATGTGCGCGATGGCGAAGCCAGGCGCGCGCAGTTCGAACTCGTAGTACGCGCCGGGTCGCGCGGCAAATGGACCCCACAGTCCGTCCGCGCCGACGGTCTTTGCGTGCGCTGGACCGCCCAGGCGCTCGCCGGTCAGCGGTGAAACCTCGAACACCGCGACCGACGCACCCGCGAGCGGCAGGTTGGTCGCATTGCTGCCGAGGAAGCCGCTCACCTTGCCGTTCAGCACCACCGCGCCTTCGGGCGCGATATCCAGTCGCGCCGGCGGTTGGCCGGTGAGGAAACGCCACATGTGCGCGAATGCCTCGGGGTGGAAGGCTGTTTCGCGATGGTCGCGACCGTGCAATACGACGTTCTCCGCGCCTTTGAGCGCGGGCGCGTCGTAGCTGACGTAGGTGGGCTTGCCCGGCTGGCCGATCCAGCGTCCATCGGGCTGCGCATACTTGTCGTAGTTGTCCGAACGCAGCGTCATGAAGCGCACTCCCGGCGTCACCTCGAGGCCATCGGGGCCCTGCGGCGTGTTGAGCGCGGCGAGAAACGCCGCTTTGCCGTTGAACTCGTTGCCGGGCAGGTAGTCGCTCGCCCAGACCCCGTGACTGGTGCCGCCGCCGATGATCGCCTGCGACACCGTCCCGGTGCCGCCGCCGTTGCGGAGGTAGTTGCGGATCGCATCGCCGCCGCGCGAATTGCCGACCAGCACCACCTTCTCCGATCCGGTGAGCTTGCGGACCCGCTCGACTTCCGCGGCGAGTTGCTGCATGTGCTCCGCCGTGCCTGTGCGCCCTTCCTGCGGCTCGGCATCATCGGTGCGCGCCAGCGGGTAGGGCGCGTCCAGCGCGAACAGGCGCTCGCGCGGCCAGCCATTGGATTCGAAGCGCCATAGCGTGGTGTGCCAGATGGAGGCGCTGTCGCCGTTGCCGTGGACGAACACGATAGGCGGGCGCGCTTCCTGCGGGGCAAGCGCGGCGCAGGCGGCGAGCAGCAGGGCGGCAAGCGACGCGATCATCGGCCGCAGGGGGATTCGCATGACAGTCTCCTCTCCAATAGGGCGAAGGATATATTAGCCCTTGCCATGCACGTCGCCGTCCTCGGCGCCGGCCCTGCCGGCCTGCTGTTCTCGCTGCTCGCCAAGCGCCGCCACCCGCGCTGGCGCATCGAAGTCTACGAGCAGAACCCCGCCGGCGCCACCTTCGGCTTCGGCGTGGTGTTCTCGCAGGGCGCGCTCGCCTTCCTCGAGCGCGACGCGCTCGACCTGCACGCCAGGCTCACGGCGCGCATGGAGTCCTGGCCGATGCAGCGCATCGTGCACCGAGGCGCGGCGGTGGACATCGATGGCAACGGCTTTTCGGCCATCGGCCGCCTGGATCTGCTGCGCCTGCTGCAGGACCTTTGCGGCGAAGCGGGCGTGCCGATCCATTTCGGCCGCCGCCTCGAGGCGGTCCCTGCGGCGGACCTCGTGGTCGGCGCCGACGGCCTGAACTCCGTCGTGCGCCAGCTTCCGGGGTTCGAGCCGCGCATCGAATGGCTGACCAACCGCTTCGTCTGGTACGGCACCGCGCAGCGCTTCGACTGCCTCACCCTCACTTTCCGCGAAACCGAGCACGGCGCGTTCGTTGCGCACCAT
>JBGPPD010000337.1:0-2330 GCA_041488375.1 Gammaproteobacteria bacterium | reverse complement strand
GGACATGCCGATCATCCTCGCGCATCCGTCGTTTCCCTGGCAGGAGGAGGCGCTGTCGGTGGCGACGCACAAGCCGCAGGTTTACATCGACCTGTCGGGCTGGTCGCCGAAGTATTTCCCGCCGATCCTGGTGCAGTACGCGAATACGCTGCTGAAGGACAAGATCCTGTTCGGTTCCGACTACCCGGTGATGTCGCCCGAGCGCTGGATGGCGGACTTCGACAAGCTGGCCATCAAGCCGGAGGTGCGGCCGCTGATCCTGAAGGACAACGCGGCAAAGCTTCTGAAGCTCAGCTCCCGCTGAACCAGTTGTAGCCCTGGTCCTCCCAGTAGCCGCCCGGATAGGTGTTGGTGACGTAGAGCGCGGCGATGTGCTTGGGATTCTTGAAGCCGAGCTTGGTCGGCATGCGCAGCTTGACCGGCGCGCCGTACTCCGGCGGCAGCGGCTGGTCGGCGAAGCGCAGGCTGAGCTGCGTCTGCGGGTGCAGCGCAGTCGCCATGTCGATGCTGGTGGAGTAATCGTCGAAGCACTTGAAGCCCACGTATTTCGCCGTCAGGTCGGCGCCCACGCGCCGCAGGAAGTCCGAGAAGCGCACGCCGCTCCACTTGCCGATGGCGCTCCAGCCCTCCACGCAGATGTGGCGCGTGACCTGCGACACCTGCGGCAGCAGGTTGAGCTCGGCCAGCGTCCAGGCGCGCTTCTCGCGCACCAGGCCGCCGACTTCCAGCCGCCAGGCGCTTGCATCCACGAGGCGGACCTCGTCGCGCCCGTAATAGGCGTTGAACGGGAACGGCTTTGTGATGCGGCTCTCGGGAAATTCCGGCGCCAGCCGCGCGGGGCTGAACAGCCACCCTTGCACGCCGTCGTTCCAACTGGACATCGCGTCCAGGACCCGCTGCGCCGATTCATTGTCCGAGAGATCGCAGCCCGAGAGCAGCGCCAAAGCGCCCAGCGACAACCCCTGGCGCAGGAACAATCGCCGCTCGAGGCTGGCGAGTTGCGGCCCGCGGTGCGGCTTGAAGCTCTCGCCCATGCTCACGAGGTCCTCCGGACCTTGCCGGTGATCATGGCGGGGAAGGTGCGCGGCACCAGCGCCACCATCAGCACGTGCACCACCACGAAGAGCACGATGCCCGCCATGCAGAAGAAATGCAGCAGGCGCGCCCCTTCGTAGTCGCCCATCCACTGGCCGATGGCGTGCAGTTGCACCGGCTTCCACAGCACCAGGCCGGAGAGCACCAGCAGCACGATGAGCACCAGGACCCCGAGGTAGGCGGCGCGCTGCGCCGCGTTGTACACCGCGAGGTCGTCGTGCTTCAGGCGCAGCCGCAGTGCATCCAGCGCATCGCGCCACGCCGCGCGCGGCGCGAACGGCAGGAACTTGCGCTTGAAATGTCCCGTCAGGACGCCGTAAGCCAGGTAGGCGGCGCCGTTGGCGAACAGCAGCCACATGGCCGCGAAGTGCCACTGCAGGGCGCCGGCCAGCCAGCCGCCGAGCGTCCAGCCTTCCGGAAAGCTGAACGCGAACAGTGGGTCGGCGTTGTAAATGCGCCAGCCTGAGAGCACCATCGCGAGGATGGCGAGCGCGTTGATCCAATGGGTGAGGCGGACTGCGAGCGGGTGGATCGTCATGAGCCCTTGGTCGAAACCGGAACCGCGTCCTTACGGGGCAGTCTACTCCCAGCGCCGCCGCGTGCTGCTGGGCGTCCCCTTGCTGCTCTTGCCCGGCGCGCTCGCGGCGCAGCAGCGCCGGCCCACGCCGCGCACCACGCTCGGGCCGTTCTACCCGGACCTGCTGCCCGCCGAGCGCGATGCCGACCTCAGCACCGTCGCGGGCCAGCCCGCGCGTGCGCAGGGCACGCTGTTGTACGTTCAGGGCCAGGTGACCGACATCCGCGGCAAGCCGATGCCGAAGGCGCGGCTGGAACTGTGGCAGGCCAACGACAAGGGCCGCTATATCCACACCGCGGACACGGATGCTTCCGGCCCGCTCGATCCGGGCTTCCAGGGCTACGGCGCACTGCTCACCGACGCCCAGGGCCGCTACCGCTTCAAGACCATCAAGCCCGCGCCCGAAGCCGCGCGCGCGCCGCACCTGCACTTTATTGCCACCGCCGGCGGCGAGCGCCTGGTGACGCAGATGTTCTTCGAGGGCGAGAAACTGAACGGGCGCGACGATTTGTTCCGTTCGCTCGACCGCGAAGCGCAGCGCGCGCTGACCGGCGTCTGGGCCGAGCGTGCGCCCGACATGGAAGCCGATGCCCTTGCGGTCGCCTGGGACATTGTCCTGTCCGCCTGATGCGATAATCGCGTTTTCCGCAACGCGCCG
>JBGPPD010000336.1:0-2335 GCA_041488375.1 Gammaproteobacteria bacterium | reverse complement strand
GCGGGGACTCGGAATCCTCACCGAGACTGCAATTTCGCCGAGCACGTGGTCGAGACAGTGCTCAAGTCGTTACGCCATTCGTGCAGGTCGGAACTTACCCGACAAGGAATTTCGCTACCTTAGGACCGTTATAGTTACGGCCGCCGTTTACCGGGGCTTCGGCTCAAGGCTTTTCCCTTACGGGATAACCTCTCCCCTTAACCTTCCGGCACCGGGCAGGCGTCAGTGAGTATACGGCGCCTTGTGCGGCTTGGCACTCACCTGTGTTTTTGCTAAACAGTCGCTTGAGCCGATTATCTGCGGCCCTCCTCAGCATCCACTGTAAAAATGAATACCGGGAAGGGCATCCCTTCTTCCGAAGTTACGGGATCATTATGCCGAGTTCCTTGACCACGTTTCACTCGTTCACCTTAGGCTACTCGCCTCACCCACCTGTGTCGGTTTACGGTACGGACACCAGCTGAACTCCCACTGAAGCTTTTCTTGCCTGTCGACTATTGAAGAATTGAGTTTGGGTTGCCCCGCACTCTTACATTCCCGTCTCGGCTTTCGCCTACGCGGTTAGACGGCCAATCCACAAAGCCGCTCTCCATTCGTTCCAGGGTCCCTTCAGAGGTAATAACGTGCAACTGGCGGGGCCGGAATGTTAACCGGCTATCCATCGACTACGCCTTTGGGGCCTCGCCTTAGGGTCCGCCTCACCCTGCGCTGACTGCCATGGCGCAGGAATCCTTGGGTTTTCGGTGTCAAAGGTTTTCACTTTGATTCGCGCGTACTCATTCCGGCATCCTCACTTCCCAACGCTCCACCACTCGTTTCCACGGTGGCTTCACAGCAGATGGGAACGCTCCCCTACCCCTCATACATAAGTATGAAGACCAAGCTTCGGCGGGCCGCTTAATCCCGACCATTCTCGGCGCGAACACGCTGGACTGGTGAGCTATTACGCACTCTTTCAAGGAATGGCTGCTTCTAAGCCAACCTCCCAGTTGTCACGGCACGTTCACATCCTTCGCTATACTTAGCGGCCACTTTGGGGCCTTAGCTGTGGTTCTGGGTTCTTTCCCTCTCGCCGTTGGACATTATCGCTCAACGACTGCCTCCCAGGATTCATTTTACAGGTATTCGGAGTTTGGTTGGGGTTGGTAGGGGCTTCGCCCCCCCGCGCCCATCCAGTCGCTCTACCTCCTGCAAACACTTCCTGAGGCTCTACCTCAATAGATTTCGGGGAGAACCAGCTATCTCCAGGCTTGATTGGCCTTTCACCCCTACCCACACGTCATCAGAACGGTTTTCAACCCGTACCTGTTCGAGCCTCCACGCGGTGTTACCCGCGCTTCACTCTGCACATGGGTAGATCGCCCTGGCTTCGGGTCTACCCCCAGAAACTAAATCGCCCTCTTTACAGGACTCGCTTTCGCTGTGGCTCCGCGGCCTAGCCGCTTAGCCTACGCTTCTGAGGAGTAACTCGCCGGATCATAATGCAAAAGGCACGCAGTCAGCCGTGACTAATCCGAAGACCAGCCCAGCCTCCTACCGCTTGTAAGTATGTGGTTTCAGAAACTCTTTCACTCCCCGCACTGGGGTACTTTTCACCTTTCCCTCACGGTACTCGTTCACTATCGGTCACACAGGAGTCTTTAGCCTTGGAGGGTGGTCCCCCCGGTTTCACGCCCGATTCCTCGGAACTCGGGCGTTACTCAGGAACACTACTAGCACACCCTTTGGTTTGTGCGTACCGGGCTATCACCGTCTATGGCTCTCCATTCCAGGAGAATTCCGCTAACACTTGGGTGTACCGTCCGTAGGTCCTACAACCCCGCTACCCACAAGGGGTAATGGTTTGGGCTAGGGCCCCTTTCGCTCGCCGCTACTTAGGGCATCTCGGTTGATTTCTCTTTCCTTCAGGTACTTAGATGTTTCAGTTCCCTGAGTTTGCTCACTCCGTAGAGTGTGACTGCCATTGCTGACAGCCGGGTTTCCCCATTCGGCAATCCAGGGTTCATAGCTTGTGTGCAGCTCCCCCTGGCTTATCGCAGCTTACCACGGCCTTCATCGCCTCTGTGTACCTAGGCATCCCCCACATACTTTCTTTCGCTTGATCAAATAACTTGTTCCATTTGTTCAAACAATAACACGCGCGATCTAACGAGTGATACAATCATTTGGACTCTCGGAGCGATTAAGCTCTTTGAGACAAATCGAGCCCCAACCCGAAGGTCAGAGCTTCTTAAAGAAATTGTGTCACTAGTGTTGATTCTCAGCACCCAGATCTTATCAGGTCCAGGTGCTCAAATCCCACGATCACTACTACTTTCCATTGTCAAAAAGCTTT
>JBGPPD010000335.1:0-2339 GCA_041488375.1 Gammaproteobacteria bacterium | reverse complement strand
TGTCATCGGTCCTGCAATTCTCCGCGAAAGTGGGCTTCGAAAATTCCCTGATTGGCGTTCCTTGCGGTTCATTCCGCCGGGGCTAGCCCCGGCGGAATGAACCGAGCCGCCATCGGTGCCATGTCCTCCGCGCGAGGAGGCGGCGATGGTTCGACTAGGAGAGCTGATGATGATTCTGGAATTGCATCGACAGGGTGTCTCGGTCACCGCCATTGCCCGGCGAACGGGGCGAGACCCGAAGACTGTTCGCAAATACATCGAGCGCGGCATTGAAGCTCCGGTCTACGGGCCCCGCTCGGTCGGACGGCCGAGCAAGTTGGCAGCCTATCTCGACTTCCTTCGCGAGCGCGTGACCGCCTTTCCCGAGCTCAGTGCCGCGCGGTTGACCCGCGAGATCCGGGAGCTTGGCTATGCCGGCGCCTACACCGCGGTGAAGCGCTACCTCGCCACCATCCGTCCTGAGAATGGACCCAAGCCGTTCGAGGTGCGCTTCGAGACGCCGCCGGGCATCCAGGCGCAGGTCGATTTTGCCCGCTTCGTCGTCGACTTCGCAGACGGTCCCGGCACCAGCCGGATCGTCTGGCTGTTCAGCCTGGTGCTCGGCCACTCGCGCTTCATCTTCGCGCGCTACGTCATGCACCAGGACCTGCAGACGCTGCTCCGCTGTCACATTCAGGCGTTCGCGGCACTCGGCGGCGTGCCCATCGAGATTCTCTACGACCGCATGAAGACGGCGGTGACCGGTGAAGATGATGCCGGCCACATCGTCTACAACCGCTCGCTGCTGGCGCTGGCGCGGCACTATCGCTTCCAGCCCCGCGCCTGCCGGCCATACCGGGCCAAGACCAAGGGTAAGGTCGAGCGGCCGTTCAGCTACATCCGCCAGGACTTCTTCCTCGGACGCAGCTTCCGCAACCTCGACGATCTCAACGCTCAACTGACCGGCTGGCTCGACACCGTCGCCAACGCCCGGATCCATGGCACGACGCAGCGCGTCGTCGCCGAGGCGTTCGCCGCCGAGCAACCTGAGTTGCAGACGCTGCCCGAGCATCGCTTCGACGCCGTGCTCAAGCTCGAGCGTCGTGTTAGCCACGACGGCTTCGTCGCTATCGGCGGCAACTACTACAGCGTGCCCGATCGCACCCGTCGCGTCGTCGAGGTCCAGCAACTCCCCGATCTGATCCGCATCCTCGACCTCGGCAACATCGTTGCCGAGCATCCCGTCCTTGAAGGCCGCAAGCAGTATCGCATCGACCGCAGCCATCGCACCGGCGGCAACGGCACGAGGCACCGGACGGGCATCGCGGCAGAGATCACCATCGGGCGCACCGGCGATCATGTCCCGCTGCGACCGCTCGCCATCTACCAGGCGATCGGCAGCCAGCTGGCGACCGGAGGTCGGCCATGACGCTCGCGACCGCATCCTCGCGGGTCGACAATATCCGCCACAGTCTCGTCGGTCTGAGGATGCCGCGGGCGCTCGAGATGCTCGATGCTACCCTGCGCCGGATCGAACAGGGCCAGATCGACGGCATCGAGGCGCTCGACGAGCTGCTCCTCGAGGAACTGTCGCTCCGCGAGAACCGTCGGATCAAGGCGGCGCTCCGCATGGCGCGGCTGCCGGTGGTCAAGACACTCGCCGGGTTCGACTTCGCGTTCCAGCCCTCGCTCGATCGCAACCGGGTCATGGCATTGGCCGGCCTCGACTTCATCGCCCGCGCCGAAGTCGTCCACCTGCTCGGGCCGCCCGGCACCGGCAAGAGCCATCTCGCCACAGCACTCGCCGTCGAGGCGGTGCGCGCCGGAAAGCTCGTCTACTTCATCCCGCTCGCCGACCTCGTCGCCCAACTCGCCAAGGCCGAACGCGAGGGCACGCTGCGCGAACGCATCCGCTTCCTCTGCCGCGCCTCGCTACTGGTCGTCGACGAGATCGGTTACCTGCCGGTCACGCCCGGCGGTGGCAATCTCTTCTTCCAGCTGGTCAACGCCCGCTACGAAAAGGGTGCGATGATCCTCACCTCGAACCGCGGCTTCGCCGAATGGGGCGACATCTTCGGCAGCCCGGTCGTCGCTACCGCGTTGCTCGACCGGTTGCTCCATCATGCCGTCGTCGTCCAGATCGAGGGATCGAGCTATCGAATGCGCGAGCACGCGGCACTCCTTCCCGAAAACATCCGAGCCAACCCGACCACCAACTCGCCTCAGCCCAAACGGCGCGGCCGGCCGCCGACAAAGCAACCGCCCGATCCCCAGTATGGCTCCATCTCGGCGCCATATCCGCAGCCAATCTAGGGAATTTTAAGCGCCCACAATCGGGGAAACTTCGGCGCCCGTTGACA
>JBGPPD010000334.1:0-2356 GCA_041488375.1 Gammaproteobacteria bacterium | reverse complement strand
GATCACGATTCCGGAACTCAGGAAACGCGGCTACGACGAGGCGATGGCGATCGGCTCGCTCGCCGGCGCCGGCACGCTGGGATTGCTGATTCCGCCGTCGATCATCATGATCGTCTACGGCGTGGCCGCCGACGTCTCGGTCGCGCGGCTGTTCGTCGCGGGCGTGCTGCCCGGTGTGATGCTGATGCTGCTGTTCTCCGGCTACATCGCCGCGTGGGCCCTGCTCAACCCGGACAGGACGCCGCCGCGCGATTCCGTCACCACGCTCGGCGAGAAGCTCTATGCGGTGAGATTCCTGATTCCGACGGTGCTGCTGATTGCCGGGGTCATCGGCTCGATCTACACCGGGGTGGCCACGCCGACCGAAGCCGCGGTGATCGGCGTGGTCGGTTCGCTGGCGCTGTCGCTCGTTTCAGGCTCGCTCGACTGGCGGGCATTCAGCGCCAGCGTGACGGGCGCGATGAAGACCTCGTGCATGATCGCGTTCATCCTCACCGGCGCGGCTTTCCTGACCGTGGCCATGGGCTTCACCGGCATTCCCCGTGCCATGGCCGCGTGGATCGCGACGCAGGATTTCTCGCCGTGGCAGCTGATCGCGGTGCTCACGCTGCTGTTCGTCATCCTCGGCTGCTTTCTCGACGGCATCTCGATGGTGGTGCTCACCTCCGCGGTGATCCTGCCCTCGGTCAGGGCCGCGGGCATCGACTTGCTCTGGTTCGGCATCTTCGTCGTGCTGGTCGTCGAGATGGCGCAAATCACGCCGCCGGTCGGCTTCAACCTGTTCGTGCTGCAGGGCCTCACCGGGCGCAACATGTTCTATGTGGCGCGCGCCTCGCTGCCGTTCTTCTTCCTGATGGTCGCCGCGGTGGCGGTCATCTGGATTTTTCCGGAAATCGTGACCTTCCTTCCGGGCAAGATGTTCAGGCTGGGATGACGCCGATGAACGCCGATAGGCGGGCCCCGGCTATTTCGCCGCCGCCAGCTCCTTCAGCGTGAACACGTAGCTGGCCGCGTCCAATGGCTTGTGGCAGGCGAGGCACTCGGCCTGGTTGACGCCGGGCCGCTGCTTCTTGTCCAGCGTGAACACCGCGTAGTGCCAGTTGCCGTTGCGCAGCATGTCGGGGATTTCCGCCCCCCAGCCGGCGCCGCTCGCCATGGCCGTATAGAACACGAGCTTGTCGGCGACGTAGAACCCGTCGGGCCCCGTCACCGGCAGCTTGCCGGCGTCGAGCTTTGCTGCGTACACCTCGGCGAACAGGACCGAGCCATCGGGCAACGGCTTGCCGCCTCTCGCCGCCTGGATCGCGGCGCGATTGGCGTAGTAATAGCGCACCTGCCGCGCGGCCGGGAAATTGATCGTGTGGTACCGGGTGAACGACTCCTTGTACCCTTCCGGAAAAGCCACGTTGGACTTCGCCACGTTCGCCAGCAGGCCGGACTTGGCGCCCGCCGCGGCGCCGGGCTGGGCGGAGAAATGCGCCGCGACGTTGGCCATGTCATCGGCGCTCATTTGGGCGGCAATCGCGTTCATCAACGGGTTCTTGCGGTTGCCTTCCTTGAACGCCTTCAACTGCGCCTCCAGGTAAGCGGGCCGCTGCGCGGCAAGGTTCGGGATGGCGTCGCTCACGCTCACCCCCTCCGCGCCGTGGCAGGCCGCGCAGACTGCGACGGCCTTGGCCTTGCCGGCGGCGACATCCGCCGCCTGCGAAAGCGCTGAAAAGGCCAGCATGGCGGACAAGGCGAGCAGTATTTTCATGGCGAACCTCCCTATAGCGTGCGAACATCGCAACGGCGCAGCGTATTCCATGCCCGCGTGACGGCATAATCGGGCTCTGACCCCGATTTCCATCCCATGTCCCAGCCCATCTACCTGACGCGCGACATCCGCCGCATCGAGCAAGCGGCCAAGGACCCGACGCTGATGCAGCGCGCCGGCGCCGCGGCGGCGGACCTGGCCGCGCGGCTCGCCGCCGACACCGCCAAGGACGTGCTGGTGCTCGCCGGGCCGGGCGACAACGGCGGCGACGCGAAGATCGTCGCCGAGATCCTGCGGCAGAAGTTCTTCCGCGTCACCTTGGCCACCGCCGCCGATGCCGCGACGCTGCCGGTGGACCGGCGCTGGGGCCTGGTGGTGGACGGCCTGTTCGGCATCGGCCTCACGCGCGAGCTGGAAGGCGATTACGCCAAGCTGGTGACCTACGCCAACGCGCAGGATTGTCCCCGCCTCGCGCTCGACGTGCCGAGCGGCATCGCCTCCGACACCGGGCGCGTCCTCGGCCACGCGATCCGGGCCACCCACACCATCACCTTCATCGCCTTGAAGCCGGGCTTGCTCACGCTCGACGGGCCCGACCAT
>JBGPPD010000333.1:0-2360 GCA_041488375.1 Gammaproteobacteria bacterium | reverse complement strand
TCCTGGGGTCCGTGCGCCTTAAACGAACACATTCACAACCGCCCCTACCTTCTTGACGCTGCGGCGGAATTGAAAGATAGTGTTCCGCGTGGAGGCGGAATTCAATTCCCTCGAGGCCAAGGTCGCGCAGTTCGTCGGGCTGTGCGAGCGCCTGCGTGCCGAAAACATCACGCTGCGCCAGCAGCTTGCGGCCGCGCAGAACGACGCCAAGCGCCTGAACGAGAAGATCGACGGCGCGCGCGCCAAAGTCGAGCTGTTGCTGCAGCGCCTGCCTGAGTGAACGCCAACGACAAGCGCGCCGCGGGCGGCGCGAAGTCCATCGAGGTCACGGTGCTGGGACGCAACTACACCGTGGCCTGCGGCGACGGCGAGCGCGACGCCCTGCTGCAGGCGGTGGCCTACCTCGACGGCAAGATGAACGAGATCAAGAAAGCCGGCAAGGTCGCCGGCACCGAGCGCATCGCCGTCACGGCCGCTCTGAACATCGCGCACGAGCTGCTGTCGATGCGCCTCGGCGAAGGCTTTGACGTCGGCGAGGCGCGGCGTAGAATCGTCGACATCGAGGCGAAGCTGGAAGCGGCTCTCGCCAAGCAGGAGAAGTTGTTTTAGCTCTCTGTTCCCTGCTGTGTTCGACCGGGCCCTATTTTTCCGAACCGATAGCTTCCTTAGGTTGCAGACCCAAGCGTCACTGTTGCGATCGTCCCTCCTTCGGGTGCCGGACGAACCTGAGGTGACCGGTAAGCGACCGCCCTGACAAGCACAGGGTTCGGGAGCAGGGCCCACCGGCATGTGCGGGGGACTCCACCCATGCAGTACTGGCTGATGAAGTCCGAGCCCGACGAGTGCTCGATCGACGACGCACTCGCCGCGCCGGGCCGCCTGACGCCCTGGACCGGCGTGCGCAACTACCAGGCGCGCAACAGCCTGCGCGATCAAATGAGGATCGGCGACGGCGTGCTGTTCTACCACTCGAGTTGCGCCGAGCCGGGCATCGCCGGCCTGGCGGAAATCGCCTCCGCGGCGCGAACCGACCCCACGCAATTCGACCGCAAGAGCGACTACTACGACCCGAAATCCCCGCGCGCCGCGCCGCGCTGGCTGCTGGTGGACGTGCGCGCGCTGAAAAAGACGCGCCTGGTGCCGATCGCGGAGCTGAAGGCGCACAAGGCGCTGGCGAAGATGTGGACGCTGCGCCCCGGCAACCGGCTGTCCATCACCCCGGTGAGCGCAGCCGAATGGCGTTACATCACCGGGACGCTGCTTTGAGCAACGACGTCCTGCTGCGCGCGCTCGCGCGCGAGCCGACGCCCTATACGCCGGTCTGGCTGATGCGCCAGGCCGGACGCTACCTGCCGGAGTACAACGCGACGCGCGCCCGCGCCGGCAGCTTCCTCGCGCTCGCCAAGTCGCCCGCTTACGCCACCGAAGTCACGCTGCAGCCGCTGGAGCGCTTCCCGCTCGATGCGGCCATTCTGTTCTCCGACATCCTGACCGTGCCCGACGCCATGGGCCTCGGGCTGTATTTCGCGGAGGGCGAAGGGCCGCGCTTCGAGCGGCCGCTGCGCGACGAGGCCGCCATCCGGGCGCTTGCCGCTCCGGATCCCGGCGATCGCCTGCGCTACGTGCTCGACGCGGTGCGCGAGATCCGCAAGGCGCTGGCCGGCCGCGTTCCGCTGATCGGCTTCTCCGGCAGCCCGTTCACCCTCGCCTGCTACATGGTGGAAGGAGCAGGCAGCGCCGATTGGCGCGCGCTGAAGACGATGCTCTACGCCAGGCCGGACCTGCTTCATCGCATCCTGGAAGTGAACGCTCGCGCCGTGGCCGACTACCTCAACGCCCAGATCGAAGCCGGCGCGCAGGCGGTGATGATCTTCGACACCTGGGGCGGGCAGCTCAGCCACGCCGGCTACGAGGAGTTTTCGCTGGCGTATTCGCGCCGCGTGATCGCCGGGCTGACCAAACACCATGCGGGCCGCCGCGTGCCCTCGATCCTATACACCAAGGGCGGCGCAAACTGGCTCGAAGCGATGGCGGCGAGCGGCTGTGACGCTGTCGGGCTCGATTGGACGGTCGATCCCGCGGCGGCGCGCAAGCGCGCCGGCTCCCGCGTTGCGCTGCAAGGCAACCTCGATCCGGCGGCGCTGTTTGCACCGCCTGAGCGCGTGCGCGCAGAAGCGCGACGCGTGCTCGACGCGTTTGGCGGTGCGCCGGGCCACGTTTTCAATCTCGGTCATGGCATTGCGCCGCTGACACCCGTCGAAAGCGTCGCCGCGCTGGTGGACGAAGTGCGCACTTACAGCCCGAAATTGCGCGCCGCCGCCCAAACGAACGCTTGACTTATGCACAAAATCGCGCTCTCG
>JBGPPD010000332.1:0-2367 GCA_041488375.1 Gammaproteobacteria bacterium | reverse complement strand
GCTGGGCGTACTGGCGAAGAAGTTCGCGCGCGACGCCGAGGAGCTCTCGCGCGTGGCCGTGCTGCTCGGGGAGATCGCCGCCTGGGTGAAGCCGGCGCGCCGCGTGTCGGTGCTGCGCGATGCGCCCGACAACCGGATCCTTGAGTGCGCGGTCGCGGCCGGGGCCGACGCGATCGTCACCGGCGATCGGGAAATGCTCGCGCTGGGGGAGTACGCGGGGGCGCGGATCGTCAGGCTGGGGGACTACGTGGGGATGGGCTGAGGGGACTTGCTTCGAGAACCCCAGCTCGTGGCGCACCACGTCCATATCTATCCACCCCTCACGCCTTGCGCCGGGCCTCGAACCAGGCCCTCACGTCCGCCAGCAGCCTGCCCGCCTCCACGGCACACTCGCGCGCCGTGGCGTCCGACACCGGCACGCCGCCATAGTCGTTCTGGTTCCTCGCCTTGCGCAAGGCCTCGAGCACCAGCACCCGTTCGCTGGCCAACCCGATGGTCTTCGGCAGCGCCTGCAGCAGGAGCTGGTGGTGTCCCGGCTCGCTGGTGGAGGGCCGGTAGCCGTTGGCGAGGACCGCGGCGAGCGCCGCCTGGATCATCGCCCGGTACGCCAGATTCAGCCTCGAATCGCCGCTGAGTTCCACGACCGCCGCGTCCTTCAGGGCGAGCTGCGCCGCATCGAGCAGCCGCAGTATTTCCCGCTCATCGGCGGCGTGCGCCTTGAGCTTGCCGATGCGCAGCAGGTTTTCCAAGGTCAGCTTCGCCTCCCACGATGAAGATCTTGCGCTCCGCCAGGACGCGCTTGAGGAACGGGTTCCCGGCGGCGAGCTTCTTCCTGAACTCCAACGCGGGGTAGACGTTCGGGTTGACCTCGCGGCGCAACGATTCCTGCGCCGGCGCGAGCGCCGCGACCACGTCGCCGAAACTCGCCTCGCCCACCACCATGACATCGAGGTCGCTGCGCGCGCGCTCCTCGCCCCGGGCAACCGAGCCGTAGACGAAGGCCGCGCGGATCCTGTCGCGGAGCGGCGCGAGCGCTTCGCGCAGCACGTCCGCCACGCCCACGGTCTTCTTCAGGATGTTGCGCAGGTCCTCGTAGATCGGGCAGGCGGGGTTGGCCTGGAAGTGCACCTGGTTGCCCAGGGGCTTGCGCACCAGGACGCCGGCGGCGGCGAGCGCGTTCAGTTCGCGCAGCAGCGTGCCCGGCGCCTTGCCGATGGCGCGCGCGATCTCGCGCACGTGCGTGGAGTCCTCCGGATGCAGGAGGAGGAGTGCGAGCACGTCGCGGCGGTAGGCGCCGAAGAGGAGCGCGGCGGGGTCCATGGGTTCGTTGCCTAAAGGGCGACGAATGTAGCCTTTTCAGCAACTACGGTCAACTCAGGGCGCCACCGCCTGCGCCGCCAACACCTCCGCCACCGCCGCCGTCAGCTTCTTCGCGTACTCGATATCCAGGAACTCGTTCGGCCCGTGCGCGTTGGAGTGCGGGCCGAGCACCCCGGTGATCAGGAACTGCGCCTGCGGGAACTTCTCGCCCAGCATCGACATGAACGGGATCGTGCCGCCCTCGCCCATCCACATCGCCGGCTTGCCGAAATTCTTTTGTGAAGCGGCATCGATCGCCTTCTCCAGCCAGGGCGCAGTGATCGGCGCATGCCAGCCGGTGGCCGCCTGGCCCGCGTCGAAACTCACGCGCGCGCCATAGAGCGGATCCGCCTCCAGAATTTCCTTCAGCCGCGCCGCCGCCTTCTCCCCATTCACCGTGGGCGGGATGCGCAGCGACAGCGCGAGCGACGTCCGGGGACGCAGCACGTTGCCCGCGTTCGCGGGCAGCGGCAGCCCCTCGGCGCCCGTAACCGACAGCGCCGGGCGCCACGTCCTGTTTAACACCAGCGCCTCCAGCCCCTCCGCCATCGGCTGCATGCCGGGCACGAACGGAAACTTGGCGTGGATCTCCTGCCCGAGCACCTCGGCCGCGCGCTTCGCCTGCGCCACGCGCTCCGCCGGCACCGGCGCCTGGAACGCGGCCTCGCGCACGCGGCCCGTCGCCGCCTCCTCCACGCGCTCGAGGAGCTGCCGCGCGATGCGAAAGCTCGAGGCCACCACCCCGCTCGCATCCCCCGAATGCACGCCCTCGGTGAGCACCTCCACCGTGAGCACCCCGTTCACCAGCCCGCGTAGCGACGTCGTGCCCCAGAGCTGCTCGTAGTTGCCGCAGCCCGAATCCAGGCCCACCACCAGCGCCGGTGCGCCCACCCTGGGCGCGAGCGCCTCCAGGTAGGCCGGCAGGTCCGTGCTGCCGCTTTCCTCGCAGCATTCGATGAGGATCACCGTGCGGGCGTGGGGCTTTTTCTCCTGCTGCAACGCCCTGAG
>JBGPPD010000331.1:0-2372 GCA_041488375.1 Gammaproteobacteria bacterium | reverse complement strand
GCCTTTGCGCCGATCTTCCAGATCGCGCACTCGCAGATCCTGAAGGCCACGGTGCCGTACCTCGCGCAGCACTTCCGCGTGCTCACCATGGACGGGCGCGGCAACGGGCGCTCCGACCGGCCGCGCGGGCAGGAGCACTACGCGTTCGAGGAGTATTACCAGGACTTCCTCGCGGTGCTGGATGCCGCGGGCGCCGAGCGGCTGGCGGTGGTGGGCATCTCCGCCACCACCATGACCGCGCTGCGCCTCGCCGCCGAGCACCCGGAACGGGTGAGCCACCTCGTCGTGGCGGGCGGTTTCGCCAAGGGCGGCATCGAGCATCCGAAGGTCGCGGAGCGCGTGCGCAAGGAGAGCGAGCGCATGCGCACCGACTGGCCGGGCCATCTGGATTGGTTCTTTTCCATCTGCTTCACCGAGCCCCACTCCACCAAGGCTTTCGAGGACGGCGTGCGCTACGGCTGGTCGGCGAGCGGGGAGCTGGTCGACTGGGCGTACACCGGCTGGATCAGGAGCGACGTGACGGAGCTTGCGCGGCGTGTGCGCTGCCCGACGCTGGTCATCCACGGCGACGGGGACAAGCGCGTGCCCTATGCGAGCGGCCAGGCCATCCACGAACTCGTGCCCGGCGCACGGCTGCTGACCGTGGGCGGCGGCGGGCACCTCACGGCGGTGCGCGACCCGGTGCTCTTCAACCGCTCGGTGCGCGACTTCGTCGCCGGGGCGCCGCGCACCTCGACCTGGGTGCGCGCGATGAGCCGCAAGCGCCGGGTGCTTTTCATCTCCAGCCCCATCGGCCTGGGCCATGTGCAGCGCGACCTTGCCATCGCGCGCGAGCTGCGCAAGCTCCACCCCGACCTGGAGATCGACTGGTTCACCGTCGATCCGGCCGCGCGCTATCTCGAGCAGGAGGGCGAGCGCGTGCATCCGATCACCAGGCGCCTCGCCAACGAGAGCCGGCACTTCGAGTCCGTCGCCGGCGAGCACGACCTGTCCGCGTTCTTCGCGCTACGCACCATGGACGAGATCATGGTCAACAACTTCATGACCTTCTCCGACCTCATGGAGGCCGAGCACTACGACCTGGTGATCGGCGACGAGTCCTGGGAAGTCGATTACTACTACCACGAGAACCCCGAAGCCAAGCGCCAGCCGTTCGTGTTCCTCACCGATTTCGTCGGCTGCCTGCCGATGGACGAGCAGGGCGACGGGCGCGAGGCGCACCTTTGCGCCGACCGCAACGCCGACGACATCGAGCACGTGGCGCGCTTTCCCTACGTGCGCGACGCGGCGATCTTCGTCGGCAATCCCGAGGACGTCACCGAGGCGCCGTTCGGCCCGGGGCTGCCGAGCATCCGCGCCTGGACCGACCGCAACTTCTCCTACGCGGGCTATGCGCTGCCGTTCGATCCGGCGGCATTCGCGGACACCGAGAAGGCGCGCGCGCGGCTCGGCTACCGGCGCGACGAGAAGATCGCGATCGCCTCGGTGGGCGGCACGGGCGTCGGCGGCCACCTCCTGCACAAGATCGCCCGGGCCTTCCCGCGCATGAAGCGCCAGGTGCCGGAGCTGCGCATGATCCTGGTGGCGGGGCCGCGGCTGTCGCCGGATTCCTTCCCCCGGCTCGACGGCCTCGAGGTACGCCCCTACGTGCACAACCTCTTCGAGCACCTCGCCTGCTGCGACCTCGCGCTGGTGCAGGGCGGCCTGAGCACGACCATGGAGCTGGTCGCCACGCGGCGGCCGTTCCTGAGCTTCCCGCTGCAGCGGCACTTCGAGCAGTGCGTCCACGTGCGCCGGCGGCTCGCCAACTACGAGGCCGACCGATCCGTGCCGTACGCGGGCCTCACGCCGGAATCGCTCGCCGAACGCGCGCTCCAGGCCATGCACGCACCGGTGGCCTACAAGCCGGTCGAGACCGACGGCGCCGCGCGCGCGGCGCGGCGCATCGCCCAGGTGCTGGACAACCGCTGGTGGCTGCAGCGCTGAGCGCCGCACCGAACCTGAAGTCGAATAACCCAAGGAGACTGCAATGAAGGCATTCCTGTCGCTGCTGTACGGCCTGATCGTCTACGTGTTCTTCCTCGGCACCTTTTCCTATGCCATCGGCTTCATCGGCAATCTCGTCGTGCCGAAGTCGATCGATACGGGCACGACGGTGCCCCTTGCCGAGGCGCTGGTCGTGAACCTCCTGCTGCTCGGCCTGTTCGCGGTGCAGCACAGCGTCATGGCGCGGCGCTCCTTCAAGCGCTGGTGGACGCGCATCGTGCCGCCGGCGGTGGAGCGCAGCACCTATGTGCTCGCCGCCACCCTGGCCCTCGCGCTGCTGCTCTGGCAGTGGCGGCCGATCCCCGAGCCGGTGATCTGGAACGTCG
>JBGPPD010000330.1:0-2377 GCA_041488375.1 Gammaproteobacteria bacterium | reverse complement strand
GTCAGGGCGCCGAAGGCGGTGTGGCGGGCGTTTACAGCCTCGCGGAAGGGATGCCGTCGAGTATTCCGCTATTCGGGGCGCGCAGCTATCGCGCGCAGCAGTTCGTATACGTGCCGCCGGTGGCCGGGTTTCCAGCGCCAGCCCCGCGTTCTAACTGACGCGCAACTTGCCGTCGACGCAGGTCACGGCTTCCCCGCCGATCTGGATTGCGTCGGCAGTGACGCGCACCTGCACGCGCCCGTCTCGCCCGACCTGCATGCCCTGGCGCGCGGTGTAGCTGGCGCCGAATTCCTTCAGCAGCCCCATCTCGCGCAGGTAAGCGGCGACCGATATGTTGCCGCTGCCGCAGACCGGATCCTCCGGGATGCCCTGGGCCGGAGCGAAGGAGCGCACGTGGATGGGCGTAGCCGCGTTCCCGGTGCGCCCGAAGACGGTTGCGCCGCTCGCATCGAGTTGTTCCGACAGTTCAGCAATCGCCGCCATGTCCGGTTGGAGCTCGTCGACAGCCTTGGCGTCGCCGAGGTCAGCCACTATCCAGATAGGCCCCACGTCCACACGCAGCGCGCGGCCCCTGCCAAAGAGGGGGGCCTGTACCTCCCGCAGCTTCGGTTGGGGCGCGTTGACGAATATGCGGCTTCCCTCGACGGTGAGATCCAACACTCCTGCGCCGCACTCCTGCTTTAGATTTCCGCCCAGGGCCTTGGCGAACCCGCTCTCCAGCGCCGCGTGCGCGCTGCCCACCGTCGGATGCCCGGCGAAGGGCAGTTCACGCCGCGGCGTGAAGATGCGCAGCTTGTAGCTGGCCGAAGCCTTGGTAGGCGGCAGGAGGAATGTCGTCTCCGACAGATTGGTCCAGGCGGCGATGCGCTGCATGGCCGCCGTGTCCAGACCGTCGGCGCCGATCACAACCGCCACCGGATTGCCGCAAAACGGCCGGGCGGTGAACACATCCACCTGCTTGAAGGCAAGCTGCTTCATCGGCGTACCGGCGTGGCTCCTCGGCTGTCGAACTCGTATTGCAGGATCAGCTGGTCGCGCACCGGACCCGCCAATCGCAACTTTACGGCCCACACGCCGAGCATTTCCAGATCCAGCTGCGCGCGATATTCGCCCGGCACCTGTGTCGGCTGCGCCTGCACCGGCGGCACGCTGTGCGCCATCGGCATCGAGGGCATGTCCGCGTCCACGGTCAGGCGCACGCGCTCGAGCGGCTTGCCGCCCCGTGTGAGACGGATCGTGCAGGCGAACACGAAATCGGTGGCGGTGGCCTTGCATTGCAGGTTCGCCTTCGGCGGCTGCGCGAACGAAAATCCCGGCAGCAGGGCGAGGAGGAGGAGAAGCGTTGCTCTGGCCATTAGCGGGACGCCCGCGGCCCCAGCTTGATCACCAGGCCCTGGCCCGTCGGCAGCTCCAGCACGGAGCAGCCGCGCTCACGGAAAAAGGGGTCCTCGGCGGCCTTTTGCCCCCGATAGTTGAACCAGCCGTAGTCGTCCAGCACCAGCTGGCCGCCGAAGGCAATCCTGTCGAACAAGCGCTCCAGGGCGCCCAGTTCCGCCGCCGCCGAATTCAGGTCCAGGTGCATGAACGCGATCGAGCGGGGCGCCGTCTCGTCGAGGATTTCGGGCACGCGCCCGCGCACGACCCGGATGTTCGGGTAAGCGGCGAGCCGCTGCCGGACGAGATCGTACGACGCGGGATCCTGGTAGATCTCGGGATTGGCGTGGCCCGGATCGAGCTGGTCCTGCGGGATGCCGGAGAACGTGTCGTACAGGTACCAGCTGCGCGACTGCTTGGCAAAGTCGAGATACCTGGCGACGACGCTGGTGCAGTAGCCCTGGTGCACGCCGCATTCGACGAAGTCGCCGTCGATCTTGAGCGCGTTGGAGGCGCACCAGCAAAGCACGTGCAGCCGCCAGATCAGGCAGCGCTCCAGGTCGTTGCGGGCCTCGGCGTTCACCGCGTTGAGGAAGGCGGTGTCTTCCAGGAATCCCATGTTGCGATGGATCGCGATCATCATGTCCGCGGCGAACACCCGCGGGTAGATGCGGTTGATCGTCTCCATCGCCGAGTTGAACTCGCGTTCCTGCGCCGGGTTCATCCAGTAGAACATGGGCGACTCGGGTCCTGTTCGGAAAAAAAACGGGCGCGGTGTCACCGCGCCCGGCGTCTCCCTCTCCTCGCGCTCAAAGCGGGTAGTGCGGTAGATTTGCCGGGGGCAGTTTAAATCCTGGGGTGGGGGATGGCAAGAAAGGTGCTGAACGTCGGCGGCAACAGCAAGGCGATTGCCTTGCCGCCCGTGTACCAGGGGTGGGAAAACGTCCTGCTCGACATCGATCCGAAGGGCCAGCCGGACGTGCTGTGCGACGCCAGGGAACTC
>JBGPPD010000329.1:0-2382 GCA_041488375.1 Gammaproteobacteria bacterium | reverse complement strand
CAAGGCGGACCTTTCGCACCCGGCGATCGCGGTGAACCTGGATGCCTGCATTCAATGCACGCGTTGCCTGCGCGCCTGCCGCGAAGAGCAGGTGAACGACGTCATCGGTTACGCCTTCCGCGGCGAGCATTCGAAGATCGTCTTCGACTTCGACGATCCGATGGGCGCCTCCACCTGCGTGGCCTGCGGCGAGTGCGTGCAGGCCTGCCCGACCGGCGCGCTGATGCCGGCGCGCGAGGCCGGCCTTGAAGTGGCCGACAAGCAGGTGGATTCGGTCTGCCCGTTCTGCGGCGTCGGCTGCCAGCTCACCTACCATGTGCACAAGGGCAGCAACGTCATCAAGTTCGTCACCGGCCGCGACGGCCCGGCGAACCACGGGCGGCTGTGCGTCAAGGGCCGCTACGGCTTCGATTACGTCCAGCACCCGCAACGGCTCACCCAGCCGCTGATCCGCAAGCCGGGGATCGGCAAGTCCGCGCACTTCACGGTGGACCCGGCGAACTGGAAGGAGGCGTTCCGCGAGGTGAGCTGGGAAGAGGCGCTCGATTTCGCCGCTGCGGGGCTGAAGCGGATTCGGGACGAGGACCGCTTCGCCCTGGCCGGCTTCGGCTCGGCCAAGGGCTCCAACGAAGAGGCCTACCTGTTCCAGAAACTGGTGCGCACGGGGTTCGGCACCAACAACGTGGACCACTGCACGCGCCTGTGCCATGCCTCGTCGGTGGCGGCGCTGCTCGAAGGCGTGGGTTCCGGCGCGGTGTCCAACCAGGTGAGCGACGTGCTGAATGCCGAGGTGGTGTTCGTGATCGGCGCCAACCCGACCGTCAACCACCCGGTGGCCGCCACCTGGATGAAGAACGCGGTGAAGAACGGCGTCAAGCTGATCGTCGCCGACCCGCGCCGCGGCGAGCTCGGGCGCCATGCCACGCACTACCTGCAGTTCAGGGCCGACACCGATGTCGCGCTCTTGAATGCAATGATTCACGCGATCATCGACGAGGGTCTGGTGAATGAATCCTTCGTCAAGGACCGGACCAGCGGATTCGACGCGCTGAAGGAAAACGCGAAGAACTACTCGCCAGAGAAGATGGCGCCGATCTGCGGCATTCCGGCCGAGAAGATCCGCGAAGTGGCGCGCCTGTTCGCCACCTCGAAGGGCTCGATGATCCTGTGGGGCATGGGCATCTCGCAGCACGTGCACGGCACCGACAACGCGCGCTGCCTGATCGCGCTGACGCTGATGACCGGCCAGATCGGCCGTCCGGGCACCGGGCTGCATCCGCTGCGCGGCCAGAACAACGTGCAAGGGGCCTCCGACTCGGGCCTCATCCCGATGATGTACCCGGACTACCAGCGCGTGGACAACCCCGAGGCGAACAAGCGCTTCGAAGCGCTGTGGGGCAGGCCGCTGGAGAAGAAGCCCGGCCTCACGGTGGTGGAAGTGATCCGCGCCGCGGATGCCGGCCAGGTGCGCGGCATGTACATCATGGGCGAGAACCCGGCGATGTCCGATCCCGACGTGGAGCACGCGCGCGCCGCGATGGCCAAGCTCGAGCACCTGGTGGTGCAGGACATCTTCCTCACCGAGACCTGCTATCTCGCGGACGTCGTGCTGCCCGCCACCGCCTGGCCGGAGAAGGACGGCACGGTCACCAATACCGACCGCATGGTGCAGCTCGGGCGCAAGGCGATCGAGCCGCCGGGCGAGGCGAAGCCCGACCTGTGGATCATCAACGAGATCGCGCGCCGCATCGGCCTGCCCTGGGATTACTCGCATCCGCAGCAGGTGTTCGAGGAGATGCGCCGCGGCATGAACTCCATCGCCGGCATCACCTGGGAGCGCCTGGAACGCGATTCCTGCGTCGTCTATCCCTGCGAAAACGAGGGCGACCCGGGCCAGCCGGTGGTGTTCACCGAGGTGTTCCCGACGGCCACCGGACGGGCGAGGTTCGTGCCCGCCGACCTGATTCCCGCCGACGAGCGGCCCGACGCCGACTACCCCGTGGTGCTGATCACCGGGCGCCAGTTGGAGCACTGGCACACCGGCGCGATGACCCGCAGGGCGGGCGTGCTCGACGCGATCGAGCCCGAGCCGGTGTGCTCCATCCACCCGCTCGACCTGGCGGCGCTGAAGGCGCAGCCGGGCGACATCCTCACGGTGGAGTCGCGGCGCGGCAGGATTTCCCTGTACGCGCGCGTCGACGAAGGCACGCCGCGCGGCGCGGTGTTCATCCCCTTCGCGTTCTACGAGGCGGCGGCGAACATGCTGACCAACCCCAAGCTCGACCCCTTCGGCAAGATTCCCGAATTCAAGTACTGCGCCGTCCGGGTAACCAAGGGCGGGGAGCGGCCCGGCGATCCGGGCTATGGCAAGGGCAGGACGCT
>JBGPPD010000328.1:0-2386 GCA_041488375.1 Gammaproteobacteria bacterium | reverse complement strand
GATGATGCTGGCCGCACTGTGGCCGGTGGTCGACCGCTCGCTGCCGAAGGACCTGTACAAGGGCGCGCTGGCGGTGAGCGGGGTTTACGACCTGCGTCCCCTGGTGCAGGTGGGCTGGCTGAACGCCGACCTGCGGCTGGACGAAAACTCCGCGCATAAGCTCTCACCCGCCTATGTCCCGCCGGCGACGCGTGCCCCGCTCTACCTCGCGGTGGGCGGGCTGGAAAGCTCCGAGTTCAAGCGCCAGAACGCGCTGCTGGCGCAACGCTGGAAGGCGGTGTTGGGCGCAGAGGTGGCCATGCCGGGCCGGGACCATTTCACGGTGATCGACGGGCTGGCGGACCCAGGCAATGCGCTGTTCGCCGGCGCGCGGCGCATGATGGGCTTGAACAAATGAACGCATTCCTCTCGGCGGGGCGCTACGTCGACAGCGACCATCCGGCAGTGGTCGAGTTCGCCGGGAAGCACGTGAAAGGCGCGAGCGACCTCGAGCGCGCGGTGTCGCTCTACTACGCGGTGCGCGACGGCATCCGCTACAACCCGTTCCTCGACTTCTCGCAGGACACCGCGTTCCAGGGCAGCAAGTGCCTGGAGACCGGCGAGGGCTTCTGCATCGGCAAGGCGGCACTGCTGGCGGCCTGCGCCCGTGCCGTGGGCATCCCGGCGCGGGTCGGCTTCGCCGACGTGAAGAACCACCTCACCACGCCGCGCCTGGCCGAGCGCATGGGCACCGATCTCTTCGTGTACCACGGCTTCACCGAGCTCCTGCTGGAGGGCAAGTGGGTGAAGGCGACGCCCGCCTTCAACCTCGAGCTATGCCGCAAGTTCCGCGTCAAGCCGCTCGAGTTCGACGGGCGCGCCGACTCGATCTTCCACCCTTTCGACGCCGACGACCGGCGCCACATGGAATACCTGCGTGAACGCGGCTCGTACGCCGACGTGCCGGTGGCGGAAATCCAGCGGGTGTTCCGCGAGGTCTACCCCGTGCTCTACGGCCTCGGCAAGGAAGCCCTGAAGGAAGCGTTCTCGCCGTAGGGTGGGCCGTTGGCCCACCCTACGCGTCGCCCCAGACCTCGCGCGCGGTCTCGACCACCAGCCGGATCTTCGCGCCCTGCGCCTCGACGGCCAACTGGTTGCCGTGCACGGTGCTGGAGAAGCCGCACTGCGGCGAGAGGCAAAGCTGCTCGAGCGGCACGTGCTTGGCGGCCTGGGCGATGCGCTTCTTCAGCTCGTCCTTCGATTCGAGGGTGCCGAGCTTGGTCGTCACCAATCCCAGCACCACGATCTTGCCCTTGGGCACGAAGCGCAAGGGCGAAAAATCGCCCGAGCGCGCGTCGTCGTACTCGAGGAAATAGCTGTCCACCTGCAACTCGTTGAACAGCACTTCCGCCACCGGCTCGTAGCCGCCCTCGGCGGCCCAGGCGCTCTGGAAATTTCCACGGCACAGATGCACGCCCACTGACATGTCCTTGGGCTTGCCGGCGATCGCGGCGTTGATCAGGCGCGCATAGCGCTTGGGCAACTCGTTCGGGTCGTCGCCGCGCTGCTTGGCCCCTTCGCGCATCTTCGGGTCGCACAGGTAGGCGAGGTTCGTGTCGTCCAGCTGCAGGTAGCGGCAGCCCGCCTCCGCCAGCTGCCGGATCTCGTCGCGGTAGCAGCGCGCCACGTCCTCGTAGAAGCCTTCCATGTCCGGGTAGGCCTCGCGGCTGATGGCGCCGCGCCCGCCGCGGAAATGCAGCATGGTGGGCGACGGGATGGTGACCTTGGGCATGCGCTTGGCGACCGACTTGAGGAACCTGAAATCCTCAGCCTGGATCGGCTTCACGTGCTTGAGCTTCTTGGTCACGTGCATCACGGGCGGGGCGAAGTCGACGTCGCCGGCGGCGCCGTGGAACTTGACCTGGATGCCACCCTTCACCTCGACGCCTTCCAGCTGCTCGAGGAAATCGACGTGGAAGTAGGTGCGGCGGAACTCGCCGTCCGTGACGCCCTGCAGGCCCCAATCCTCCTGCAGCCTCACGATGTCGCGGATGGCCTTGTCCTCGACAGCGCGCAGCTGCGCGCGACTGATCGCGTTCTTCTTGAAATGCTGGTCGCGCGCCTCGAGCAGTTCCTTCGGACGCAGGAAGCTGCCGACGTGATCGGCGCGAAAGGGCGGCACGGTGCGTTTCGTCATAGGGAGGCGAGGATAGCGCAAACGGCGTGCCGCTTGGGCGCGAAAAGGCGATGGGACAAGTCCCACGCGCCGCGGCCACCGGTACACTGGGCACACTGGCTACACTCCGCCCAATGCGCGCCCTCCTCGAACAGAGTTTCCGCGCGGCAGTGGCCGCCGCGGACCCGCTGCAGATCCTCCCCGCCCACCTGCCACCGCCGCCGCGCGGGT
>JBGPPD010000327.1:0-2420 GCA_041488375.1 Gammaproteobacteria bacterium | reverse complement strand
CGGCGACATGGCGAGGAATACCAATGGAATCGACAGGGCAATGCCGATCCACAGGCGCCGCGTCAGGTCGCGCAGCTCGGTGTCGTCCTGCTCCGCCGCTGCCGCGCCCACGGGCACGAGCGCCATGCCGCAGAGCGGGCAACTGCCCGGCGCATCGCGCAGGATCTGCGGATGCATGGGGCACGTGTACTGGAGACCGGGTTTAGGCGTGGAAGCCTTCGATGCCAGGGGAGGAGCCGCCTTCCTGTCGTGCCCCGCGTGCCCGTCATGATGATGCTCGTGTGCGCGCTGATCCATGGGTCAATCCTTCAAGCCCCGATATCCCGCCGCATCTGGTCGAACTGCTCGCGCGTGAGTTCGCCCTTGGCATAGCGCGCCCGCAGGATGTCGATGGCGCGCGGCGTGGCGTCTTCCCGCGTTCCTCCCAGCCAGCGCACGATCAGCCCGATGCCGAGCGCGACCAGCACCCAGAACAGGAGCATGTGCACCAAGCCCAGTCCGATCCATCCCCAGCCCACTCCGCCCATTCCGTTCCACATGGCAGTCTCCTCCTATTTCAGATTCTTGCGCGCCACGACTGGCGCGCCCATGACGCTCAGCGGCTGCGCCAATACCAGCACGGCGAAAGTCTCAATGCATGGCTTCTTCATACTAGTCTCCTTTCAGGATTGACCAAGGGCGCTCGACGAGCGGAGCTTGGGAATGAAGGCCGGCACCTGCACCTGGTAGCGCCGGTACTCGTCACCGAACCGCGCAAGCATGTCCGCCTCCTCCCGCTTGGCGAGGCGGGCGTACATGAACAGGAGGACCGGATACATCGCCAGCGTCACCAGAGTGGGCCACTGCAGGAGAAACCCGGTCATGATGAGGACGAAGCCGACGTACTGCGGATGGCGGATGCGCGCATACGCGCCGGTAGTCGCCAGCCGGTGCGCGCCCTGTGCCCCGTAAAGCACGTTCCAGGCCGAGGCCAGCACCCAGAAGCCTGCCGCGATCAGGACGCCGCTGGCCAGGTGAAACGGCCCGAAGTGCGGGTTGGATTTCCATCCGAACATGACTTCGAGCAGGTGCCCGGCGTCGTGCGATAGGAAGTCGACTCCCGGAAAACTGCTGCTGAGCCAACCCGACAACAGGTAGATCGTCAAGGGAAAGCCGTACATCTCCGTGAACAGGGCGACCAGAAAAGCCGAAAACGCCCCGAACGAACGCCAGTCGCGCGCGCTTTGCGGGCGCGCGAAGCTGAAGGCAAAGATGATGAATACCAGGGAATTGATGATGACGAGCGACCACAACCCATATGCCTGCACGGAGCTGGAATCATTCATGAGCCGGACCTTTCGTCTCTAATGGCAGCCGTGCCGCTTGGAATCCGCGGACTTGTCCGCGGCGGGGATGTCCTTGCCAGCACTTTCATCCCGTTCACCGCGTTGCTCGCCGCCGCCGTGTCTGCCATGCCGGTGGAATACGTGCAACAGCGGGCAGGCGAGGAGAAGCAGAAAGGGCAGGAACTGCACCACGTGGGCGCGGTGCTCTGTGAGGAAAAAGTAGCCGACGATCAGGATGAAGCCCAGGAACACCCAGCGGCTTGTCCCGCCGCTGCCCGAATCGGGCTTGTCATGCGAATGGTCAGCCATATTTAACTCCAAGTGATGTCTGCCGGCGCGCGCCGGGTGCGCGCGATTCTCACGGCCGCCTCACTTCGCGCCCGGGCGCTGCATCATCTGGTCGTGCTGCATCATCTGCTCCATCATCATCTGCATCATGTCCGCGCGGTTCTCCATCATCTGCATGCGCTGGTCCGGGCCCATGCCGCCCATCCCGCCGCCCATGCCCATCCCGCCGCCCGACATCATTCCGCCGCCCATGCCGCGCATCTGCTTCATCGTTTCCTGCATGGTCAGCATGTGCTCGGCCATCAGCTTCTGGCGTTCCTTCGGATCCTTCGCCTGCCGGATCCTGTCCATCTGCGCCTGCATCTTCTTTATCTGTTCCTGCATCGCGCCCATGTCGGGCACCGTTGCGGCCGGCGCGGCGGGCTTGGCGGGCGCCTGCGCGTAGGAGTACAGCGGAGCGGACGCGAGGCCCGCGGCGAGCACTGCTATTGCGATGGTTCTGCGTTTCATGGATTTCTCCTCTGATAAAAGTTTCACAGTTTTCCCGACTTCAACGCCAGCACGGCCCAGCCGATGCCGAGTGCGCCGGCGATTGCGAATCCCGCGATGCCGAGCAACGGCAGCTCCTCCCAGTGCGGCCCCGCGTGCGTCGAAAGCAGGATCGAAGACCCGATCACCACCGACGCCACGATCAACGCGAAGGCCAGCCGGTTGCTGGCATGCAGCAGATGGCGCTCCAGCGAACCGCCGCTCTGGTGCCGGATGTCGAACAGGGGTTCGCCACGCTCCAGGCGTCCCATGAGGCGG
>JBGPPD010000326.1:0-2425 GCA_041488375.1 Gammaproteobacteria bacterium | reverse complement strand
TCGATCACGTCCGCGCCGCCGCCGTGGTAGCTCGGCCACACGTCCTTCTGCCGGAAGCGCACGCGGTACAGCGGCTGCGCCGGCAAGCCGTCGCGCTGCTGGGCCAGTTCCTCCGGGTTCGGGAAGGCGCCGCACAGGCGCTCCACCACGCCCTCCTGCCCGCGGATGTAATAGGGAGTGCGGAGGTGGCCCAGGGGTGCAGCGTGCCTGACGCGAACGCGATCCCCCGGCCGGAATCTAGCGACGGGCACGTTTTCCCACTTCCGCCAGCTTCCTTGCCAGCTCATCGGTGGTGATCACGCCGCGCTGGATCATGGTCTGCGTGAGCGAGATCACCCAGCGCTCGTAGTAGCCCATCTTGTCGTAATCCGCGGGCGGCAGGGACTCGATGTTCTTGCGCAGCTCGTCCACGGTCATGCGCTTGCTCCCGCCCACGACCCCGACGAGCAGCATCATCATCGCGTCCACGCGCAGTTCCCAGTCCGCGTAGGCGTGCTCGCTCCGCCGCACTTTGCCGGCCGGCAATCCGCCCATGTCATGGTGGCCGCGCATGGTCCGCTATTCTGCGGCAAACCCGCGAGCGGCGCACCGTGGGAAGCGTTCCACGGCGCACCCCGGCGTGCGCTGGTGCGTGCCGCACTGCGGAAAAGGCCGGCGTTGCCGCGCTGCGAAACTCCATGGCGAAGGCTTGACGCAGCCGTGATCGCAGGAGGAGCATCAACGCCTACCCGATACGGATCACCGCCAAGGTGCCGCCTCCGGGAGGCGATCACGCGATCGCATCGCATCTGGTACCACGACCACGTGGAGGGGACCAATGAAACGCAGCGCTTTGTGCATGGCGATCGGGCTGGCATTTGCATTTGCCGCCGGTACGGTTGTCGCGAAGGATGATGAGGCAGCCCTGGAAAAGCTCGGCTCGTTCAAGCGAACGGACGCCGGGCCGATGAAGCGGGTGCCCCAGGGGGGCCAGTACGCGGAGAACCTGAAGAAGATGCTGCAGCAGATCAAGCTGCCGGAGGGCTTCAAGATCGACCTGTTCGCCATCGTGCCCGACGCCCGCGGCATGGCGGTGAGCCGCAACACGGCCACGGTATGGGCCGGGACCCTCAAGTCCGCCGTCTATTCGGTGAACGACCGCGACGACGACAAAGTCGCCGACACGGTCGACGAGTTCAGCGGGAGCATCAAGTTCGATCTTCCGTCCGGCGCCTGCTACTCGCCCGATGGGTTCCTGTTCATCGCCGAGCGCAACCGCGTGATGATGTTCCCGGCCGCGGAATACTTCCAGCAGGGCTCCGACACGGTCGCGATTCCGATCGTCAAGCAGGGCGACCTGATTCCGCCCGAGGAAGAATCGTACAACCACACCGGGCGCGCCTGCGCGATCGGCCCCGACAACAGGATCTACATCATCCTCGGGCAGCCGTTCAACGTGCAGCCGCCGGAAAAAATCGACTTGTACCGGAAGGTGGGCATTGGCGGCATCGTCAGCTTCAACAGGGACGGGACAGATCGTAAAGTCGTCGCGACCGGGGTGCGCAACTCGTCGGGGCTCGCGTTCAATCCGAAGGACGGCAGCCTGTGGTTCACCGACAACCAGGTCGACGGCATGGGCGACGAGATACCTCCCGGCGAGCTGAACAGGGTGCCCGCGGTGAACGGGGTGCTCAAGCTGGGGGGGTGGTACGGCGCCCCGTATTACGGCGGCGGCAGCACGAGGACCGATGAGTACAAGGCCAAGAGCATTCCGAAGGCGCTGGCGGACATCTACGTCAAGCCGGAGGTGGAAATGGTCGCGCATGCCGCGGACCTGGGCATGATGTTCTACACGGGCAAGATGTTCCCCGCCAAGTACCGCAATGCCATCTTCAACGCGCAGCACGGTTCCTGGAACGCGGTCAAGCCCAGGGGCGCCAGGGTGATGGTGACCTACCTTGATGACAAGGGTCACGCGGCAAAGACCGAGCCCTTCGCTGAAGGCTGGATGAACCAGGAAGGCGTCTACCTCGGCCGCCCCGTCGATGTGAAGCAGTATGTCGACGGTTCGATCCTGGTATCGGACGACAAGGCCGGCGCGATCTACCGCATCTCGTATCAGGGCAATTGAGCAAACCGCAGGAAACGCGGGCCGGGCCTTCAGCCCGGCCCGCTTTTTTTTGGAGGGCAAGGGAATGGCTTTCTCGCACGGGCGGTTGCTCGCAATAGCCGTCGTCGTGGCCGCGTCGAGCGCGACGCTCGCGCCGGCCCGGGCCGGCGATGCCGCGGCCGGCAGGACCAAGGTGCGCGCGCTGTGCCAGACCTGCCACGGGGAGGACGGCAAGGCGACCCTGGTCGGGGCGGCGAACCTGAGCGGCCAGCAGAAAGAATATCTCGTGGCGCAGCTGCGGGCTTTTCGCTCAGGCGTCCGCCAACACGAGCAGAT
>JBGPPD010000325.1:0-2455 GCA_041488375.1 Gammaproteobacteria bacterium | reverse complement strand
GCACTTCCAGCCGGCTCTCCAGCAGGTGCAGCTGCGCCACCTTGAGCGGCTTCTCGGCGAGGTCGATGCCGGTGACGCGCGCGCCGCGCCGCGCCATCGCCTCGGTCAGGATGCCGCCGCCGCAACCCACATCCAGCACCTCCTTGCCCGCCAGCGGCTGCTGCTGCTCGATCCAGCCCAGGCGCAGCGGATTGATCTCGTGCAGCGGGCGGAATTCGCTCTGCGGGTCCCACCAGCGGTGCGCGAGCGCGCTGAATTTCTCCAGTTCGGCGGGGTCGGCGTTTGGGCTTTGCTTTGGCATCTAAAAACGATCTCGTGTTTTTTGGCTGCGAGATTCATGCAGCCAAAAAACACGAGACCATGGAAGGGCAAAATCGGCACGGACGATCGCCATCCCTCCGATTCTCCCAAAAAAAAGCCCTGCCGGAGCAAGGCTTTCTTGCCAGGCAAGGACGCTTACGGCTTGCGCGTGCCGATGACTTCGATCTCCACGCGGCGGTTCTTGGCGCGGCCTTCCTTCGTCTTGTTGCTGGCCACGGGCTGCTTCTCGCCCTTGCCCTCGGTGTAGATGCGGTTCGGCTCGATGCCCTTGGACACCAGGTAGGCCTTGACCGACTCGGCGCGGCGCACCGACAGCTTCTGGTTGTAGGCGTCGCTGCCGATCGAGTCGGCGTGGCCGATGGCGATCACCACCTCGAGGTTGATGCCGCGCACCTGCTGTGCCAGGTCGTCGAGCTTGCCCTTGGCCTCGGGCTTGATCACCGACTTGTCGAAGTCGAACAGCACGTCGGCGGCCAGCGTGACCTTCTGCACCACCGGCTTGGGCGCGGGCTTGGGCGCGGCAGGCGCGGGAGCGGCGGCGGGAGCGGGTGCGGGAGTCGCCGGCGCCGGGGCGGGCGTGGGAGCCGGGGCGGGTTCCTCGGTCGTCGCGCAGCCCACCAGCACGGCCAGCGCAATGGCGGCGCTGCTCAGACCGATCGAACGCAAAGTCTTGTTCAGCATGCTCGTACTCCCCTTGTCCTTGGATTGGATTGCCAGTTAATTCAAGATTTTAGTCTGCCACAACCCGACTCGCCCTTGCAAGTCTGCAAGGTCCAGGCGCGTCAGCATCCGGTCCCGCAACACCCTTTCGCCGCCGACCCAGACATCGGTGACATGCTCGCGCCCGCAGGCGTAGACGAGGTGCGAAACGACGTCGTAAACCGGCTGCAGCTCGAGGCTGTCGAAGTCGACGGCGGCCAGGTCCGCGGCCTTGCCGGGAACGATCGAGCCGATGCGGGCCTCGAGGCCGAGCGCCATCGCGCCGCCCAGCGTGGCCGCCCGCAGCGCGGCATGCGCGGGCATGGCCGAGGCGTCCAGCGCCACGGCCTTGGCGAGCAGCGCCGCCGTGCGCATCTCCTCGAACAGGTCCAGGCGGTTGTTGCTCGCCGCGCCGTCGGTGCCCAGCGCCACGTTGACTCCCGCCGCGAGCAGCGCCGCCACCGGCGCCAGGCCGCTCGCCAGTTTCAGGTTGGACGATGGGCAATGTGCGACCGAGCAGCCGTGGCGCGCTAGCAGGGCGATTTCGGCCGGCTCGAGGTGCACCGAGTGCACCGCGATCAGGTTGGGCCCCAGCAGCCCGAGGCGCTCGAGCCGCGCGAGCGGGCGCACGCCGTGCTCGGCCACCGAGCGCGCGATTTCCTCGAGCGTCTCGTGCAGGTGCACGTGCACCGGCAGCTCGAGCTCGGCGGCGAACTGTGCCACCTTGCGGAAGGTGGCGTCGGACACCGTGTAGGGCGCGTGCGGCGCCAGGCAGAACGACAGCTGCGGATGCTCGCGCCACTGGTCGCGTAGCGCGAGACCTTTGGCGAGGTACTGGTCGGGGTCGGCGGCGTAGGCCGTGGGAAACTCGATGACGATCAGGCCCAGCGCCGCGCGCATGCCCGCGGCGAGCGCCGCCTCGAGCGCCGCCTCCGGGTAGAAGTACATGTCGTTCATGCAGGTGACGCCGCCGCGCAGCATTTCCGCGCAGGCCAGCAGCGTGCCGTCGCGCACGAACGGCGCCGACACATGCTTCGCCTCGATCGGCCAGACGTGCTCCTGCAGCCAGCGCATCAGCGGCAGGTCGTCGGCGACGCCGCGCATCAGCGTCATTGCGGCATGCGTATGCGCGTTGACCAGCCCCGGGATCAGCGCATGCCCGGGGAGGTCCACGCGGGCGTAATCGGCGTATTGCTGCGTGGCCTGCGCCATCGGCAGCACGGCCTCGATGCGGCCGTCGCGCACCGCCACGGCGTGGCGCTCGAGCGCCACGCCCGCGGGCTCCACCGGCACCACCCAGCGGGCGTTGATGAGGACTTTATCGGTCATGCAAACAAAAAGCCCCGCCGGCGGCGGGGCTGCGGGCGGGGCCGGGGCTTGCGCCTACCGGCTCATGCCCAGCACCTCGACTTCGGCGCGCCGATTCGGGGCCAGG
>JBGPPD010000324.1:0-2474 GCA_041488375.1 Gammaproteobacteria bacterium | reverse complement strand
GCCCAGCACGACGATGAAGACCACCACTTCGATCAACGACAGCCCGCGCTCGCGGCTACTGGACATAGCCCGTCTCCGCGTTCACCGCGATGGTCCTGCCCCCGACGGTGACGGTCGCCGCGCTGCTCGGTTGTCCGAGGCCATTGAAGCTGAACGGATTGGGAGCAGCGGACAAGGCCACCCCGGAAGGCGCTGAGAACGCAACCGGCTGTCCGTTGCCCAGTTGCGTCACCGGGGTCGCCGTAATCGCGCAGGCAGCGGTGCCTTGCATCACTTCCAGTTGCGTTCCGGTGACGCGCACGAACATGCAGCGGCGCTGCGCCACGGCCGTGCGCTGCGCGTAGCGCACGGTGGAACGCGCCTGCTCGTAGTACCAAGCGGCGTTCACTGCAGTCTGATTCCACTGGGGGAGCGTAAGTGCGGCGAGGATGGCGGCGATGACGATCACGATCACCAGCTCCGCCAACGTGTAGCCTGTTTCGCGGCGCCTCACTTAGCGGCCCCAAGTCGCGCGCGCACCTCACGCACCTCGGCGCGGTAGGGCGCTAGCGTCTCGGCGCGCGCCATCCACTCCTGCAGTGTCCTGGGGTCGGCTGGCGCATCCAGCAGGTCCCGATAGCGCAAGTTCATCGATATCAGTCCAAGCAGGCTCTTCGGTTCCAGCGGATTCGCGTTGACGCCGCCCATATAGGCTGCAACTGCCAGGCGGGCAGCTTCGCGTTTGCCTGAGTCGGCCGCCTGGGCATCCCAGAACTGGCCTGCGTACCAATGGTAGCGCCAGTCAGCGGGCTCGATGCTGCTCGCCAATCCGAGCCAGAGTGCCGCGCTCGGTCCCTGGCCCGCCGCGAACTTACGCAGGCCCCAGGCCGACGACCATTCAGCCAGCAGCGGGCGCAACAGCACCAGCGCGGCAAGAAGGAGGGCTCCAGCACGTGCCGCGCGAAATACGGGGCCCGCGCTAGAGGCCGGCGGAGCGATTCCGCGCTCCTGCGCAAGTTGTCGGTCCAGCGCCCCGAGCAGGGCACCGTAAAGAACCAGGCAGACGGGAATGAAGAAGGGAAAATCGACCATCGCGTGCCCGGCCATCGACGCTAGTCCGGCGGCGGCAGCGACTGCCCCAGGGCGGCGTTCCGCCGGCAAAGACGGGACCTTGCGATAGGCAAGCAGCAGGGGCAGGCCGGTGACCGCCAGGAACGCGGCCAATCCTGCCGGCCCAAGCTCCTGCAAGGTTTGCAGATAGTCGTTGTGCGCGAACCAGGTCTCGTTGGATTCGCCGTAGCTCGGCACTTTTGAGCGATTACGCTCCAGGGCATAGGAGAACGTGAGGTATCCGGTTCCAATGAGCGGGCGCTCGAGCCAGGTGTTCCACGACAAGGCATACAGCTCCAGCCGCGACTGGGAGGACTCAGCACGCGCCACCGAGTCGGCGGGCAGTTCCTTCGCAGTTGGGCCCCAAGGAATTGCTTGTAGTGCCAAGACAAGGAGAAATCCAGCGACAAGCAGAGCAAACGCCGCAACGACGCCCCGTCGCTGCAGCAAGCCCGCACGCATGGCGAGGATCGCGGCCGTCGCGAGGCCGATGGTCAGGCCGAGAAAGCCGCCACGGCTATCGGCTGCAAATAGCGCCGCCGCAAACAGGACGCCGACAGCCAGCAACAGTCCTTCACGTCGACCTAACATCACGGCCGCCAACAGCGGTACAAGGAAAAGATTGATCATTCCGGCGTTGATCGCCGGAGTCAGGAAGAATCCTTCTGCCCTGGCCATTCCGAGCGGGCCGGCCTGCACCAGACCCCATGCCGCGAGGACAGCGCCGCTGGCGAAAGCGGCGACTGTGGCATGCAATTCGGAAGAGTCACCGAACCGCCGGAACGCAACAAAGGCCAGTGCAAGCAGCAGCGGGTTGTATAGGCCCGCCGGGTTGTACGCGGGGGTGAGGAAGATTGCGTTGAGCGTGACCAACCCGGCGAAGCTGATTACGGAAATCGAAAGCCACGAGGGTGCAGCTCGGGTGGTGGCTCCGGACCAAGCCGTTCCCATCAGCGCTACTGCTGACAATGCCCACCCCGTTACGCTCGCGAAGCGCGTGCCAACACAGGCAAGCGCGAGCGCCACAAAAAAAAAGGGAGCCGTTAGGCTCCCCTTTCCTGAATTCATGCGAACCGCCGCCGGCAGTGCTCCCGCCGTGCAGCCGGCAACACCGGACAGATTACGAGCAGATCTGCGATGGGATGGCTGAGCAGTTCCTTGTCAGAGTCGGCGAAACGTTGGTGTCGCGCGCTATCGGTGTCGCGCAAGTGCTGCCGGCGAAGTCGAGGCCCGAGGAAAGGCTCACGTTGGCAGTAATGCTCGCAATGGGCGTGGAAGTCCGCGTCGAGGCGTACATGATCACCGCCGAGGACTGCAGCGCACCGCAGGCGCCATCCAGCACGGCGTTCCTTGCGTCGGTGGCGATGTTGGTGAACTGAGGCACG
>JBGPPD010000323.1:0-2499 GCA_041488375.1 Gammaproteobacteria bacterium | reverse complement strand
GCAGGAGGGGATCGGCATCCAGGGGCAGATCGGGTCGATGGACCCGAACAGCCGGGCGTCCATGCTCGCGCAGCTCGCGGCGGCACGCGGCGGGCAGCCGCTCCCGGCCGGGACGAGCGCGGCCGAGGCGCCGGGGTTCGTCGGCGGCATCACGGCGGCGGCAGCGCCCACCAAGACGCTCGCCGAGACGGGCAAGGTGGGCGCGGAAACCTCGAAGGTGGGAGAGGAGACGGCGGGGCTCCGCGCCGAGAACGCGCCTGCCTCGCCGGGCATGGTGAAGGTGGGGCAGCAGATCGGCGTCGTGGTGGCGGGCCTCTCGAACAAGCAGGCGCGGGAGGCGATCGAGTCGAAGGCGAAGGAGCAGGGGATCGCCATCGACTGGGCGAAGGTTGGTCTCGAGGGCCAGAAACTCGCGCAGGCGAAGGGTCAACTCCCCAAGGCGCTGCGCGAGGAGTTTCAGGGGCAAGCTGTCGTCAAGAACATGCAGTCGGTCGCGGAGGCGTACCAGAAGATCCAGGGCGCGAGTCCCACGGGCGCGGGCGACATCTCCCTCGTCTATGGGTACATGAAGCTCCTTGACCCTGCGTCGTCGGTGAGGGAAGGCGAGTACGCGACGGCCGCGAACGCGGGCAGCGTGCCGGACAAGGTGCGTGCCGTCTGGAACGGCATGCTCAAGGGCGAGAAGCTGCCTCCTCACATCCGTGCGCAGTTCCGCGACGAGTCGGGGCGCGTCTTCGGAGCGCAGCGGCAGCGGTACGAGGCCGTGGCCGGGGAGTACAAGCGTCTCGCGACACAGCAGGGGTTCTCGCCTTCCGACGTCGTGCTGGACACGGGGCTGGGGGCGGGGGGCGGGGCGGCGGCAGCCCCTGAGGTGAAGTCGGTCGGCGCCAAGCGTTACGAGAAGCGCGCGGACGGCTGGTACGAGGTGCCGTGATGGGCAAGGTCACCGATCCTGCCCTGCTCGCCCAACTCGAAGGCGCCCCCGGCAAAGTCACCGACCCGGCTGTGCTGGCGCAACTCGAGGGCTCCGTCGATCCGCCGGGGTTGCTCAGCCGCGTGGGCTCCGCCGTCTGGAGCGCGGTCAAGCCGGGGCAGTACCCGATCCCTCCGCTCGCGTCACCGCGCCAGCCTGACGAGACCGCGGCGGCCTACGCGGCGCGCGTCGGGCACGAGGGGCTGCGCGAGATGGGGTCTCCCGCTGGCATCGATCGCTCCATGGCTCTGGTGGCCGGGACCATGCCTGTTGGTGGCGGCGAGTCCATGTCGGCCATCAAAGACTGGCTCAGAAAGAAGAGCATCGAGCAGGGACGGAAGGCGCTGTCTGGAATCGGTACGCCGCTCACTGCGCGTCGGCTGATACCCGAGGCCGCGGTACAGCAGGCGCTCGACACCGGGGCGATCCGCCCGTTCGGTACCGTCACGGGTACCGCTGGGCGCCTCGAGACGGCAGCGGACACGATCGGGACCGAGTACGGCGAGATCCTGAAGCGACTCGAGGCCGCAGGGGTCACAGGCCCCGACGCGCTCAAGATGGCGACGGAGCTGTCCCAGAAGTCACAGGCAGCCAGGGCGACGTCGCTCGGCAGCGCGCGGCCAGGGCTGCTCGAGTCGGCGGCCGATGAGCTCCTGACGAAGCCAGCGACCGGGACCGAGCTAGGGCTCATGCAGGCCGAGGAGATCAAGCGCGGGCTCCAGGCGGAGGCCCGCCGCGAGTACGACAAGATCAGCAGGCAGTACACGACCGCAGGCGAGACGAAAAAGGAACTCGCCTCCGACATGCGCGCCGCCATCGAGGACGCGGTTCAGGCGCAAGCGTCGAAGGCGCCCACGGAGGCCGCCGCGTTCCAGCCCGTCAAGGCACGGCTGTCGAACACGCTGGAGGCCCTGAAGGCGGCCGAGGAGGGCGCGGCGCGGGCGGCCCGGCGCAAATCCATCTCACTCAGCAGCACGATCGTGGGCAGCGCGGCGGGCGCGGCAACAGGGAGCCCGCTCCTGGGCGCCGCCGGGGCGTTCGGGCATGGGGTCCTTGACCGCCGTCTCTCCTCCACTCTCGCTGCGGCAGCGAACCGGGGCAGCAAGACGGCGGGCTACCTGGCGGGCATCAAGGGCGGGCCGGGCGCGAATCAGTTTGCCGCTGGCGTGCCTCTGCGTGTGGGGCTCCCTGCGTTTGGCAGCGAGGAGCCAGGAACAGGAACGTCAGGATCAGGATCAGGTGCCCCGGCCACCGCGCCGGCTCAACCTTCGGAGGCCACTCGCGCACGGCCGCAGCATAGCACCGTACAGAACGCTCTGGCGTCGAACCCGCAGAGCCTTGGCCCCTACGCGCCGGTTCTCCAGTCCGCGGCGCAGCAGGGGCCGGACGGACTCGCGGCGCGGCACTTCGTGCTGTGGTCGACGGACGAGCAGTACCGCAACCAGCCTGCCTTCGCGGAGCCGGAACGGTGACCGCGCCCACGACTCAGCTCGAGGTTGACCGCCTTCTCCCCTGGCTCCCCGCGT
>JBGPPD010000322.1:0-2521 GCA_041488375.1 Gammaproteobacteria bacterium | reverse complement strand
GGCGAGTCCAACCCGATGCCGGTGCAGTAGGAGCGACCATGGCCGACGAGATCGCAACCCCCGCAGAAGCGCCGCCCGCGCCCGTCAGCACGCCGCCGACCACGGCCCCCGTCGATGCCTCACCCCCGCCCCACGAAGTGAAGGGCGAGCCGCCTGCGAAGCCCGAGGTGCCCCCCGAGGAGTACGAGGTCACGATCGACGGGCAGACGCACAAGGTCACGCGCGACGAGCTCCTGCGGGGCTACCAGCGCGGCGCGGCGGCGCGCAGCCGGTTCGAGGCCGCGAACAAGGCGAACGCGGAGCTTCAGGAGCGCCTGGCCGCGATCAAGAAGGACCCGTGGGCGATCCTGAAACAAGCGGGCGTCGACCCGGACCAGGCTGCGCAGCAGCGCATCATGGGGATCATCCAGCGCGAGCAGGAGCAGGCCGCGCTCGCGCAGCTCTCGCCCGAGATCCGGCAGGTGGTCGAGGACGGACGGAAGGCGAAGGAGGAGCTCGAGCGGTTCAAGGCCGAGCAGGAGGCCGCGAATAAGGGCAAGCTCACCGGCCAGGCCAAGCAGTTCGCGGACCGCTGGAACAAGGCGCTCCCGACCGAGATGCAGAAGGCGGGCCTGCCCCGCACCGCTGAGGCCGCGGACATGGTGTTGAACGCAATGCGCACGATGGCGAAGGCGCGGATCCCGCCGGACATCGCCGAGGCGTGCGCGATGGTCAAGGACGAACTCTATACGCGGAATTTCAGCCTGCTCCGCAGCCTGCCCGAGGCGCAGATCGTGGAGGCGCTCGGCAAGGACGCGCTAGACAAGCTCCAGGCGCACCTCATCGCGAAGGCGAAGGGGCCGCAGCCGAAGCGCGAGGAGCCACGGGCGCCGTCACAGGCGAACGGGAAGCGCGCGTGGATGAGTGAAGCGGAATGGACAAAGCAGAACATCGGGTAGCGCGATGGATGACCTCGCCATTGTTGCGGCCGTGACCGCTATCGTGTCGCTCGCGTGTAACGTGGCGGTCATCCTGGTGGCGCTCCGGAGAGTGAAGCGTCTCCCAGGCCGGCGGGTGGTCTGATGGCGACCTGGGGGGCGACAGCGAGCGGCGGCCGATCGGTGGTGAGCGTCCAAGCCACGACCGAGGCGGGCCCGCCCGCGGACGGGGACGGCGTGAACGTGAACGACGTCGGCGGGTTCGATCTCGTCGTCGAGGCGGACGAGGGGCAGACGCTCAGCGGCACGGGCGAGCTCGTGGGCTACCGGCAGCATGAGAGCGGCTGGGCGTTCGCGAAGGACAGCGCGGTCACGATCGACTCGAGCGCGAACGGGCAGCGCCGGATCGTGGTCACCGGCTGGACCGTCGCGAACCCGCGCGGCTTCGTGGCGCACCTCGCGAACGGTGTGGGCGTCTCGGCTGGCGGCCTGCGGCTCTACTACTACTGCACGACGCTGCGGGGAGTGAGGGCTTGATGGCGATGACCTCCGATGTGAAGCAGACGATGCTTGACGCTGGTTTCGGCACCGGCGCGAGCTCGGGCACCTGGCTCTCCCTCCACTCGGCCGACCCGACCACCACGGTCGCGACCGCGCTCGCGAACGAGCTCGCCGGGGCTCCCTACGGCCGCGTCCAGCTCAACCTCGCTGCGGCGGCGGCCGGGGTGAAGACGCTCGCGGCCAGCGCGGTCGTCTCGATCCAGACCGGGGACGCCTTCAGCTACTACGCGCTGTGGTCGGTTTCGTCCGCCGGCACACAGGCCCAGTTCAAGGGCGGCGCGGCGCTCACCGGAGCCGAGGGGACCTATGGGGCGAACGGGACGTACACCATCACCTCGATCGGGAACCTCTCGCTCTAAGCCATGGGCGCAACAGGGACAGCAACGATCGACTTCGGGGCGGCGCCGGGAGGCAATGCGGCCCAGGTCGATGTGACGGGGCAGGCGGGGGTCGTCTCGGGCAGCGCCTGCGAAGCGTGGTTCATGGCGACGACAAGCGCGGACCATAACGCGGAGGAGCACGCGCTTGTGGCGGCGCTGGCGTCGTTCACGTGCGGCGCGCTCGTGGCCGGTACGGGGTTCACCATCTACGGCCGCAGCATGATCACTCTGTCAGGCCAGTGGAGTGTACAATGGGTATGGTCATGATCACGCGCGCTCGGCTGGTGGAACTGCTCTCGTACGACGTAGAAAGCCGTGTCCGCGGGGACGGCGGGAAGAAGAAGAGGCTGCACTTAGGCATGTTCGGCACTCCAGAAGAAGCGCACGCCGCGTATATGGTCAAGGCGACAGAACTGCACGGCGCCTTCGCGCCCCAGGGCTAGGAGGCAACGATGAGCGGAATCCGTCTCGAGGGCAGCGAAGGCACGCAGATCGCGGGCGACGCGACTGCGCTGGCGCTCAAGGTCAACCTCCCGACCACGGCGACGCAGGCGGGGTACGCGAAGCTCGCCAGCAAAGAGGGGTTTGGAATCAAGTCGACGGTGTTCGGCTATCCGTGTGTGTCGATCGAGAACCTGGAGTTTCTCGACGGCGTCGATGGCG
>JBGPPD010000321.1:0-2526 GCA_041488375.1 Gammaproteobacteria bacterium | reverse complement strand
TTCGCGGACGCCTGGCGCGCCGGCTACAAGCCGGCCATGGCACGGGTGCGCTCGGGCGAGCTGCCATGGACCAAGATCGACGCCCTGCACCGCCTGATCCTCGAGGACCTGCTGGAGCGCTTCCCGCTGGGCCGCCTGTCGGAAGAGGAGATCGACCACCTGAACCGCGTCTGGCACCGGCTCAGGCCCTGGCCGGATGCGCGCGCCGGGCTGTCGAAGCTCAAGCGCCGGCACGTGATCGCCACTCTGTCCAACGGCAACGTGGCGTTGCTCACCAACATGGCGAAGCACTCGGGGCTGCCCTGGGACTGCATCCTGTCCGCCGAGGTGGTGCGCCACTACAAGCCCGACCCCGAGACCTACCTCGGCGCCGCCGACCTGCTGGGCGTCAAGCCGGGCGAGCTGATGATGGTCGCCGCGCACAAGGACGACCTGCACGCGGCGCGCGCCTGCGGTCTGAAGACGGCCTACGTGCCGCGGCCGCGCGAGTACGGCCCGGCCGTCAAGGCGGACGTGTCGCCTGAGCCGGCGTTCGACATCCAGGCGCGCGACTTCAACGACCTTGCCCGGCAGCTGGCTCGCCGATGACTGCGAAGAAGCCCGCACCGCCCCGCCACCGCCTGCTGATCGTCGACGACGAGGAATCGATGCGCCTGCTGATCGCGCGCTTCCTCACCAAGGGCATGAAAGTCGAGGCGCAGCTCGCCGGCACCTGCGAGCAGGCGCTGCGCCTTGCCGGCAATTACGCCTACGACGCGATCCTGCTCGACCTGCAGATGCCGGGGATCGGCGGCTTCGAAGTGCTGAAGAAGATACGCGCGGGCTCGGTCAACATGACGACACCGATCATGATCGTCTCGGTGCTGGAGGACATGGAAACCAACGACCGCTGCATCGCGGCCGGGGCCGACGGCTTCCTGGTCAAGCCGATCGAGCAGCGCGCGCTGGTTTACGCGGTGAAGGCGCTGCTCGCCGCGCGCGGCAAGCCGAAGGCCAGGAAAGGGGAGTGATGGCGGACATCAGGATCGGCAACGTCGAGGCGCTGGGCAAGCCGCTCGGGCAGTACTCGCACCTGACGCGGGTAACGCACGCGCGGGAAACGTTGTACGTCGCCGGCATGCTGGCGCAGGGCGACGATTTCGACACGCAGTGCACCGGGGTCTTCAGGCAGATCGAGGTCGCGCTGAAATCCGCGGGCGCCGGCTGGGGCAACGTCGCGCAGTTCACCACCTACCTGGTGCACTCGCAGGACATCCCGAAATTCATGGCCTGGCGGCTGCGCGAATTCCCGAAAATGTTCCCGGACGGCAAATACCCGCCCAACACGCTGCTGGTCATCGACCGGCTGGTCCAGGAGCAGTTCCTGGTCGAGGTGCAGACCATTGCCGTCCTGTAGGGTGGGCCTCCGGCCCACCGTACGTTAGTCGGGCTTCGCGCCGGAGATCTTCACCAGCCGGGCGTACAGCCGGCGCTCCGCCTCGACGAAGGCGGCGAACTGCTCGGGCGTGCGCACCGCACCGGTTTCCGAGCCCATGGCGCGCAGCTTGTCTTTCACGTCCGGCGCCTCCATCGCCCTGAGGATCTCGGCGGACAGCCGCTGCACCACTTCCGGCGGCATCTTTGCCGGCCCCATCAGTCCCCACCAGGTGGTCATGTCGAAGCCCTGCAGGCCGGATTCATCGAGCGTCGGCAGCTCGGGCATCGCAGGGGACCGCTTCAGGGTGGTCACTGCCAGGGCGCGCAGCCTGCCGGCCCTGACGTTGGGCAGCGCGCTCGCCTGGTTGTCGAACATCAGCTGCACGCGGCCCGCCAGCAGGTCCGCCACCGCGGCCGGCGCGCCCTTGTAGGGGATGTGGACCATGTAGGTGCCGGTCATCTGCTTGAACAATTCGCCGGCCAGGTGCCCCGTGGAGCCGGTCGAGCCCGAGGCGAAGTCGAGCTTTCCGGGGCGCGTCTTGGCGTAGGCGATCAATTCCCCGACGTTCCTCACCGGCAGATCGGGATGCACCACCAGGACGTTGGGCACCTGCACCACCAGCGCCAGCGGGCGGAAATCCTTCACCGGGTCGTAGGGAACGTTCGCCATCAGCGCCGGGTTGATGGCGTGCGTGGCGACGGCTCCCATGCCGATGGTGTAGCCGTCGGGTGCGCTCTTGGCGACGAAGTCGGCGCCGATGTTGCCGCCGGCGCCGGGTTTGTTCTCGACCAGGAACGGCTGGCCCAGCGCCGCCTGCAGCTTGGGCGCCAGCAGCCGCGCGGACACGTCCACGGGGCCGCCGGGCGGGTACGGCACGATGATGCGGACCGGCTTGGCGGGCCAGGACTGCGCCAGCGCGGGCAGGGCGGCGGCCGCCAGGACCGCCGCCGCGAAGCGAAGCCGCATCGCTAGGTTTCCTCGACGAACACTTCCTCGCGCTTCTTGCGGATGTTGGGCAGCGCGATGACCACCAGCAGCAGGATCGAGACCACGAGGAAACTGGCGCTGATCGGCTTCTGGAAGAACACCAGCGCGTCGCCGCGCGACAG
>JBGPPD010000320.1:0-2540 GCA_041488375.1 Gammaproteobacteria bacterium | reverse complement strand
CGCGGTGATGGTGATCTGCTGGTCGACGCAGCCCACGCCGCTGCCCGAGTGGCTGATGGCGAAGTGGTTGATCGCCCCCGCGCAGGCGCGCGTGGTGTTCATGTATTGCGCGATGCGCGACGCCGACAGCGCACTGCGGAAAACGTACGCCTCGTCGATCAGGCCGGCGAAGTTGCGCCCGGCGAAGCCCTGGTCGGCGCCGACCTGGAATGGCATGGCGTTGGTCGCGAGGGCAAGATTCGCGTTGGCGCCGCTCGCGTTCAGCACGCCGTTGAGGTAGATGCGCTGGAAACCGCCGGCGCGTGAGTAGACGATGGCCACGTGGGTCCAGGCATTGAGCGGCACTGTCCCGACCGAAAACAGCTCCTGCGCGCCGCCGCCCCACCACCAATCCACCGTTCCGGTCGAGGTGAGGTGCGCCTCGTAGTTGTTGTCCTTCGACATGAACGATTTCAGGTTACCGGCCGTAGGGTACGCGGTGGGCCGCAGCCACATCATCACCGTCAGCTCGTCGGTGACGTCGAGCAGCGCGTTGTCGGCTACTTCGACGTAGTCATTCGCGCCGTCGAAGCTGCCGTAGTAGCAGGTGCCGGGGCTGCCCGCGATCGCCGGCGTGGCGTTGGCCGTGTTGGCGCCGTTGAACGAGCGGCCGTGCAGGCCGTTGCCGCTCAGATCGACCACCTCGCCCGCGGTGCCGTTCCAGGAAAGCTGGTCCATGCTCCACATCAGCACCGGCTGCGGCACGAACGGCCGCAGCGCAATGAAGTGCGCGCTGCCGCGGTCGGCGTCGCCGGAGGCGGCAGCGAGCCGGTCGCCGGTGGCGCCGGCAACCAGCTGCGTGGCGTCGTAGATAGCGAGCGAGACGCCCGCGTTGCCGGCCCCCTGCGACGCGATGTCCACGCGCTCGTTGACGCCGGCAGAAGTCCAGGTGGCGGCAGAGCCGAACGCGTGTGTACTCACCACCATCGCGTCCGCCACCGTAGTGGTGGTGGAAAGCGCGCGGTGCTGCAGCTGCGTGTCCGCGCCCTGCGGCGTGGTATTGCCCGAGAAGGCGTCGATGGGCGATGTATTGTCCACGCCGGAGTAGCTCACGATCGCACCGGCGGCGCCCGCGTGCGCGACGTCGAAGAACCAGGTGTAGCTCGCCGGCTCGGCGCCGGCGACGCGGTAGAAGACCTGCTGGCGGGTGCTGTCGCCGAGCACCTGAACGGTGGCGGCCTGCGCCGCCCAGCCCCCGGGCGGAGTGATCAGCACGGCGGAGCTGCGCACGACGATCGAGGCGAGCATGACGTCGCCCGCCACCGTACCCGGCGGGACAATGATGGTGAGCGTGGCGTTCGCCGGCAGCAGCGCGATCGTCAGGAACGCATTGATGGAGCTGGCGACGGTCGCGGTGGTATTGCCGGTCGCGCCCGCCGTGGCCTTGACGCCGTCCCAGACCGCGAAACCGCCGCCGTTGCCCGATGTCGTACCCGCGTCGGATCGCTCGACGATGCCGGTGAGGTTCACGTTCGCTTGCGCGCTGAACGCCGCCGCCGCCGAATCGGTGTCCCGCGCGACAGCCTGGACGACCAGGGTGTTGGGCACGTTGGTCGTCACGCCGGTCACCGAGACGGCAGTGCTGGCGGGCGTCTTGACGCCGCCCGCCGTGATATCCCAGGGATTGCCAGTAGCGATGACGCCCCGGTAGGTGAGGATTCGGGCGTACACGTGATCACCGGGGTCGGCCACTGTCGGCGCAGGCATCGCCGCCGAAGTCGCGCGCGCCCAGAACACCGTGATTCGCGTCCCCGCCGTGCCCGCGCCGGTTGCCTGGGGACTGTTCGCCACTGCGACAAAACCCGCGGCAGTGGAAAGGGTCGCTGCCTGGCCGCCCGCGCTCTCGACGAAGAGCAGCGCCACGTCGCCGGCAACGTGCGCTGGCCACGTCGGCGTGACGGCCCCCGTCCCGGTCACTGCAGTCCCCGCTGCCTGGAACGTCGGCGCCGGCGGACCCGATGCCGAGATCGCCGTGGCCGCCGAGCGGAACGCGATCTGCGCGTGCGCGGCGGCGGCGAACAACGCCGCGAGAGCGAAGGTGGCGAAGCGCAGCAGGTTCATGGACGCGCGGATAACAAGGTTAGCCTAGCACCGGGCGCCGCGGTGAAAGCGTGAAAAATTGCTTGCTCAATCCAGCGCCCGACGGGCGGCGCCTTGGAGGCGCTCGAAGGCGTGCCACGGCACGGCGGGACTGTCGCGGCAGGCGCCGTACTGGAACGGCAGCCAGTCGCGTCCCGGGTTGACGAAGCGCAGGTCGATGAACCAGACGCAGGTCGATCCTGTGCCGAGCCCGTCGAAGGCCGGCTTTTCGGCGAACCGGCGCATGAAGCCGAGCGCCGGGGATTCCCAGGCCTCTCGCGCCAGTTTCTGCTCGGCGGCACTTTGCCCGTAGCGCGTGCGCACTTCCCAGCGCGCGAGCGCGGGCGGCTGGAACGCAGCGTCCATGCGGCCAATGAAATCATGGGCGGCGGGCGCCGGCTGCGTGCGCCCGAGGTTGATGT
>JBGPPD010000319.1:0-2549 GCA_041488375.1 Gammaproteobacteria bacterium | reverse complement strand
TCCGACGCGCAGCGCATGGCCGCATTGGGCAACTGGTGGCTCGACGTCGAGCACGGCCGGATGCACTGGTCGGGCGAGGCGCTGCGCCTGCTCGGGCGCTCGGCCGACAGCGCGCCGCGCGACTTCAACGGCCTGCTCGCCTGCATCCACGAAGACGACCGCGAGCAGTTGCGCACCCGGCTTGCGGGCGCGCGGCTCGACGCCAAGAACTACGACCTCGAATTGCGCCTGCACGGCTCCGACGGCGTGCTGCGCTGGGTGCACGCGCTCGGCCAGGCCACGCTGGATGGCGAAGGCCGCATTGCCAAGCTGCGCGGCACCTTCATGGATATCACGGCCCGCAAGATCAGCGAGCGCCGCACCGACCTCGAGGTGGCGCTGTCGCGGCTGCTGTCCTCGCCGCGCGCCGCGGCGGAAACGCTGCAGGACGTGCTGCGCACCACTGCCGGCATGTACGGCTGGACGGCCGCGCGTCTGTGGGAGCGGGGCGACGATGCGAACGCGCTGCGCCTGGCTGCGGCAGCGGGCGACCTGGACGCGGAGGTGGTAGCGGCGACCGAAGACCTGCTTGCCGCGGCCGCGGCGGGCAACGCAGCGTGGGGGAAAACCCTGCTCGTCGCCAAGGCCCCGCTCTGGCTCGGCGCGCAAGCCGGCAACGACATCGTGACGCCCGAGGCGCTGCGCGCCCGTGGCGGCTGCGTCCTGCTCCTGCCCGTGGTGACGGACGGCGAAGTGGGCGATGTCCTCGCCTTCTATTCGCACGGCGGCAACTGCGGTGACGAAGCCACGCTGCACGCCATGCAGATCGTGGCTTCGCAACTCGCGCACTACCTGCAGCGCCGGCGCGCCGAGGACAACCTGAAGCACGTCGCCATGCACGACCCGCTCACCGGGCTGCCCAACCGGCGCCACTTCCACCAGGCTCTCGGTGCGGGCATCGCGCGCGCCGAGCGCGCGGGCCACGGCCTGGGCGTGCTGTTCGTGGACCTGGACCGCTTCAAGATCATCAATGACGGCCTCGGCCATAGCGCCGGCGACCAGGTGCTGAAGATCTGCGCGCAACGCTTCGCGGAAGCGCTGCGCGAATCCGACCTGATCGCGCACATCTCGGGCGACGAGTTCGTGGTCCTGCTGGAGCGCTGCAACGAGCCCGCGGCCGCCATCGCCGTCGCCCGCAAGCTACTCACGGCGGCCGCCCGCCCGATCCTGATCAACGGCCAGGAACTCGCGCTGACAGCCAGCATCGGCGTCGCCCTGTACCCCGCCGACGGCGCCGACGGTGAAACACTGCTCAAGAACGCGGACATCGCGCTGTTCCGCGCCAAGGAACAGGGCCGCAACAACTACCAGTTCTATTCGGCGCAAATGAATACGCACACTGCGGAGCGACTGGCGATGGAGGCCAAGCTGCGCCACGCGCTCGACCGCGGCGAACTGTCGCTGCACTACCAGCCGAAGCTCGACATCCGTACCCGCCAAGTGACCGGCGTGGAGGCCCTGCTGCGCTGGAACAACCCGGAGCTTGGCTCGGTGTCGCCGGCAACCTTCATTCCTCTCGCCGAAGAGACCGGCCTGATCGTGCCGATCGGCGCCTGGGTGCTGCTCGAGGCCTGCAAGCAGGCCAAGCGCTGGCAGGACAGCGGCATTCCCGGCACCCGCGTGGCGGTGAACCTGTCGGCCCGCCAGTTCCGCGACCCCTTGCTCGGGCAGACCATCGGCCGGGCGTTCTCCGAGTCTGGCCTGGATCCCCGCCTGCTCGAGCTGGAGATCACCGAGAGCATGGTGATGCAGGAGCCGGAGAAGGCTGCCGCGCTGCTGGAGGACCTCAAGGCGATGGGGCTGTACCTGTCCATCGACGACTTCGGCACCGGCTACTCCTCGCTCGCGTACCTGAAGCGCTTCCCGATCGACTCGCTCAAGATCGACCGCTCCTTCGTCAAGGACATTCCGGCCAATAGCGACGACCTCGCCATCACCCAGGCGGTGATCGCCATGGCCCACGGCCTGCGCCTGCGCACCGTGGCCGAGGGCGTCGAGACCGAAGAGCAGCTGGAGTGGCTCAAGCGCTTCGGCTGCGAAGAAATCCAGGGCTACCTGTTCAGCAAGCCGCTGCCGGCCGAAGAGGCCGGGCGCTTCCTGGCCGCCAGTTTCCGCAAGGAAAGCACCGGCCGCTTCGGCCGGGGCAAGACCGCCGCAGTCGCATGACCCCTCCGACCCCCACTCAAGAAGGAGTTCTCATGAAACCCAGCAACAGCAGCAAACCCGCCGCCGAGATCGTCGCCGCCATCCGCGCGCTCGATCTGGATCCGATCAAGGTGAAACTGATGGAAGCCGACGAAGGCCAAGGCTGGTCGCGCGAGTACGCCGACCGCATGGAAGTCGCCTACAAGCGCTTCCTGACCCTGTTGGTCACCCATCCCGAGACCACCGTCGCGCCGAGCAAGGAAATCGACAAGTTCTGGCACGCGCACATCCTCGACACCATGAAATACGCCGACGATTGCCAGCAGGTGTTCGGCTACTTCCTGCACCACTTCCCGTACTTCGGC
>JBGPPD010000317.1:0-2584 GCA_041488375.1 Gammaproteobacteria bacterium | reverse complement strand
TTCTGCTCGGCGCTGATCATGGCCTAGACTCCAAGAAAGCGGTGCTGGACATCCACGCTGGCGGCCAGCGCGCCGGAGCTTCCGCTCCACACCACGCGACCTTTCTCCAGGATGTAGTGCCGGTCGGCCACGCGCGTCAGCGCCTTCACGTCCTTGTCGATCACCAGGAGGGATTGTCCCTCGGCTTTGAGCCTTTCGATCGCGCGGTAGATCTCGACGCGCACCAGGGGCGCGAGGCCCTCGGTGGCCTCGTCGAGCAGCAGCAGGCTGGGGTTGGTCATCAGCGCGCGGCCGATGGCGAGCATCTGCTGCTCGCCGCCGGAGAGCTGGTTGCCGTAGTGGCCCTGCCGGTCCTTGAGGTTGCCGAACAATCCGAAGACACGCTCCAGATTCCAGCCTTTGCCGCGCTGCGTGGCGACGAGGTTCTCGCGCACCGTGAGGTTGGGGAATACCTGGCGGCCTTCGGGCACCAGGCCGATGCCGGATTGGGCCACGCGGAAGGAGGGAAGCCGCTGTATCTCCCTGCCCGCGTAGACAATCTTCCCGGACCGGGCAGGCGTGATGCCCATGATCGAGCGAACGGTGGTGGTCTTGCCCATGCCGTTGCGCCCGAGCAGGGTCACCACCTCGCCGGCGCGCACCTCGAGGTCCACGCCGAACAGCACCTGGCTCTGGCCGTAGCAGGTCTGCAGCGCGGCGACGGTGAGCATCAGGCTTCCTCGCCCAGGTAGGCGGCGCGCACGGACGCATTGGCGCGGATCTCCTGCGGCGTGCCGCTGGCGATGATCTGGCCGTAGACCAGCACCGAGACCCGGTCGGCGAGCGTGAACACCGCATCCATGTCGTGCTCCACCAGGATCATCGCCTGGCGGTGCTTGAGCGTGCCGAGGAAGGCGACCATGCGCTGCGATTCCTCGGCGCCCATGCCGGCCATCGGCTCGTCGAGCAGGAGCAGCCGCGGGCGCGAGGCGAGCGCCATCGCCACCTCGAGCTGGCGCTGCTCGCCGTGCGCCAGGTTGGCGGCCAGGACGCCGGCGCGCGCGCCCAGCCCCACTTGCTCGAGCAGGCGCCGGGCCGGCTCCTGCAGCGCGGATTCCGCGCGCGCGGGCCGCCAGAAGCGGAAGCTGTGGCCCGCGTGCGCCTGCACCGCGAAGGCCACGTTGTCCAGCGCGGTGAAGTCGCGGTAGATGCTGGTGATCTGGAACGAGCGCGCCAGGCCCTTGCGCGCACGCGCCGGGGCGGCGAGCGCGGTGACGTCCTCGCCCGCGAAGCGGATGCTGCCCGCGTCGGGCCGCAGGTTGCCGGCCAGTTGGCCGATGAGCGTCGTCTTGCCGGCGCCATTGGGGCCGATGACCGCATGGGTCTCGCCTTCGCGCAGCTCGAAGCTGACGTTATCGGTCGCCACCAGCGCGCCGAACGCCTTGCGCAGCGACTGCACCTGGAGGATCGGCTCAACCATCCCGGCCGCCCCCCGGCAGCAGTCCGGCCAGGCCGCGCCGGAAGAACAGCACGCACAGCACCAGCAGCGGGCCGAGGATCACCTGCCAGTGCTCGGTCCAGCCGGCGAGCAGGTCTTCGACCAGCAGCAGGGCGAAGGCGCCGAGGGCCGGTCCCGGGATGCTGCCAATGCCGCCGAGGATCACCATGAACATGATCTCGCCCGAGCGCGTCCAGTCCATGAACGCGGGCGTGACGTAGGCCGTGTGGTTGGCGAGCAGCGCGCCCGCAAGCCCGCACAGGGCGCCGGCGATGACGAAGGCGGCGAGGTGGTAGGGGTAGGGCGAAAAGCCGACGGCGCGCGTGCGCGCCTCGTTCGACCTGGCGGCGCGCAGCACCGTGCCGAAGCGCGAATGCACCAGCCGGTGCACCAGGAACATCGAGGCCAGCAGCAGCGCCAGCACCAGGTAGTAGAACTGCACCGGGTCGCCGAGGTCGATCAGGCCGGAGAACTGGCTCTTCACCTTGAGGCGCATGCCGTCGTCGCCGCCGAACACCTCGAGCGAGATGCCCAGGTAGTACAGCATCTGCGTGAAGGCAAGCGTGATCATGATGAAGTAGATGCCGCGCGTGCGCACCGAGATGGCGCCGATCACCAGCGCCACCAGCGCGGAGGCGCCGATCGCCACCGCCCATTGCAGCCAGCCGTTGTGCACGCCGTAGAAGGCGAGGATGCCCACCGCGTAGCCGCCGACGCCGAGGTAGGCCGCGTGGCCGAAGGACACCAGCCCGCCGTAGCCGAGGATCAGGTTGAGGCTGGTGGCGGCGATGGCGAAGATCATCACGCGGCGGGCCAGATCGATGTAGTAGGGCTGCTGGGCGAGCGCCGCGAGCGGCGGCACGGCGAGCAGCAGCAGCACGCAGCCGGCGAGGACCAGGGGGCGCGCGCGCATCAGCCGCTCTTCGCCGGGAACAGGCCTTCCGGGCGCACCGCCAGCACCAGCGCCATCAGCAGGTAGATCAGCATCGAGGCGAGCGCCGGGCCGGCGGCTTCGGCGGCGGGCGGCGAGATCACCTGCCCGAGCAGCGGCTTGAGGAACGCGCGGCCCAGCGTGTCCACCACGCCGACGATGAGCGCGCCGACCAG
>JBGPPD010000316.1:0-2601 GCA_041488375.1 Gammaproteobacteria bacterium | reverse complement strand
TGCGTGGACGTGTGCCCGACCGGCGCCTCGTTCAAGCGCGACGACGGCATCGTGCTGGTCGACAAGCACACCTGCATCGGCTGCCGCTACTGCGTCATGGCCTGCCCTTACGGCGCGCGCTCCTTCGTGCACGAGGCGCTGAGCGGCCAGAAGGCGGACGTGCCGCGCGGCAAGGGCACGGTGGAGGCCTGCACCCTGTGCGTGCACCGCGTGGATCGCGGCGAGACGCCGGCCTGCGTGGAAGCGTGCAACAAGGACGGCGGCAAGGCCATGGCGTTCGGCGACCTGAACGACGCCTCGTCGGAAATCCACCGCCGCCTGACAAGCGAATCCTCGAGCCAGATCCGCGCCGACCTCGCGCTCAACACCGGCGTGCGCTACCAGGGGCTGTAGGCGTGGCGAGCCTCCAGTACCGCGAGATCGACGGCCGCAGCGGCGCCTACCTGGCGCTGCTCGCGGCGCTCGGCGCGCTGATCCTCGCCGGTCTCGGCGCGGCCTGGGCGATGGAGCACCAGGGACACCACATCACGGGCATGAGCAACCGCATCGTGTGGGGCACGCCGCACGTGTTCGCGGTGTTCCTGATCGTGGCCGCCTCGGGCGCGCTCAACGTCGCCTCGATCGCCTCGGTGTTCGGGCGCGAGCTCTACAAGCCGCTCGCGCGGCTCTCCGGGCTGCTCGCCCTCACGCTGCTCGCCGGCGGCCTGGCGGTGCTGGTGCTCGACCTCGGAAGGCCCGACCGGCTGATCGTGGCGATGACGCACTACAACTTCAAGTCCATCTTCGCCTGGAACATCTTCCTCTACACCGGCTTCTTCGCCGTGGTGGGGGTCTATATCTGGACCCTGTTCGAGCGGCGCATGCACGGCACCAGCAAGCGCGCCGGGCTGCTCGCGTTCCTCTGGCGCCTGGTGCTCACCACCGGCACCGGATCGATCTTCGGCTTCCTGGTGGCGCGCGAGCCCTACGCCAGCGCGCTGCTCGCGCCGCTGTTCATCGTCATGTCGTTCTCCTTCGGCCTGGCGATCTTCGTGCTGGTGCTGATGGCCGCCTGCCAAGGGACCGGCCGCGCGCTGGGCGACGTGGTGCTGAACCGGCTGAGGAGGCTGCTCGGCGTGTTCGTGGCGACGGTGCTGTATTTCGTCGCGGTGCACCACCTCACCAACCTGTACATGGCGCGCCAGCACGACGTGGAGCGCTTCTTCCTCTGGGAGGGCGGCATCTACACGGCGCTGTTCTGGTTCGGGCAGGTCCTGGTCGGCGGCATCCTGCCCCTCGCGCTGTTGTTCGGCGCCGCCTCGCGCCGCGCCCTTGCGCTGGCGGCGGTGTGCGTGATCGCGGGCGGTCTCGCGCAGCTCTATGTCCTGATCATCGGCGGCCAGGCGTACCCGCAGCTGATGTTCCCGGAAAAGGAAGTCGCGAGCAGCTTCTTCGACGGCGTGGTCGCGGCCTACGCGCCGAGCCTGCCGGAAGTGGCGCTCGGCGTGGGCGGCGTGGCGCTCTCGCTGGCGCTCACCGCCTTGGCGCTCAAGGTCCTGCCGTTCCTGCCGCGCAGCCTCGCCGATGGCGAGGTCGGTGGCGGCACAGCATGAACCGCCTGTTCATCTCCGCCGCCCACAAGTCCTCGGGCAAGACCACGGTGAGCATCGGGCTGTGCGCGGCACTGCGCGCGCGCGGCGAGATCGTGCAGCCTTTCAAGAAGGGCCCGGATTACATCGATCCGCTATGGCTGGGGATGGCGGCGGGGCGGCCCTGCTACAACCTCGACGCCTACCTGATGGGCGCCGAGGAGATCCGCACGCAGGTCGCGCGCGGCATGCGCGGGGCCACGCTCGGCATCATCGAGGGCAACAAGGGCCTGTACGACGGGCTCGACCTCGAGGGCAGCAACAGCAACGCCGCGATGGCCGCGCTGCTCGGCACGCCCGTGGTGCTGGTGATCGACGCACGCGGCATGACGCGCGGCATCGCGCCGCTGATCCTCGGCTACCAGGCGTTCGACCCGAACATCCGCATCGCCGGCGTGATCCTGAACCAGCTCGGCGGCTCGCGCCACGAGGCCAAGCTGCGCGCGGTGATCCGGCATTACACCGGCGTGCCGGTGCTCGGCGCCGTGCAGCACGATGAGCGCATGACGATCGCCGAGCGCCACCTGGGGCTGGTGCCGGGCAACGAGGCCGAAGGCGCGCGCCGCCGCATCGACGAGATCGCGGCGCACATCGCCGCGCAGGTCGATCTGGAGGCGTTGCTGGCCATCTCCCGGCAGGCGCCGCCGCTGGGCGCCGGCGAGCCGGCGCCCGAGGCGGCCGGCGGAGCGCCGGTGCGCATCGGCATCGCGCGCGATGCCGCGTTCGGCTTCTACTATCCGGGCGACCTCGACGCCTTGCGCTCGGCAGGCGCGGAGCTGGTGAGCTTCGACGCCCTGCATGCCGAGCACCTGCCGAAGATCGACGGCCTGTTCATCGGCGGCGGATTTCCGGAAACGCACATGGAGGCGCTCGCCGCCAATACCGGCCTGCGCCGCGAGCTGCATGAGGCGATCGAAGCCGGCCTGCCGGCGTACGCCGAATGCGGCGGGCTGATGTACCTGGCGCGCGGCAT
>JBGPPD010000315.1:0-2603 GCA_041488375.1 Gammaproteobacteria bacterium | reverse complement strand
GAAGCGGCCTGTTCCGCGCGCTCGAAATGCCGCCGCTGGTGCCGCAGCCGACCGAAGCCTCGAACGTCAACTACGCGGAGTGGAAATCGCGCCTGGCCGACGCCCTGGTGCTCGGCTCGGTCGCGGTGCGCGGCGACGGCCGCTACGAAGTCCGCTTCCGCCTGTTCGACGTGGTCAAGCAGGCGGCGGTCGGCGGCGTGGCCTACACGATGTCGCGCGAGCAGCTGCGCGCCACCGCCCATCGCATCGCCGACTATATCTACGAGAAGCTGACCGGCGAGAAGGGCGTGTTTTCCACCAAGATCGCCTACGTGGTCAAGCGCGGCACGCACTTCGAGCTGCAGGTGGCGGACGCCGACGGCGCGAACGAGCAGGCGATGCTGGTGTCCAACGAACCGATCATCTCGCCCGCCTGGTCCCCCAACGGCAAGCGCATCGCCTACGTTTCCTTCCAGAACAAGAAGCCGATCGTGTACGTGCAGGATGTCGAGGTCCCCAAGCAGCACGTGGTGGCCAACTTCAAGGGCTCCAATTCGGCGCCGGCCTGGGCCCCGGACGGCTCCAGGCTGGCGCTGGCGCTGTCGCGCGACGGCAATTCGCAACTCTACCTGATCAACCCCGACGGCAGCAACGCGCGGCGTCTGAGCAATTCGGGCGGCATCGACACCGAACCGGCCTTCTCGCCCGACGGACAGTGGATCTACTTCACCTCGGACCGCGGCGGCAGCCCGCAGATCTACCGCATGCCGGCGGGGGGCGGCGAGGCGCAGCGGGTCACCTTCGAGGGGAGCTATAATGTTTCCCCGCGCGTCAGCCCCGACGGCAGGAGCCTCGCCTTCATCATGCGCAACGGCGGCAAGTTCCAGGCGGCGCTGCTCGATCTGACCACCCGGCAGGTCCAGATCCTCACCGACAGCGAACTCGACGAGTCCCCCAGCTTCGCGCCCAACGGGCGCCAGATCCTGCTGGCGACGGTGATCGGCGGGCGCGGGGTGTTGTCCGCGGTGTCCGCGGACGGCCGCGTCAAGCAGCGCCTCACGCTTTCCGCGGGCGACGTGCGCGAGCCCGCGTGGGGTCCCCTGATTCAATGAAAAGGAGTTCAGCCATGCGTTTGCTCTGGACAGTCCTCGCCGTTTCGCTGCTTGCCGCTTGCGCCGGCACACAAACCACCGGGAGCCAGCCGCCGGCGGCGGTGGAAGACCGCGGCGTGGGCAAGCCCGCCGCGTCGCAGCCGGTGGAGGCGCGGCCGATCGGCGGCGTCGACATCAGCGGCCGGCCGGCAGCCGGCGCGGGCGCGCTGAAGGACCCGAACAACATCCTGTCCAAGCGTTCGGTGTTCTACGAGTTCGACAAGTACGACGTGAAGGACGAGTACAAGCCGATGATCGAAGCGCACGCCAGGTACCTGCGCGAGAACGCGGGCACCAAGATGCTGATCCAGGGCAACACCGACGAGCGCGGCAGCCGCGAATACAACGTCGCGCTCGGCCAGCGCCGCGCCGAATCGGTCAAGCGCATGCTGCTGCTGCTGGGCGGGCGCGAGGAGCAGATCGAGGCGGTGAGCCTGGGCGAGGAGAAACCGCGCGCCGCCGGCAGCGGCGAGGAAGCCTGGGCGCAGAACCGGCGCAGCGACATGCTCTATCCGGGCGAATATTGATGCGCTGGTCGCGCATCCTGCTGGCGGCGGCGATGCTGGCCTGGGCGGCAAGCGCGGCCGCGCTGTTCGAGGACGACGAGGCGCGACGGCGCGTCGAGGGGCTGCGCCGGGAGCTGCAGGAGAGCCAGAAGCGCATCGAGGAGCGCATCGCCGCCATCGAGGCGGTGGCGGTGGAGCGGCGCGCGATTCTCGACCTCGCCGGCCAGATCGAGGCGCTGCGCGCGGAGTTCGCGCGCACGCGCGGCCAGATCGAAGTGATCCTGAACCAGCTGGAGAATTCGGACAAGCGGCAAAAAGACCTGTACGTCGACATCGACACGCGGCTGCGCCGCCTGGAGCAGGTGAAGGAGCAGGCGGCCGCCTCGACGCCGGACAAGCCCCCGGCCGATGCGGCGCCGAGCGCCGCCGAGAACAAGGTGTACGAGGCGGCGCTCAACCAGTTCAAGCTGGGCAACTACTCGGCGGCCATCTCCACGTTGCAGGGGCTGCTGGTCACTTACCCGGACAGCAAGCTCGCACCCAATGCGCAGTACTGGATCGGCATGGGCTATTCCGGGCAACGCGACTACAAGAACGCCATCGCCGCGCACCAGAAGGTGATCGCCGGCTGGCCCACCGACCCCAAGGCGGCCGACGCGATGCTCTCGATCGCCAGCTCGCAGGAGGCGATGGGCGAGCGGGCCGCGGCGCAAAAGACGCTGCAGGCGGTGATGGCGAAATACCCGGGCAGTCCGGCCGCGGCGAACGCGAAGCTGCGGCTCGCCCAGGCGTCCAAGCGCTGAACGCGGTCGTCCTCCTTTCCGGCGGACTGGATTCGGCGACCGCGCTCGCCTGGGCGCGGCACGAGGGCTACGCCTGCTACGCCCTGTCGGTGGACTATGGGCAGCGGCACGGGGCGGAGCTGGTGGCGGCGCAGCGCGTCGCCAGGCGCCTCGGGGCGCTCGAG
>JBGPPD010000314.1:0-2628 GCA_041488375.1 Gammaproteobacteria bacterium | reverse complement strand
TCGACCAGTATTTCGGGCTGAGGGAGGCGCTCGCGGCGCTTCTCGGCCGCGAAGTGGACCTGGTGATGGAGGGTGCTTCGCAGAACCGCTACTTCCTCGAATCGGTGAACAAGAGCCGGCGGCTCTTGTATGCGGCCTGAGTCGGCCAAGTTCCTCGAGGACATCCGCGAGGCGGGGCAGACCGCGCTGGAGATCGGCGCCGGCAAGGGGCTCTCCGACTACCTCGGTGACAAAGTGGTGCGGCTCGCCGTCGAGCGCTGCTTCGAGATCATCGGCGAAGCAATGCGGCGGCTGGACGAGCAGGATCACGCTACCGCGGCGCGGATCACCGATTTCGCGCGCATCATCGCTTTCCGCAACATCCTCATTCACGGCTACCGGTTGCTAAGGCACGAGCTGGTCTGGAGCGTGTTGCAGAACCAGTTGCCCAAGCTGGTCCGGGAGGTCGAGGCGCTGCTGGGAGAGGCGCGGTAACGCCGGGCTGCGCCTTGGACGCCGCGCTGAAGCCCGAGATCGAATCGCGCCGCGCCGAAGTTGCCGCGATCTGCGCGCGGCTGGGCGTGCGCCGCCTTGAGTTGTTCGGATCGGGCACGCGCAGCGCCGCGCCTCGGGATCTCGACTTCCTGGTCGACCTGGGGGAGCGGCCGCCCGCCGAGTACGCGGCTGCGTACTTCGCGCTTCGCGAGCAGCTCGAAGCGCTTTTCGCACGCCCCGTCGATCTCGTCACTCCGCCCGGGCTGGGAAACAAGTCCAAGTCGTGGCCGACCGCATCAGCTGGAGCGTGACCAGGGACGCGGTGAGCGTGCCTCAGGTCCCGGCGTCGTCAAGCGTCTTGCCGACGATGCGCACGCATTCGTCGTAGGAAGGCTTGTACTCCAGGGTGTCGAGCCCGTCGAACGCGGCGCGCAGCGCCTTCTCGCCGCTCGAGATGCGCTCCCGGATCGCAGAGCGCCGCTTGCGCAGGACCGGCCCGATCGCGCCGATCGCGGCCGGATCCCTGGTGGCGACGAGCGCGAGATCGAAGAGGTCCCGTGCCGTGAACGCCCGGCCCCGGTACAGCACCTTCTTCGCCATGATCTCGGCCGTGGTCTCGACGTGCACACTGCGGCCAAGCACGCGTTCCACGGTTGCCGCGTCCTTCGTGACGGCGGCCGAGGCGATGAAATCGATTTCTCCTTCGGGGAAGTAGAGCTTCACCGACATTTCGGTCTCGAGGTACTTCTGCGTCAGCTCCTCTGCCTTGTCGTTCAGCCTGGGGCTCACGTAGCCGAGGTACTGCGGATCGGGAACGAAGATGTCCACGTCCTTGCTGACGCGGTGCCGGAAGCGGCGCATGAGCACCGTGCCTCCGCCAAAGCTCCAGTCGTCGAATCGTGTGCGCGACGCGGCGACCGCGTCGATGATCTCCAGTGCGCGCCGAAACAGGACCTTCCACGCGTTCTGGCGGTCGTCGGTCACCCGAGCGGCCTCGCGCGCACGCCCAGCTCGACGGCGATTTTCCTCAGGTTCGCGCCGACCTTGGCGGGCGAGGCCCAGCGGCCCACTTGCGCGACCAGTCCGCGCAGCAGTTCTTCGGGCGCCTCTTCCAGCAGCACCGTGAGGTGCGCGCGCTTCTCGCGCGGCGGCTTGCCCGTGAGCAGCGCCTTCACCAGCTCGTCGGGGGAAAGCGCCTCGCGCAGGCTCACGCCCGCGCTCGCGCACGCCATGCCGATGTAGTCGGGCACGGCGTCGTAGCGGGCCTCGGGCTCGCGCGCCGCGGCGCCCGCCGGGGTCACCAACAGGCGCATCCCGAGCATCTCAAGCACGTCGAGAACTTTGTCCGTGCGCAGCGTGTCCTTGCCGGATTCCAGCTCGAACAGGAACTTGAGGCCCACCCGGGCGCGCGCCGCGAGGCGCGCCTGCGTGAGCCCGGCCGCCTCGCGCGCCGCGCGCACGGCCTCGCCGAGCTGCTGGTTGGTGCGCCAAACGAGGGCCTTCGGCATGGGCGGTGCATTCCTTCCGATCGGAAGGATTATGCCGACCCGGGGAACCGGGCGTCAAGCGGCGGGGACGCCTGCGTGCGAACATGGCGGACACCGCACCCTCCCGAGAGCGACCCTCATGGACCGCACCGAGCGCCACGACCTCGAGGAGGTGCTGAGCCTCGTCGTCACTCGCAACAATTGGGCGGCGCTGCGCGCCTTCACGCCCGCGCGGATCGCGCTCGGGAGGGCGGGGAGTGGGCTGCCCACCGGCGAACTCCTGCGCTTTGGGCTCGCGCATGCGCGCGCGCGAGATGCGGTGCACGCCGCGCTCGATGCCGAGGTGCTCGCCGCGAGGCTCCGCGATCTGGGGTTTTCGCCGCGGATCGTGAAGAGCGCCGCGCCCGATCGCGAAACCTACCTGCGCCGGCCCGACCTCGGCCGCCGGCTTGCGCCGGATTCAGCCATCTCGAAATCAGATCACCCCTTCGCCCTCGCCATCGAGGACAGCCTCTCGGCCCTCGGGGTGGAGCGCCACGCGGTGCCACTCGTGCGCGCCCTGATCGCGCTCGCGCCGCAGCGCTGGGCCGCGGCGCCCGTGGCGATCGCGCTCCAGGGCCGCGTCGCGCTCGGCGACGAGATCGGCGCGGCGTTCGGCGCGCAGCTC
>JBGPPD010000313.1:0-2638 GCA_041488375.1 Gammaproteobacteria bacterium | reverse complement strand
GTGCAGGCGGTCAACGTCACCGGCGTGTTCCTGTGCGCGCGCGCGGCGGCGCGCTCCATGAAATCCACCGGCGGCGGCGCGATCGTGAATCTCGCTTCGATCATGAGCTTCTCGGGCGGCATCTACCCGAATCCGTCCTACCAGGCCTCCAAGGGCGCGGTATTGAACCTCACGCGCGCGCTCGCGCTCGAGTTCGCCCCGCTCGACATCCGCGTCAACGCGGTCGCGCCGACGTGGGTGCGCACCGACCTCACCGCGCCGATCTTCTCCAACCCCGAAATGCTGGGCAACGTGATGCGGCACGCCCCGCTCGGGCGGCTGCCCGAGGTCGGGGACATCGCCGCGGCGATCCTGTTCCTCGCCAGCCCGGCGGCGCGCTGCATCACCGGCGTGACGCTGCCGGTGGACTCGGGCTACCTCGCGCTCTGAGCGCGCAAGGAGACCTCGCATGAAGTCCATCGGCAGGATCTTCCTCACCGGGGTGCTCACCGTGCTGCCGGTGCTCGCCACCTTCTATTTCGCGCTGTGGATGCTGACGGCCGTGGAGTGGTTCTTCGGCCAGCAGCTGAAGTGGCTGATGCCGGACGAGTACTACCGCGCCGGCATGGGGCTGCTGCTCGCCATCGTGCTGATCTTCATCGTCGGCTTGCTGATGCACGCCCTGCTGTTTCGCCGCTTCTTCGGCTGGGTCGAGCACCTGCTCTTGGAAGTCCCGCTGCTGCGATCCGTGTACGCCGCGCTACGCGACGTGTTCGGCCTTTTCACCCAGTACCGGCAGAGCGAGGCACTGCAGGTGGTTGCCGTGACGCTGCCGGGGACGCAGATGCGGTTGCTTGGTTTCGTCACCCGCACCGATTTCGAGGGCCTGCCGGACGGTGTCGGGCGCGCCGGCGAAGTCGCCGTCTACCTGCCGATGGGCTACCAGATCGGCGGCTACACGATATTCCTGCCGCGCGAGTTGGCGGTGCCGGTGTCCATGTCGCGCGAGGAGGCGATGAAGTTCATCCTCACCGCGGGACTCAAGACTTCCCACAACAGCGATCTGGACGGCCGTTGACCCGCAGGAGCTTCCCGGCCTGGCTGGCGATCGTCGCGCTGACGCTGCAGGCGCTTTGGCCGCTGTTGGCGCAGGCCAAAGCAGACGGCGAAAAGCTGCTGGTCCCGGTTTGCACCGTCGAAGGCGTCACGCACTACGTTCAGCTTGCCGGTGGCGGCTCTCCGGGGGACAGGCGCCCCAACGCGGTTCACGATCGTTGAAAACTGTGCGTGTTTGGCGCGGACCGCCACGCGGCGATTGCGCCCTTGCCGTTTCCGCCTCTGCGCATCGCGGTTGCGGCGCACTGCGCGGCGGCGCCTGCCGCCGCGCTCGACGTCGCTTGCCATTGTTCTTCGTCCGCGCAACCGCGGGCGCCTCCCACCCTCTCCTGATTCACCCGCGGCAACAGTCCGCGCGGCACATGCCGCGCGGCGCTCAATCATGCAATCGGGAGATGGAAATGTTCAGGCATTGGTTTGCATTGCTCGCTGCCACGGGGCTGGCGGGCTCAGCACAGGCCTCGTGCGGCTCGGCGTTCTGCGCCATCAACACCAACTGGGACACGCACGGGGCTTGGTCGCAGCCCGGATGGCGACTCGACCTGCGTTACGAGACCATCCGCCAGGACCGGCTGCAGGAAGGGCGTCACCAGGTGGCGATCGGGCAGATTCCCCGCGACCACGACGAAGTGGAGACGGTCAACCACAACTGGCTGGCGAGCCTCGACTACACGTTCGATGCCGACTGGGGGGTGAATCTGCAGCTGCCGATCGCGAAGCGGCAGCACCTGCACGTCGAGACCGCGACGATGGAGCCGGAATCATGGGATTTCTCTAGGCTCGGAGATGTCCGCGTGCTGGCCCGCTACCGCATCGGCACCTACGAATCCGCAGGGCACGGACTCGGCACGCTGGGCGTCAATTTCGGGTTGAAACTGCCGACCGGGCGCACCGACCTGCAAAACGCCGACGGCGAGCAGGCGGAGCGGCCGCTGCAACCGGGGACCGGGACGACCGATGCGCTGCTGGGCGCTTACTACGCCAAGGTCCTGCCGCTGAAGGACTTGTCGTGGTTCGCGCAGGGGCTGCTGCAGGTCCCGCTCAATGCGCGCGATGGCTTCAAACCCGGCAGGCGCATTTCGTTCGATGCCGGCTTGCGCTACGACGCGTCCGAACGCGTGGGCCTGATCCTGCAGGTCAATGCGCTGCACCGATCGCGCGACTCCGGCGACAACGCGGAGCCCGGGGACAGCGGCGGCAGGTCGCTGCACATCAGCCCCGGCGTCAGCATCGCGCTCGCCAAGGACGTGCGCGCCTACGGTTTCCTGCAGGCGCCGCTATACCAGGCCGTGAACGGGGTGCAGCTGGTCGCGCGCCGGGCGGCTGTGATCGGACTGAGCACGCGCTTCTGACCTGTACGCCCGGGCGCGGTTGGCGGATGATGGCGCAGAACCGGAGGCAGCCATGTTTCCCAACGAACCCAAACCCTACCGCGCGGCGCGCAAGCGCCTGCTGCTCGCCGAAGCCGCGCTGCGCCGCCAGGTCGAGAAGGTGGCGGCGCTGCGCCGCAAGCTGCCCGCGGGCGGCAAGCCGCCGCAGGACT
>JBGPPD010000312.1:0-2661 GCA_041488375.1 Gammaproteobacteria bacterium | reverse complement strand
GGCGCTAGGCGAACATCGCCCGATGGAAACCCGCACCCGCTTCAACCTGATCTATTTCCTGGTGGCGATGGTCGCGATGCTGTTCGTGCAGCAGTGGTGGCGGGCGGCGCAGACCACCGAGGTGCTGCCCTACAGCGAGTTTGAGAAGCTGCTCGCCGAAGGTCGCATCGCCGAGGTCGCGGTGGGCGAGAAATTCATCACCGGCAAGCTGAAGAGCCCGGAAGGCCGCAAGAGCGTCGTGGTGGCCAACCGGGTGGAACCCGGCGTCGCCGAGCGCCTCTCGAAATACGGGGTGCCCTACAGCCAGGTCCATGAGAGCACGGTGTTGCGCGACATCCTTTCCTGGGTCGTGCCGGCGCTCGTGTTCTTCGGCATCTGGTACTACCTCGCGCAGCGCATGGCCAGCCAGCAGGGCGGGCTCGGCGGGCTGATGAGCATCGGCAAGAGCCGCGCCAAGGTGTACGTGGAAAAACGCACCGGCGTCACCTTCGCCGACGTCGCCGGCGTGGACGAGGCGAAAGCCGAGCTGCAGGAAGTGGTCGAATTCCTCAAGGACCCCAAGGTCTATGGGCGCCTCGGGGCGCGCATCCCCAAGGGCATCCTGCTGGTCGGCCCGCCCGGCACCGGCAAGACGCTGCTGGCGCGCGCGGTGGCCGGCGAAGCGGGCGTGGCGTTTTTTTCCATCTCCGGCTCGGAGTTCGTGGAGATGTTCGTGGGCGTGGGAGCGGCGCGCGTGCGGGATCTCTTCGAGCAGGCGCGGCAGAAAGCGCCCGCGATCATCTTCATCGACGAGCTCGACGCGCTCGGGCGCGCGCGCGGCAGCTTCGGGCTGGGCGGCCACGACGAGAAGGAGCAGACCCTGAACCAGCTGCTCGCCGAGTTGGACGGCTTCGACCCTTCCACCGGCGTGGTGCTGCTCGCCGCCACCAACCGGCCGGAGATCCTCGATCCGGCGCTGCTGCGCGCCGGGCGCTTCGACCGGCAGGTGCTGGTGGACCGGCCCGACAAGAAGGGCCGCATCCAGATCCTGCAGGTGCACGTGCGCAGGATCACGCTCGCGCCCGGCGTCCAGATCGAGCAGGTGGCGGCGCTCACGCCGGGCTTCTCCGGCGCCGAACTGGCGAACCTGGTGAACGAGGCGGCGCTGCTGGCGACGCGGCGCAGCGGCGAGTCCGTGACGCTGGAGGACTTCACGCACGCGGTCGAGCGCATCGTCGCCGGGCTGGAGAAGAAGAACCGCGTGCTCAACGAGGCCGAGCGCCGCACCGTCGCCCATCACGAGATGGGCCACGCGCTGGTGGCGATGGCGCTGCCGGGCACCGATCCGGTGCACAAGGTGTCGATCATCCCGCGCGGCGTCGGCGCCCTGGGCTACACCATCCAGCGCCCGACCGAAGACCGTTTCCTCATGACGCGCGAGGAGCTGGAGAACAAGATGGCGGTGCTGCTCGGCGGGCGCGTCGCCGAGGAAGTCTGCTTCGGCCACCTGTCCACCGGCGCGGCCGACGACCTGGTGAAGGTGACCAACATCGCGCGCAGCATGGTGATGCGCTACGGCATGGTGAAGGCGCTCGGCGACGTCGCCTACGAGGAGGAGCGCTCGCCGTTCCTGGGCGGCGTGCAGGTGCCGGGGCCGCGCGAGTACAGCGAGCAGACCGCGCGCGAGATCGACGTCGCGGTGCGCGAGATCATCAGGGCGGCGCACGACAAGGCGCTCGCCGTGCTGCAGCGGGACAAGGCGCTGCTGGAGCGCGGGGCGAAGCTGCTGCTGGAGAAGGAGACGCTGGTGGAGGCCGAGCTGGCGGCGCTCGCCGCTACTCCTCGACTCGGTACTCCAGAGGCCAGCGCTTCGCCAGGTGCCTGAGCACCGTGCGCTCGAACCCCGGCGAGTAGAAGGTCCAGGTGGGCTGCAGCTTGGAAAGCCGGCCTAGGCGCTCGTGGCGGATGTCGACCTCGCCGGCGGCCAGTTCGTCCCGCGCGTAGGCATCGAGCTCGGCGCTCGCCCCGGGATCGCTCCGGTAGAACAGCCACTCTCGCCTGAACGCTTCCTGCAGCCGCGCCAGCTCGTGGCACAGCGCGTCATCCCGCAGCCATCCGCCGAAGAGGTCGTCCGAGGCCGCGTAGGCGGCTTCGCCTTTGGTGTAAAGGCTTTCCAGCAGGAAATAGGCGCTTGCCGTGGTGCCGTCTTCGCGCGGCCCGGTGAACCAGCCGCAGACGTCGCGCCCACGCGGAAGGTAGGCCACTGCGACGCGCAAGCCGGCGCCGCGCGGAGAATAGGCGAGGAACACGCGCGGGGTATCCATGGCGTCAGGACGCTTCGGGATAGCCGACCGACTGCGCGAGGATGATGCTCTGCTGCGGCGTGAGCCCCATCAGCCTGGCGAGCGCCGGGCGATCCACCATGCCGCGCACCACTGTGGCGAGCCCCTCGGAAGCGCAGAACAGGTACACGTTCTGCGCGATGAAGCCGGCATCCGGGCCGGCGTACTGGGCCTTTTCCTCCGCGCTGGCCTGCACCATGCGGGACAGATCCGCCACGTACACCAGGTTGACCGGGGCTGCGGCGACGAAATCCTGCAGCCCGGTCCGCGCCCGGATGTCGCGGTCGAGGCGCTTTCTCAGCACGTGCGCGCCCGCGTCGTAAACGTATAGCCCGCCGGC
>JBGPPD010000311.1:0-2673 GCA_041488375.1 Gammaproteobacteria bacterium | reverse complement strand
GCAACCTGGTGCGCCTGCCCGCGGCGGTGGAGCGCGCGCTGGCCGACGTGCGCGTGAACGCCGCGCGCCGCGCGGCCGAGCGCGAATTGGAGATCGCGCGCGAGCGGCTGACCAGCATCTTCCTGTCGCTCGAGGACGTGCTCTGGTCGGCGGCCGTGCCTTCCGAGCGCCTGCTGTACCTGAGCGGCGCCGCGGCCAAGGTGTACGGGCGCGACGCCACCGCGTTCACCACCGAGCCCGACCTGTGGTACGGCGTCATCCACCCGGAGGACGTCGAGCGCGTGCGCGCCAGCCGGCGCGGCGCCGTGGCCGGCGCGGACTACGACATCGAATACCGCATCCTGCGCCCCGGCGGCGAGCAGCGCTGGATCAACGACCGCGCGCGCGTGGTGCACGATGCCGCAGGCGCGCCGGTGCGCATGGACGGCATCGCGCGCGACGTCACCGAGCAGATGCGCCAGCGCCAGCGCATCGCGCGCCTGAGCCGCATCCGCGAACTGCTCGGCGCCACCAACGCGGCGATCGTGCGCGTGCGCGACCGGCAGGCGCTGTTCGAGGAGTTCTGCCGCATCGCCGTGTCGCGCGGCGGGCTGTCGCTGGCGCGCGTGCTGACCGTCGATGCCGGCGGCCAGGCGAGCATCGTGGCGACGACAGAGTCCGACTCTTCGCTGTACCAGGGCACGGTGGACGAGTACAACCGCGATCCGGCCGGGGCGCAGAGCCTGCTGGCGGACGCGTTGCGCGGCAAGCGGCCGGTCGTCTCCAACGACGTCGCCGGCGACGAGCGCATCGACAACCGCGCCGCCCTGACGCGCGACGGGAATTATTCACTGGCCCTGCTGCCCCTGTCGGTGGAGAACCGTATCGACGCGATCGTGGTGCTGCGGGCGCTGGAGCCGGGCTACTTCGACCAGGAGGAGCTGCGCCTGCTGCGGGACATGATCTCCAACATCGCCTTCGCCCTGGAGCTGATGGAAAAGCGCGACCGGGTGGATTACCTCGCCTACTACGATCCCCTCACCGGCCTGCCGAACCGCGCGCTGTTCCATCACCAGCTGTCCCAGGGCCTGGACGCGGCGCGGGCCGGCGGGCAGAAGGCCGTGGTGCTGGTGCTGGACATCGAGCGCTTCAAAGCGATCAACGACACCCTGGGCACGCAGGCGGGCGACTCCGTCCTGAAACGCATCGCCAAGCTGGCGAAGGAGGCCGCGGGCGAGCTGACCAGCATCGCGCGCCTGGGCGGCGACCAGTTCGCCCTGCTGGTGCCCGCGGTGCGCGACAGCGGCCACGCCGGCCGGCGGCTGGATCGCTTGCTGACGCAGGCGCTGGACACGATGCTGGAGGTGGAGGGACGCGAACTGCGCGTGGCGGCCAAGGCCGGCATCGCGCTGTATCCGGACGACGGCGCCGACGCCGTGGCGATGTTGCGCAACGCGGAGTCGGCGCTGAAGAAGGCGAAGGAGACGGGCGAGCGCTACGTCTATTACTCGCCGCAGCTCAACGAGCGGGTCGCCGAGCGCGTGTCGCTGGAGGCCAGGCTGCGCCGGGCCGTGGAGCGGGGCGAGTTCCTGCTGCACTACCAGCCACGCGTGAGCCTGGCCGGCAACCGCATCATGGGGGTGGAAGCGCTGCTGCGCTGGCGCGAGGGCGACGCGCCGATGCGCTCCCCGGCGGCCTACGTGCCGGTGCTCGAGGAAACCGGCCTGATCCAGCAGGTGGGCCAGTGGGCGATGCGCGAGGCGGTGGAACGGCACCGCGCCTGGGTCGCGCTGGGGCTCGCCGCGCCGCGTATCGCGGTCAACGTCTCGGCGATCCAGCTGCGCGGCCGCACGTTCGTCGAGGAGGTGCGCGCGGCGCTCGGCGGGGCGGCCGGCGAGGCGCACGGCCTGGACCTGGAGATCACCGAGAGCCTGCTGATGGAGAACATCGAGGACAGCCTGCGCAAGCTGCGCGAGATCCGCGCCCTCGGCATCCACCTGGCGCTGGACGATTTCGGCACCGGCTACTCGTCCCTCGCCTACCTCGGCCGGCTGCCCATCGACACGGTGAAGATCGACCGCAGCTTCGTGCACGGCATGGCGGCGAATCCGGGTGACACCGGCATCATCACCGCCATCGTGTCGCTGGCGCAGTCCCTCAAGCTGAAGGTGGTGGCCGAGGGCGTCGAGACCGAGCAGCAGGCGCGGATCCTGCGGTCGCTGCGCTGCGACGAGATGCAGGGTTACCTGTTCAGTCCGCCAGTGGCGGAGAAGGAGCTGCTGGAGTTGCTGGCGAAGGATCGCAGGGCGATTTCGTAGCAGTCGGGGCTATCCCGGCACCACCCGCCCGATGCCAGTGCTGTCGCGTGCGCGCATCGCCCAGGAGACGTAGTTCACGGATTTCCCGCCTGTCGCGCCATTGGCCGTCGCAGAGACCCTGCGGCCCTCCCGTATCCTTCAAATATTGTGATATTTGCAACCGCGGAACGCAGCACTGCTCCCTAGTATCCTGTCATGTCGCTGAAACGTCGGCAGCGTGATGGCCTGGGCAACTCGGGGGTGCTGCATCAAGGCGTGGCGAACGGCTTGGCGCTCGCCATCCCGCTCTGGGCAGGCATCGGGATCGGCTTCATTCTGCTGGTCCTTGAGCGGCCGATCAGCGAAGCCGAGAGCACCGTCCTGATGATCGCCGGGG
>JBGPPD010000310.1:0-2693 GCA_041488375.1 Gammaproteobacteria bacterium | reverse complement strand
GCCGATGCGCTCGGCGCCGTGCAGTGCGCGGTGCTTGCCCGGCGCTTCGGTCGGCTTGCCCTTGGCCTTGAGCAGGGCGGCGTAGAGCACGTCCTGCACCAGCGTGGACTTGCCCGAGCCGGACACGCCGGTGACGCACACCAGGCGCTCGAGCGGGATCGACACGTCCAGGTCCTTCAGGTTGTGCTCGGCCGCGCCCAGGAGCTGCAGGAACTTCTCCGGCTTCTGCGGCGCGCGCGGCGCCTCGGCGCGCTTGCGGCCCGACAGGTATTCGGCGGTGAGCGTGCTCCTGCCCTTCAACTCCGCCGGCGAGCCGAAGAACACCACCTCGCCTCCGCGCTCGCCGGGCCCGGGTCCCATGTCGAGGATGCGATCGGCGGCGAACATGATCTGCGGATCGTGCTCGACCACCACCAGGGAATTGCCGGCGTCGCGCAGCTTCCTCATCACCTCGATGACGCGGCCCATGTCGCGCGGATGCAGGCCGATCGAGGGCTCGTCCAGCACGAACAGCGTGTTGACCAGCGAGGTCCCCAGCGCGGTGGTGAGGTTGATGCGCTGCACTTCGCCGCCCGAGAGGGTGCGCGACTGGCGGTCGAGCGTGAGGTACCCCAGGCCCACCTCGCCGAGGTAGGCAAGCCGTGTTCGGATCTCCCCCAGCAGCAGGTCGCTCGCCTCGTCCAGCGGCGCGGGCAGCTGCAGCGCCGCGAAGAACTTCTGCACTTCGCTCACCGGCAGCAGCATCAGCTCGCGGATGGTCCTGCCTTCGATCTTCCACAGCAGCGCGTCGGGCTTGAGGCGCGCGCCGCCGCAGGCGGTGCATTCCGTGTAGGCGCGGTACTTGGAGAGCAGCACGCGGATGTGCATCTTGTAGGCCTTGCTCTCCAGCCACTTGAAGAAGCGCCCCACGCCGTACCACTTGCCCGGCCAGGACTTCTTCCAACTCACCCAGTCCGCGTCGCCCTCCAGCACCCAGGCGCGGTGCTCGCGCTTCATCTCGCGCCAGGGCACGTCCATCGGCACGCCGTGCTTCTTCACGTACTTGGCCAGGTCGGCCTGGCACTCCTTGAAGCTCGGGGTCTGCCAGGGCTTGATCGCGCCCCCGCGCAGGGTCTTGGACTCGTCGGGAATGACCAGCCCGTAGTCCACGCCGATCACGCGCCCGAAACCGCGGCAGGTGTCGCAGGCGCCGAGCGGCGAATTGAACGAGAACGCCGCGGGCGTGGGCTCCGAATAGGAGATGTCGCAGTCGGCGCAGTGCAGGGCGGTGGAAAACAAATGGGGTCTGTCCCCATTTGAGGCGTACACCGCCACTCGGCCCTGCCCGAAGCGCAGCGCGGTGTCGATCGCGTCCATGACGCGCGCCTTCTCGGTCGACCCGGGGGTCACGGTGTCCTGGATCACTTCAATCCGGCTCTTCGAACGCGAGTGGAGCTTGAGGTAGCCCTGGCGCTGGAGCAGCTCCTCGACCTCCTTCTCGGTGAAGTTCTTCGGGATCGGCACCGGGAACACGATGGACGCGCGCGCCTGCGGGAGGGCCTGGTAGATCGACTCCGGCGTGTCGCGCCGCACCGGCTTGCCGCAGCCGCGGCAGTGCAGCTTCGAGGCGCGGGCGAACAGCAGCTTCAGATGGTCGTTCAACTCGGTCATCGTGCCGACCGTGGAGCGCGAGGTGCGCACCGGGTTGGTCTGGTCGATGGCGATGGCCGGCGGGATGCCTTCGATGCTGTCCACCTGCGGCTTGTCCATGCGCTCGAGGAACTGGCGCGCATAGGGGCTGAAGGTCTCGACGTAGCGCCGCTGCCCCTCGGCGTACAGGGTGTCGAAAACCAGCGAGGACTTGCCCGAGCCGGACACCCCGGTGACCACCAGCAGCTCGTTCGCCGGCAGCGACAGGCTGAGGTTCTTGAGGTTGTTCTGGCGCGCGCCGCGAATGACGATGGCGTCGGCCGGGGGATGCTCGGGTTTCATCGATCCGGGGGGCGAGGCGCGATTCTAGCGACGAATCCCGGTTTATAGTCGCAGCATGGACCCGAAGAACGCATCACGACCGCTGGACGGAATCCGCGTGCTGGAAATGGGCCAGCTGCTGGCCGGGCCCTTCGCCGGCTGCGTGCTGGGCTACTTCGGCGCCGAGGTGATCAAGATCGAGCCGCTGCGCGGCGACCCGATCCGCGGCTGGCGCGAGGTGCGCGACGGCACCTCGCTGTGGTGGGCGAGCCTGGCGCGCAACAAGAAATCGGTGACCCTCGACCTGCAGAACGCGCGCGGCCGCGAGCTGGCCAAGGCCCTGGCGTCGAAGTGCGACGTGCTGATCGAGAACTTCCGCCCGGGCACGATGGAGAAATGGGGCCTCGGACCCGCCGAGCTGAAGGCGAGCAACCCGGAGCTCGTCTATGCGCGCGTCTCCGGCTACGGCCAGACCGGGCCCTACGCCGCGCGCCCCGGCTATGCGTCGGTGTGCGAGGGCTTCGCCGGCTTTCGCTACCTGAACGGCTTCGCCGACCGCGCGCCGGTGCGGCCGAACATCTCCATGGGCGACACGCTCGCCGGGCTGCACGCCGTGCTCGGCATCCTGCTCGCGCTGACGGCGCGGCTGCGCGCGAAGGCGCCAGCCGGGCAGGTGGTCGACGTCGCCATCTACGAGTCGGTGTTCAACCTGCTCGAGGCGGTGGTGCCCGAGTACGACGGCG
>JBGPPD010000309.1:0-2695 GCA_041488375.1 Gammaproteobacteria bacterium | reverse complement strand
CATGATCTTCACGGGTCCCTTGCCGAAGATGTCGCACTTGAAGATATCGGTGAGCGACGCCTGGGGGTCGACGGAGAACACCAGCACCTTCTTGCCCCGGCTCGCGAGCCAGTACGCCGCGGCCGCGGAGAAGGTGGTCTTGCCGACCCCGCCCCCGCCGCCGAACATGATGTAGCGCCGCTCGGGATGCTGCAGGAACAGGTCCTTGAATCCCATCATCGTCCCCTAGAACATCGCATCGGCGACGTCCTTCTCGCGCAACATGCGCCGCTTCCACGTGGCGATCTGCGGCACGACGTAGGGCAGGAGCCGCAGGCTGTAGTACGGGGGCAGGATCGGGATGCCGAGCAGGTCGCCCATCGTGATCAGGATGAAGAGGTGCTCCATCGATGCGCGCGTGCGCAGGGCCGCGCGGCTCATGTCGTGCGCGGCCATGCCGTAGACCGTGTCAGTGATGTTGTGCCACAGCCTCTTCGCCGCGGATTCCTTCTCTTCCTCAGTCATGGCCTTTTCCTTTCATACACCGTGCAGGTGATGTTCGTGGTCGCTGCCCAACTCGCGCTCGCGCAGGAGACTGCGCTTCCAGGTCTCGATCTGCGGCACCACCCAGGGCAGCAGGCGCAGCCCGTAGTACGGCGGCAGGATCGGTACGCCCAGCATGTCGCCGAACAGGCCCAGCATGAACAGCCTCTCCATCGAGCCGCGCAGCTCCAGCGCCTGGTGCGCGATCTCGTAGCCCGCGAGACCATAGAAGAACTCTTTCAGGGCATGGCGCATGCTATGGTCGGCGGTCATGACCGGGCTCATAGGGATTGTTGCGGTCGCAGTCGTCGCCTGGTTTGCAGCCGGCACGATCTGGAACGTCCACACCGGACGCTCGCTCATGCGCTGGATGCAGGGCGGCCTGAGTGCGCTCGGCGGCCGCACCACGGTGCGCTGGCTGGGCTCGACCGCGGTGGAGATGGTGCTGAGCGACGCAAAGCCCCCTTTCGCAGCCGTCACGCTGGTCATCTTCCTCGAACCGCGCGACCTGCCCTGGTGGCCCGTTTCGCGAGCCCGCGGCCGCCGCGACACGCTCATCATTCGCGGCACGCTGCGCCGAGCCCCGGCTGTCGAACTCGAGGCGCTCGACCCTGCGAGCTGGTCCGGGCGCGACGCGCTGCCGCGCGTGCCGCGCGGCTGGCTGGCGCGCGAAGGTGGCATCGCCGTTCACTGCGAAAGCACCCCCGCGCTGGAACGCGCCGACGCCCTGCTCGCCCGCGCCCAAGGCGCAGACATGCGGCTGGCGCGGCTTTCCGTACGCCGCGCCGAACCCCATTTCCAGCTTCACGTGCCGCTGCCCGACCGGCAGAGGAGCGCACGCGAGTTTTTCGAAGCGGTTCATGTTCTCGCCGAACTCGCGCTCAAGTAACGCCTAGGCATGGGCTGCGGGCGGCACAGGCCCGGGCTGCGCGACCGGCGCCGCGGGCGTCGCGCCGTGGCGGAAGTAGGCCTTGTACCCGTCCCAGCCGATCACAAGCGCCGCCACGAACAGCAGCGCAGAGACGGCGATCATGGCCCACGCGCCCGCCACCGGCAGCGCGCTCATCTTCGGATTCGCCGCGATCGTCACGTAGAGATTGCGCGCGGTGACCGCGGTGGCCGCCAGCGTGGTGAAGTACATGAAAACCATCGGGATGACGGCGTAGCTCGGGTTGCGCTTCTCCGACTTGAGCCACACCGACACCACGAGCAGGCTCAGGGCCGCCATGAGCTGGTTGGATGCGCCGAACATCTGCCACAGGTACACCCAGGTCCCGGTGAGCACCAGCGCGGCCGTGAAGCCCATGGAGATGAAGCTCGCGACGTGCATGTTGCGCATTGGCGGGATGGCGTCGCCCACCCACTCGGCGAGCGTCACGCGCATCACGCGGAACACCAGCTGCGTGACCGTCAACACGATGATCACGAAAGTGGCGAAGCCGAGCGCGGTGCCGAAGGTCTCGGGGACGAGGCCGAAGGTGCCGGCGTAGACCAGCTTGCCGACGCCGACCGCGAAGCGGCCGCCGCCGCCGCCGGCTCCGGCGATGGAGACGGCAGTCAGAGACAGCAGCGCCAGGGGAAACTCGCCGAACAACATCGCCCCTGCGCCGACCGGCAATGCGTCGGTGTCGTACTCGAGCTGCCGCGCGGTGCCGATCGAGCCGACGAGCGCGTGCCAGCCCGAGATGGCGCCGCAGGCGATGGTCACGAAGAGCATCGGCCACAGCGGCTGCCAAGCCTTGCCGGCCTCGATCGCGAAGCCGAGGTCCTTGAAGGCCGGCAGCGCGAACGCGCCGATCAGAGCCCCCGACACGTCCTTTGTGCCGAGCAGCGGCGCGACGACCATGCCGAGCGCGGAGAGCAGGATCGTGATCGAAGTGATCCAGAAGCCGATGTAGTTCACGGGCTGCGCGAAGCGCCAGATCGGCAGGTTCGCCCCCATGTAACTGAAACCGAACAGGAACACCATCCACATCAGGTAATTCGGCAGCGTCCTGAGCAGGCCGGTGGCCGAGTCGTACGCCGGGGTGGTGGGGCGCACGCCGTCCTTTCCGGGCGCCGGGATCCTCGGGTCCGCGCCGGTCGGGTCCTCCACCGCGAAGAGCGGCTTGCGATCGTTGATCTGGTCGACCGCGCTGTTCACCTGCACGACCGCGGCCGCGACCGGGCCTTG
>JBGPPD010000308.1:0-2705 GCA_041488375.1 Gammaproteobacteria bacterium | reverse complement strand
CCCTGCCATGCAGCGCCTCAGCCGCCTTCCCGCGTGAGCAGGGTCATCAACCTCGGGTTCACGAACAGCTTCTCCCTGCCGACCGCCTTCTCGCGCAGCACGCCAATCCCCGCCAGCGCCTTGAGGTAGCGCGAAGCCGCCTGGCGACCGGCGATGCCGGCGTCCACCAGGTTGGCGATGCGGCAATAGGGCTGCTCGAAGATCGCATCCACCAGTTCCCGGCTGTAGATCTTCGGCAGGCGCCGCCGTGCGATCGCCGCCGTGTCGGCAGAGAGTTTGCGCACGGCGCCGATCTTCGCCGTGGTCCATGCCGCAGTCTCCTCGACACCGCGCAGCATGTAGAGGATCCACGGCTCCCAGGCCCCTTCGCGGGTCACCGCCAGCAGCAGCCGGTAGTAGTCCGCCTTGCGGCCGATGATGTAGCGGCTCAGATAGAGTATCGGCAGGTCGAGCAGGCCCTCCCCGACCAGGAACAGGCTGTTCAGCACGCGCCCCGTACGTCCATTGCCGTCGAGGAACGGGTGGATCGCCTCGAACTGGTAGTGCGCCACTGCCATGCGCACCAGGGGGTCGAGCGACTCCTCCTCGTGCAGGAAGCGCTCCCAATTGGCGAGCAGACCGCGCAGCAGGTCCTCGCCCTCGGGCGGCGTGTAGATCACTGTTCCGCTCGCGCCTTGCGTAAGCGTGGTCCCCGGCACCCTGCGCACCGTCATTTCCACGCCCTTTATCAGCGTACAGACGGCCTCCGCGGTGCGCGTGGCGAGCGGACGCGTTTTCAGAGACTTGTAGCCTTCCAGCAGCGCGGCCCGGTAGCGCAGCGCCTCCCGGGTCGCGGGGTCGGCGCCGGCCTCCGCCTGCAGGTGCCGAAACAGCTTGTCGGCCGTGGTGACAATGTTCTCGATCTCGGAACTGGCCCGCGCTTCCAGCAGCGGCAGCGTGTTGATGAGGATTGCGGGATTGGGAATCAACGCCGCCGCTTGCTGCAATCCGGCGAGCGCCGCGCGTGCCGCAACACATTGCTTCAGGACGGGTTTCGTCTCCAGCTCGACCGCGGGCGGGAGCTTGGGCAGGGAGTTCCAGGGCCGCTCCGCGCGCCAGCGGGTCCCGACGCGCGTGTCCAAAGAAGTGGCTTTTTGCGACACCTCGCCAGCTTATGTCGCAGCCGGCGACACGTCAAGAAAACATGTCGCCGAAACGCCATTCTTGCGACACGTCCGGGCAGACCCGAAATCGGGCTCTGACCCCGATTTTCAGTTCGCGTGGTGCACCGGGTCGATGTAGTACACCGGCGTCGGCAAGCCTTCCAGGCGCGCCTTCAACTGCAGCGCGAGGTACAGCGAATAGTGCCGCGCCTGCATCAGGTTCCCGCCCTGGAACCACAAGCCCGGCTGCTGGGTGGGCTTCCACATGTTCCTCAGCTCCCCCACCCACGGCCCCGGGTCGTGGCGCGTGTTCGAACCCAGCCCCCAGCACTTGCCCACCCGCGCCGCGACCTCCGGCGAGATGAGCTCGGCCGCCCACTGGTTCATCGAGCCGTAGCCGGTGGCGTAGACGATCAAGTCCGCGGGGAGCACCGTGCCGTCCGAGAGCAGCACCGAATGCTCGGCGATGCGGTCGATGTGCGCCGGGCTCCTGAGCTTGATGCTGCCGTCGACGACGAGCTGCGAGGCGCCCACGTCGATGTAGTAGCCCGCGCCGCGGCGCAGGTAGGTGGAGTGGATCCCCGAGCCGTCCTCGCCGAAGTCGTAGTGGAAGCCCGCCTTGTCCAGGCCCTCGTACAAGGCGGCGTCGCGCTGGCGGATGGCGTCGTAGATCGGCTTCTGGAACGCGGGCAGGAGCTTGAACGGCACGGAGGCCACCGTCAGGTCGGCGATCTCGGTGGTGATGCCGGACTCCACCGCGCCTTCCGAATACAGCCGCCCCCAGGCGTGCTCCATCAGCGCGTCCGAGGTCACCACCACGGTGGAGGAGCGCTGCACCATGGTCACTTCGGAGGCCCCGTGCTCCCACAGGTCGGCGGCGATGTCGTGCGCGGAGTTGTTGGCCCCGAGCACCACGCAGTTCTTGCCGCGCCATTCGTCGCCGCCGCCGAACTGGCTGGAATGCACGATGCGCCCGCCGAACCCCTGCGCCCCGGGAATCTCGGGCACATGCGGGAAGCCGGACATGCCGGTGGCGAGCACCAGGTGCCTGGGCCGCAGCTCCAGGAGCTCGCCGCCGCGATTCACCTGCACCGTCCACTCGCCCGCCTTCTCGTCGTAGGCGGCCTTGAGGCACTTGGCGGAGGTCCACAGGTCCAGTTCCATCACCCGCGCGTACATCTCCAGCCAGTCGCCCATCTTGTCCTTGGGCGTGAACACCGGCCAGTGGTCCGGATACGGCAGGTAGGGCATGTGGTCGTACCAGACCGGGTCGTGCAGGACCAGGGACCGGTAGCGCTTCCTCCACGAATCCCCCGCGCGCTCGTTCTTCTCGATCACCAGCGCGGGCACCTCCAGGCGCTTCAAGCGCGCCGCGAGCGCGAGTCCGCCCTGCCCGCCGCCTACGATGAGCACGTAGGGCTGGCGCTCGATGCCGAGCTGGGACTCCTCCTGCCGCCGCCGCTCGCCCCAGGACAGGCGCTCGGGATGCACGCCCTGCTCCACGCCGCGTTCGCGCATGTGCCCTGCCCGCTCCTCGCAGCCCTTCAACTCCTGCAGCGTGGT
>JBGPPD010000307.1:0-2710 GCA_041488375.1 Gammaproteobacteria bacterium | reverse complement strand
TTTTTCCACGCCGGGGTTCAGGCGCAGCGTTTCCCTGCGATCCGCGTATTTCAGCACCACCGCGGTTTCGGTCACCGCCTCCAGCGTGCCTGTGCCGAACTTGTCGCCCAGGCCCACGGTCTTGCCGTCGATCACCGCCACCCGGCGAGCGGGCGAAATCAGCACGGACTGCAGCCTCGGGCCCGCAGGCGCCGCAACTTCACTGCTGGCGGGGTCCATAGCGCTGGGTGGCCGCGTCGGGTCGGCAAGGGAAGCGCTTTGCGCCGCCGCCGCGCCCGCAAGCAGCACACCCACCAGACAGGCGAGGTACCGGGTCATACCACCAACCATGCCTGCTCGAGGCTGAGCGTGTACACCGTCAGCTTGAGCGTCGCAACCGGGTAACCGGCGACCTGCATGTCGACCTTCCCCCAATAGAGCTGCGTCGGCGAGCGCTCGAGGGCGGAGAGATACGCGTACAGCTCCAGGTAGCTTCCGGACAAGGTCAACTCCACGCCGTGGCGGTAAATGCGCCGCGCCGCCGGACCCTGCAATGCGGACAGATCCGAGATCGGCAGTGTCCTGAGGTCCACCAGGCGCAGACCTTTGTTTCGCTCGAGCATCTCCTCGAGCACCTCGCGCATGCGTTGCGGCGAAGTGAACCGGCGCTGTTCCTGCACCAGGCTCGACTCCAGCGCTGCGAGCTCGGCGCGCAATTCGGTCGCGCGCTTGCGGTTCAGCGCATCCGGATCGGCTTCCTGCGCGCGCACCAGGCGCTGCAGTTCGGACTGCACGATACGCAGTTCGCCCTCTTGCCGGTTGATCTCGCCGCCAAGGACGCGTTGCCTGGCGCGCAGCGGATCGATCAGGACGGCATTGACGAGGAAGACCAGCGCCAATGCCGCCGCCCCAAACAGCAGCGCACGCTCGCGCAGCGTCGCGTTGTCGATGCGTTCGGCAAAGCGCTTAATCGCGGCCTTCACGGCTTGCCCCCCTTTGCCGCGGACTTGGCGCCCTCGCCGACCCGCAGCGGCGCGGCAAGGTCGAATTCCACGAAGCGCTCCGGCTCGGTACTGCCGGGCGCGGCCCGCCTGGAGGCCGATTCATCCCTGGCAACCAGCCGAAGCTCGGTAACCTGGCGACCCCGCATCACGTCTTCGCGGTTGAGCGATTTCAAGTATGTGGGGAACAGGTCGGCGTGCAGCGCCCGGCCGCGGATCCGGAGGTCGTTGCCGCTCTCGCCCAGACTGAATCCGGTCAGCCAGACTCCACGCATGGCGTGGCGCCCGAAGGCGGCGAAAAAGCGTGAAAAGCCCTCGGTGTTGCCCAGTTCTCCGCCCTGCAGCACGTCCAGCACAGCGCGGCGCGCCGCGAGCTCGGATTGCAGGCGCGTGACCTCGGACTCCAGCAGCTTGCTGCGGCCCTGCGCGCTCAGCTTCACCAGCTGCTCGCGCTGTGCCGCCAGCTGCTGCGCATAGCCGGCGGCGACCTTCTCGAGATCGCGCGTCTGCACCATCGCATAGGCATACAGCGCCGCCAGGCCGAGGGAGATCAGCCCCAGGCTCTGCAGCATGGTGCGCACCGAGAAGTACTTCTCCTTGCGCAGGAACAGCGGGTTGTAGAGGTTGATCTGCTGGCTCATCGCTGCGCCTCAGATCGCCTTCGACTCGTGACGCAGTGCGGCGCCGATCAGATGGAACAGGCGCCACTCTTCCTCGGGGTGCGGCTCGGCGCGCGAGCCGAAGTCAATCGCCGAGGACAGCCGCACGCGCTCCAGCGGCAAGTCGAGATTGGCGGCAAGGTATTCGAGCAGACCGGTGTCCTCGGGGTCGGGGGCCAGCATCAGCTTGGCCACGGGCACGTAGGCGAATTGCCGGTCGAAGTGATCCAGGGTGCGCTGCAATTCGAGCAGCACGCGCTGGAACTGCTCCTCGCGCGCCACGCCGCTCACCGCGGTGAGATCACGCATGCCAACCTCGATGCGGCGCGCAAGGACGAGCTCGCTGCGGAAGTTGATCGTCAGCAGGCCCTGCTCGGGCCCCAGGTAGAGCATGGCAAGGCCGCGTTCGTCGCGCTCGAACAGAGCGGCCACGTTGCGTTGCGACGTTTCAGGGATATCGATCACCGACAGAGGGATGTGCGCCGCCTCGAAGCGGCCGATGCACGACTGCACCACCTCGTTGCGCGCCGTCACGGCGTACATCGAATGCCCGCGCTCGCCGCCGGCAGGATTGGCGGGCACATCGAGCACGTCGACGGTTGCGTCATCGACGTGATAGTCGAGCAGGTCCTTGATGCGCCAACGGATAGCCGTTTTCAGTTCTGCCTGCGGGACGTTGGGCGCCTCCACCAGCAGCATCTGGTATTCCCCTGCGGCGAGCAGCGTCGAGCACTGGTAGCGGTCGGCGTCGAGCTCTTTGGCCACGCGGTCCGCGCCCTGGAATTCCCCCTCGAGCTGCCGCGTGCCGCACCGGCTGACGAGCGATGGTCCGCCTGGCACGAATTGACCATGGACGAAACTCATCTCCCCCGGCCGCAAGCTGACCACGAGCCAGCCCGGCTCGCGCGCCCCGCGCGCAAACGGCCATTTCATTTTCGCCCCTCTCCACAACTTGCTGATTTAACTTGAAAATAGCCCAATAAAAGCTTGTTGTCAATGCAATTTCTGCAAGAATACACTGTTCCCGATTGTCCGATTTCCACCCGGTTAATTGGTCACGGTGAGCTGCAG
>JBGPPD010000306.1:0-2717 GCA_041488375.1 Gammaproteobacteria bacterium | reverse complement strand
GAGGGACTGCGCGGACTTCCCCGTGATCCGAGCTTCTCCTCGGCCTCGCGCAGTTGCCGCAACAGCTCCTGCAAGCGACGAAGCTCTTCGCCGGCGCGCGTGAGGACGGAGGCCGCGTCATCCAGCAGCGCCTTCACCGAACCCGCGCCGCCCCCCGATGGACTCGGCGCCGCCTCGGCCCCCGCCCGCGGCAACGGGGCCCCGAACACCCGAGCCATCGCGCCGTCCAGCGTTTCCTCCATGGCGATCCGGTCTCCGAAGCCGACGATCACGCGCTTCAGCTCCGGGAGCTGCCCTTTCTCGGCGGCGATGTAGAGCGGCTCCACATACACAAGGGAACGCTCGATGGGGACGACGAGGAGATTCCCCCGGATCACCTGTGAGCCCCGCTGGTTCCAGAGCGAGAGCTGCTGGGAGATGAACGGATCCTGGTCGATCCGGGCCTCGATCTGCCGGGGGCCGTAGATCAGCTTTTGCTTGGGGAAGTTGTAGACGACGAGCTTGCCATAGTTGGGCGGATCGCTCCGGGCCGCCAGCCACGCGGACAAGTTGTCCTTCTTGCTGGGCGTGAAGGGGATGAGCAGGACGAACTCCTCATTCTGCTCACTCGGGAGACGCAGGATGAGGTAGTAGGGCTCCATGGCCCGCTCCTGCCCATCCACGGTACGGACCGGAATGCTCCAGAGGTCCTCCTTGTTGTAGAAGACCTGGGTGTCGCGCATATGGTAGATGGCGTACATCGCCGCCTGAATCCTGAAAAACCCCTCGGGGTATCGAATGTGCGCGCGGAGGTCGGCCGGCATGGTGTCCAGCGGCTGCAGCAGTCCGGGGAAGATCCGCGCGGTCGTACGGATCAGGGGGTCCGCCGGATCCGCGGCATAGAAGTGCACCGTCCCGTCGTAGGCGTCCACGGTCACCTTGACGGCGTTGCGCACGTAGTTGCCCAGCCCGCGCGTCGGCGTCGAGTACGGGAACGCGTCGGAGACCGTATAGCCATCCAGGAACCAGACGAGGCGCCCCGCCGCCGAGATCACCATGTAGGGATCGTCGTCATACCGGAAGAACGGGGCGATCCGCTCGACCCGCGCCCGGATGTTCCGGTAGATCAGCACCCGGCTCTCGGCCGTGAGGTCGTCAGAGAGCAGGAGCTTGATGTCGCCCAGGTGCGCCGCGAACAGCACCTTGCGCCAGAAGGACCCCAACGGGATCCCGCCCTGTCCCCCGTAGGCGCTGTAGACGTTCTGATTCCCCGCCGGGTAGTCGAATTCCTTGGCCCGGGTCTTCGCGAAGACATAGTCCGTGGCCAGTTCGCTGAAGTAGAGCTCCGGGCGGGAGATCCGGAGATCGCTCGAGGCCACGGGGGGGATGTCCTTGATCCAGAATTCGGGGAGCCCCTCGCGCGTCACCCGGTTCACCGGACTGACCACGGCGCCGTAACCGTGCGTATAGGTCAATCGCTCGTTGATCCAGATCCGGCTCGGTAGATCCTTCGAGGAGAGTTCCCGCGGGGACAGGGTCACCTGCCGGTACTCCCCGTTGATCGAGTAGCGATCGATATCGATATCGGTGAACTTGTAGTAGGTCCGGATCTCCTGGAGCTGGCTGTAGGTGGCGAGCAGGGGCCGGGTATCCCACAAGCGGATATTCTTGATGGTCGCGTCGTTCTTGCGCAGGTCCTGAAGCGTCAGCGTCTCCTCGGCCGGGAACTCCCGCTCTTCGATATTGTCCAGGCCGTAGGCCAGGCGGGTGTAGCGGATGTTGAAGTCGATGTACGGCTTCTCCTTGACGATCTCGTTCGGCGACACCTGGTACCGCTGGATCACCCCCGGGTACGCGACCCCACCCAGGATCGCCACCCCCACGAGCGCGGCGATGCCCCCCAGGAGCGGGCGCCAGCTCCGCAGGCGGATCGTGACCAGGCACAGGACAGCGACCAGGCCCGCCAGGACCACGAGGGCTTTCAGGATGGGGAGCTGGGCGTTGACGTCCGAATAGCCGGCGCCAAAGGCCACGCCCCGCTCGGAGAAGAGGAGGCCGAACATGGCCAGACGATATCCGGCGGCTTTCAGGAAAAGCAGGAGGGCCGCCAGGGACAGGAGGTGGCCCCGGGTCCGGCGGGCGATCGAGACACCACTGGGCGAGACCTGGATGCCCCGGGTGCAGAAGGACACGGCGACGGTGGCCAGCCCAGAGAGAATGAGGACCCGCATCAGCCAGCCATAGAGGGAGCTCCACAGCGGAAGCTCGAACACGTAGAAGGCCACCTCGTGGTCGAAGAGCGGGTCGCGAATGCCGAACGGGGTGGGATTCAGCGCCTTCAGGACCAGCTCCCATCGATCCGTCCCCAGCCAGCCCGCCAGCAGCGCCAGCGTCAAGCTCACCGGCAGCGTCAGCCGGCGGAGGTACGGCTCCAGGACCTCTGGACTGGGCAGCCCGAGGGCGTCGTCCACCACCACGAGGGTTCCCCGCGGGGCGAGCCGCCAGGCCAGGGCCACATTGCCGTACAGGATCGCGAAGAAGACGACGCCGGTGACCAACCCGAGGAGGATCTCCGTACGCAGGACGGTGACGAAGACCGACGTGAATTGCACCTCGCCGAACCAGAGCCAGTCGGTGTAGAAGCCGACGATCTGCCCAATCGTGCTCAGAAGGGCGAGCGTGGCGATGGCGAGGATGAGCCACGTACGACCGGAGACTCGCATGGGCCGACCCTCCCT
>JBGPPD010000305.1:0-2726 GCA_041488375.1 Gammaproteobacteria bacterium | reverse complement strand
GGACGATTCTGGTACGCAATCCTCAGAGCATCGCGAAAGCCCTTGGTGATAAACAGGACTGTTCGTTCTCCTTTCCGTTCCAGCAGCGCATTGGTCGCCACCGTCGTCCCCATCTTCACTGCCTCGATCTGTTCCACCGGGATGGGTTTGCCGGGGGCTACGGCAAGGAGTTCCCGGATGCCCGCCAGCGCGGCGTCTTGGTATCTCTCCGGATTCTCCGAAAGGAGTTTGTGAGTGGTGAGGGAACCGTCTGGTTTGCGCGCAACGACGTCCGTAAACGTCCCGCCCCGATCGATCCAGAACTGCCAGCGGCCGCTCATTTCCCAAACCGCGTAGCGCTATACGGCGCCGGGTCCACGAATGGTTTCTCACCGACGATCATTTCAGCGATCAACCGCCCCGTCACCGCCCCCAGCGTCAAGCCGTGGTGCGCATGGCCGAACGCGAACCAGAGGTTCTTGTGCGAAGGCGCCGCGCCGATGATCGGCAGCATGTCCGGCGTGCAGGGCCGCGCGCCCATCCAGGGTTCGTTGTCCAGCCTTTCGGCGAGCGGAAACAGGTCCCGCGCGATCGGCTCCGCCCGCCCGAGCTGCACCGGCGTGCGGATCGCATCGCGCAGCGCGAACTCCGCGCCCGTGGTGAGGCGGATGCCGCGGCGCGTAGGTCCCATGAAGTAGCCGCGCTCCACGTCCAGGACGGGGTGGTTGAGCTTTGCCTCGCCCGCGGCGCGATAGTGCATGTGGTAGCCGCGCTTCACCGCCAGCGGCAGGCGGTAGCCGAGGGAGCGCGTCAGCACGTCCGCCCAGGGGCCGAGCGCAATCACGGCGGCGCCGGCCTCGAGCGGGCCCCGCGCGCTGCGCAGCTTCCATCCGGCGCCGTCGGGCTCGAGGGTGCCGGCATTGCCCTGCACGAATTTCCCGCCCAGCTGCTCGAAACGCTTCAGGTAGGCGAGGCCCAGCCCCTGCGGATCCAGCGCCCGGATCGGCTGGGTCCAGTGCAGCGCCCCGGCCAGCACCGGCGCGAGGAACGGCTCCGCCTCCTGCAGCATGCGCGCATCGAGCTGGCGGTGCTCGACGCCGAAGTCGCGCCGCCAGCGCTCGGCTTCCGCGAAGCGCAGGTCGCGCTCGCGCCCGGTGCGGAAAATTTTCATCCAGCCGCCGCGCGCCACCAGGTCCTGCGCGCCCGACTCTGCAATCAGCGCCTCGTGCTCGGTCACGCAATGCTCGATCAGCTTGGAATAGCGCCGCGCCACTTCGGCGTGGCGCGCGGGGCGCGAATGGTGCCAGTACTGCCACAGGAACGGCGCCAGCGCCGGCAGCGCCGACGGGTGGTAGTGCGCGTCGATGGTGCGGTTCAGGCCGTAGCGCAGCAGCGCGCCGAAATCGTGCGGGAAACCGTAGGGGTAGACGCCTTCGCGCTGGATCAGGCCGGCGTTGCCGAAGGAAGTCTCCTCGGCCGCGCCGCGGCGGTCCAGCAGCGCCACCGAGCGGCCGCGCTTCTGCAGGTGCAGCGCGACGCAGATGCCGACGATGCCCGCGCCGAGGACAACGATGTCGTGGCGTGCCATTACAATCGCATCCTATCTTGGAATCCCGACCCGCTTCGCTCGCCTTCACGCTGCTGCTGGGCGTGCTGTTCGCGCTCACCGCGCTCGGCACCGACGCCTGGCTGCCCGCGCTGCCGGTGGCCGCGCGCGAGCTCGGCGCGCCGGTGGCGCAGATGCAGCTGACCGTGACCACCTACTTCCTCGGCCTCGCCGCCGGCCAGCTCGTCTGGGGGCCGCTGTCGGACCGCTACGGCAGGAAGCCGGTGCTGCTCGCCGGCCTCGCGCTGGCGCTGTTCGCCTCGGCGGCGTGCGCCGCCGCGGGCTCGGCCACGGCGCTGGTGCTGGCGCGCCTGGCGCAGGGCTTCGGCATGTCGGCCGGCCCGGTGATGGCGCGCACCATCGTGCGCGACCTGCACGGGCAGGAGCAGGCGGCGCGCCTGCTCGCGCACATGACCATCGTGTTCAGCGTGATCCCGATCGCCGCGCCGCTCACCGGCGGCCTGGTGCTCGCGCTGGGCGGCTGGCGCGCGGTGTTCTGGCTGTTCGCCGGCATCGCCGCCCTGCTGCTCGCGGCGGTATCGCTCCGCCTCGCCGAAACGGCGCCGGCCGAGCGCCCCTCGGCGCATCCCGTGCAGATCGCGCGCGGCTTCCTCGCCATCGCGGCCGAACGGCGGTTCCGCGCCAGCTTCGGGGTCATGCTCTGCGCCCAAACCGGCATCTTCGCTTTCGTTTCCAACTCCTCCTTTGCCCTGGTCGACGGCCTGGGCGTGGCGCCGGGCGCCTTCGCGCTGCTGTTCGCCCTGGTGATGGTCGGCCAGATCGCCGGCGCCTGGCTCTCCAGCCGGCTGGTCATGCGCGTGGGCATGGCGGCGCTGATGCGCGCGGGCGTGCAGCTGGTCTTCGCCGCCGGCCTCGCCGCGGCGGTGTCCGCCTGGGCGGGTGCCGCGCACGCCGCGGCCGTGGTGCTGCCCTTCATGCTGTTCCTCTTCGGCTCCGCCCTGATCATCCCCAATGCCACGGCGCTCGCGCTGCAGCCTTTCGCTCGCACCGCCGGCACCGCCGCCTCGCTGATGGGCGCCATCCAGTTCGCGGTCGGCGCGCTGGTCAGCAGCGCGCTCGGCGCCCTGTTCGACGGCACGCCGCGGCCGATGGCCCTGGTGGCGCTGCTCGCCGGCACCGG
>JBGPPD010000304.1:0-2773 GCA_041488375.1 Gammaproteobacteria bacterium | reverse complement strand
TGCGTATTCCGGCGAAGCTGAACACCGAGATCGGCTCATCGTGAACGCGCCGATCGGCGATCGTGATCGGAGCGAAGCGACGCTGGCCGGCTGATCAGCTGTCGAGCTTGCCCTCCTTTCTCCGTGACGGCCCTTTTAGCACGAGACGATGGGCATTGTGGAGCAGCCGATCGCAGATGGCGTCGGCCAGGGTCGGCTCCCCGAGGTGGTCATGCCACTGCCCCGGTGGGAGCTGGCTCGTGACGATCGTCGAGCGGCTGCCGTAGCGGTCCTCGAGGATCTCCAGGAGATCGCGCCGCTCCTGATCCTGCACGGGCGCGAGGCCCCAGTCGTCGAGGATAAGGACATCCATGCGCGCGAGCTTGCCGAGCAGGCGACCGTAGCTGCCGTCGGCGCGGGCGAGCGTGAGGTCGTCGAAGAGCCGGGAGGCCCGACGGTAGTACGCGCGGTACCCACGACGGCAGGCGTGGTGGGCCAGCGCACAGGCGACGAAGCTCTTCCCGGTGCCGGTGGCGCCGGTGATGAGGACTTGCTGGTGCTCCTCGATCCAGCGGCACGTGGCGAGCTGGCGGATGACGGCCTTGTCGAGCTCGCGGCGGGCCGGGTAGTCGATGGCCTCGAGACAGGCCTGTGGCAGCTTGAGCTTGGCCTCCTGGAGGGCGCGGGCCAGGCGCTTGTTCTCCCGCGCGAGCCACTCGGCATCGACGAGCAGGCCGAAGCGCTCGTCGAAACTCAGGGCGTGCAGCTCAGCCGTGCGTTGTTGCTCGGTCCAGGCCTGCGCCATGGTGGGCAGCTTAAGGCCATGGAGCTTGTCGACGGTCGGGGTCGGCAGCATGGGCCCTCCTTATTGGTAGTACTCCCGGCCCCGCAGATGCTCGTGGACCGGGGTGAGGGTGAGCGGCGCGGCGGGCTCGAGCGGTGGCAGGCGGTCCAGCCCGTGCTTGAGGATCGAGTCCACGTGGCGATACGAGCGGGCGCCGACGGCCACGGCGCGCGCACAGGCGGCCTCGAGGCGAGCGGCGCCGTCGCGGCGGCTGAGACGCAGCAGGCCCAGGCAGGAGCGGTAGCCCTGTTCGGGATGCGGACGATCGGCGAGGATCGCGGCCACGAGCGCTGCCGTCTGCGGGCCGATGGTCGCCGCCCACTGGATGAGGCGCGACGGCGTCCATTCGAGATGGTGCTGATGCGCCTTGGGCATGTGGGCGGGGTTGGTGGTGTGGCGGCCTCGTGTGTCATCACGCGGGTGGGCGGCGACGCGCTGGCCGCGATGCAGGGCTTCGACCGTCGTGGCGCTGACGCGGACCTCGACGACCTCGTGGACCAGGTCGTAGGGGACCGAGTAGTAGTGGTGGTGCACCTCGACGTGGTAGTCGATGTTCACGCGGGCCCGGCTCCACTCGCCGTAGACGAAAGGCTCGGCGGGCAGCGGCCGGAGGGCGGGCTGGTCCAGGCGCTCGAACAGCTCCTGGCGGCTGGCCCCGTAGCGGCGCATGCGCCGGGCATTGAGCTCCGTGAGCAGCTCGGCGATGCGGGCGTTGAGCGCCCCGAGAGAAAAGAAGGTCTCATGGCGGAGCCGCGCCAGGATCCACCGCTCGGCGATCTGCACGGCCACCTCGATCTTCGCCTTGTCCCGCGGGCGAGCCGGCCGCGCCGGCAGGATAGCCGTGCCGTAGTGGGCGGCGAATTCCTCGTACGTGCGTTGCAGGCCGGGTTCGTAGCGGCAGGCAAGGACGACGCCGCTCTTGAGCTGATCACACACGACGGCACGCGTGACGCCGCCGAAGAAGGCGAAGGCCCGGGCGTGGCTGGCGATCCAGTCCGGGACCTGCTGGGTCCGCGTGGCCTCGGCGTAGGTGTAGTTGGAGGCGCCGAGGGCGGCGACGAACAGCTCGACCTCGACGACCTCGCCCGTGGCGGGATCGATGAGGTGCGGCTTCTGGCCGGCATAGTCGACGAAGCACTTGTCGCCGGCGCGGTGGACCTGCCGCATCGACAGGCCGCGGCGCTTCAGCCAGCGGCGATAGAGGTCGCAGAAGCGCGTGTAGCGGTAGCCGTCGGGCTGCCGCTCCAGGTATTCGAGGTGGAGCAGCTCCAGGGTGACGCCGGGCTTGCGGCGTTCGGCGTGGATCCAGGCGCAGTCGGGCGTGGGACGCTGTCGCTGGCCGGCCACCTCCGGCCGGCCGTAGAGCTGCCTCTCGAGCCCATCGTCGGGCAGCGTCTGGACCTGCGCCCAGTCCAGGCCGGTGGCCCGGGCGCGCGCGAGCACGCTGGAGATGGTGCCCAGCCCCAGCCCGAGGCTGCGGGCCACGGCCCGGTGGCTGAGCCCCAGGGCCCACTTCTGGCGAAGGATTTCCCGGGTCTGCCGCATGGACAGTCGCTCGGCTGCCATCGCGCCCCTTTCGTCTAGGGGGCGGACGGCGCGCTGGGCCATCCAGCATCGCCCGCTGAGGCGCCCGCCCCGTTCGGGGGGCAGGGTCGCCTGTTCACGATCAGCGATCTACGTGTTCACCATCCCGATCTTGGCGTTCACCATGAGCGATCCGGGTGTTCACGTTGCGCCGATGCGGGTGTTCACGTTCGACCGATCCGCGTGTTCAGCTTGGGCCGCTACCCGCACTACCACTAGCAGTCCTTCCGTAACCATTCTTATCGCGGTGCCCAGTCCATAGCCAACAACCACGACTGTGGTCATGCGCGGATTTGTCGCACCCTTTGCACACCATCCTCCAGAATCGAATTTCTGGCGCTATTCTCCGACGAGGCTTTCCCATAT
>JBGPPD010000303.1:0-2847 GCA_041488375.1 Gammaproteobacteria bacterium | reverse complement strand
TGCCAGTTCCGCCGTGCTCCAGCTGGTTCCATCGTTGAACTGCACCTGCGAGATCGGCGGCGGCTCGTCGGAGAACCAATCCAACAGCCCGACGCGATCGTCCGCGCCGCCGGGGAGCACGTACAAGGTGCTCTCGTCCCGCGTCACGCGCACCGATGGCGCATCGATTCCGACACCGAACCGCAGGACATTCTCGCCGCTCCGGTCCACCACGATATCGGCTCCGTCGCCAGGCCGAAACTCGTAGGTGTCATCACCATTGCCGCCGACGAGGAAGTCGTCTCCCGGGCCACCTGCCAAGGTGTCATTCCCGGCGAAGCCGTGGATTTCGTCATTGCCTTCCAGGCCGTTCAAGGCGTCCGCACCGGTCCTTCCCAACACCTGGTCGTCCCCCGCCGTCGCAGCGGCGACGGGCAGTAGCGCTTCCACCGCCGCCGCATCCCAGGTGGTTCCGTCGCTGAACTGCAGCGTCTCGACCGAGCCACCCGGTTCGTTGAACCATCCCGACAGCTGGACCGCATCACCGTCTCCGCCCAGAGAGACAATGAGCATGTCGAAGTCCTGCGCGACGGACACATCCCCCACAGTGACGCTATCGTCGAAACGCAGGGTGTCAGATCCGCCCACGGCACCTTCGACGTTTTCGTTCACGAAGTCGACCCCGTACCCTGCGCCGAACACATAGATGTCGTTTCCGCCCTCGCCGGAGAGGGTGTCATTCTCCGACCCGCCATCCAGCAGATCGTTGCCACTACCGCCAACGAGGTAGTCACTGCCACCGTGACCGATGAGGGCGCTCGAGAAATCCGGGTCCGCGAAAAGGAAATTGCTGGACGAATCACCGTTCTGCGTCAGCCCAAGGCGCGTCACCGCGTCCGCATCGAGCACGGTGCCGTCGTCGAACCGGAACTCCCAGTCGGGAATAGTGGACGGGCTCGCGTACCAGTCCGCTATCCGACCGAGGGCCGAGTCGGCGATCACACCGAAGAGGAGGTCCGCGCCGCTGCGGAATGCATAGAGGTCGGAAGGCGCGATGTCGGGCGCGAAATCCACCCCCGTGTAGTCGCCTTCGACCAACTGATAGTCGGAGCCGCGCAGGAACTGGTAACCGTAGATGAGGTTCAATGTCGCGTTTTGCAGGAAGGCTTCTAGGCTATAGGAGGAGCCGTCGGCAAACTCGATCGCCTCTATCCCTTCGCCCAGGCGGTAGCCGTCCGATCCGTCGAGGACAAAATTGGTGCCTGCAAACCCGTAGTTCGCGTTTGGCACTTTCGCATCGAACCCTGCGGTGCCGCCATTCCACCGTACCGACAAGGTTCCACCCCCATACCACGGCTGCTCTGGATGTGCGTCCGCCGTGCGCCCGAACAGGGTCAACGAGATGTCCAGATCCTCGAGGCCGAGCCCCGCGCCGAACGACACGACATCCCGATCCAGCAACCCCTCGTCATACAACTGGTCGAGCGTCGCCGTGTCGGCGCGGCTTACCAGGGGAGCAACCACCGTCGCCGGTGCGACGAACTGGACCGGCTGGTTCCGGTCAGCCGCGGCCGCATCCGCAGCCTCTTCGAAGGTATTGAAATAGTCGTAGCCCCCGGACCTGAGGTCGCGGTAGATGCGGTAGCGGCCGGCATTGGTGTACTCCGGCCGCTGCTCCCAGTTCTCCAGGCCCTGCCCGGCGTAGTAGTCGTTCAGGTAGGGCAGGGTGCCGATTCCCGAGTCGGCCAGCTGGTCGATTCCGGTCTTTGCGGCTTCATACTGGTAGCGGTGGCTCCCGCGTCCGCCGTCCACCACATTGGCCCCATCGCTGCCAACGACCGGAATGGCCGGATCGAAGCTCGGCGCAGGGGGTGCAAGCGCGATCATCTGTGCCATCGACAGCACGGTGCCGTCGGCGAACTGGAATTGTTCGACCCCGGTTCCGATGGGATCGAACGCGCGCGGGATGGCGACGCCGACCGAACTGCTCGCACCCCAACTCACGTCGAGGGCGACGTGCGGCGCGTCCGGCCCACCGAGCGGATCTTGGACATCGACCTGGCTCCAGGTCAGTGCGAGATCGCCCGCCGCCACGCCCGGGCCAAACGAAACCGTGTCCTTCTCGATGAGGCCCGACTCGTAGAAACGCTCCAACGCCTCGTAGTCGTTGGCCCTCAGGTCTTCGAGTGGCAGCAGGTAGTGAATGTCGTCGGGCAAGTACGGCGCGCCGACCGCCGCCAGGTCGGCCCGCAGGTCGTCGAGCGAGAGGTAGAAGAAGGCGGTTTCTTCCCCGTTAGGCCCCAATCGGGCATCGGCCTGCGATTCGTAGTCGCGATAGCCTTCCTCGTACCAGTAAAGACCGCGCACGCTGTCGAGGGTCTGGCCGGTCACGCTCCACAGTCCGCCGTCGTCCTCGCCTGCAGCCACTATGCCGAGGACGTCGTAGAAGGACGCCACCAACTGATCTATCTCCACCCCGGCGAGATCCTCCACCACGTCCGCCCCGACCTCTGAAGGATCCAGATAGAACGTGGTGGCGCCTGCGATACCCGTCATCCGGTCGTCGCCGCTGCCGCCCGCCATGAATGCGCCGCCGCGCAAGGAGTCGTTTCCGGCGCCACCGTACTGCGTTGCCCCGCCATCGAGTGTGTCGACGCCGTTGCCGCCGTAGACGAGACTGCCGCCGACGATGCTGTCGTCCCCGTCGTTGCCGTAGGCGAAATCGTTCGGGCCCGCGAATACCACGTCGTTGCCGCCCCCCGCATCGATCATCGCTATGTGCCCGGGCACGGTCGCGCCGACGATTGTGTTGGCGCTTTCTCCGCCGGTGATGTCCTCGATGTTCCGGGTCTCGGAAATCTCCTGGAT
>JBGPPD010000302.1:0-2884 GCA_041488375.1 Gammaproteobacteria bacterium | reverse complement strand
TACGAGCGCGCGATCTCGCTCGGCGCCTGGGGCTATGCGGGCACCGCCGGCCCCGGGGAGCTCAATATCCCGGCGATCAAGGGCATCGGCGACTCGGTCATCTACTTGATCGACCGCTGGCGCGGCAAGGGCGGCAAGCAGTCCGGCGACATCGGCAACATCGGCTTCTACGACGTGGATTTCGAGCCGCTGCCGGGCGCCGAACTGAACCCGCCGGGCCACGGCCTCGCTTATGTCGACCACCTGACGCACAACGTGCACAAGGGGCGCATGCACGAGTGGGCGGATTTCTACGAGCGGCTGCTCAACTTCCGCGAGATGCGCTATTTCGACATCGAGGGCCAGGTTACCGGCGTGAAATCGAAAGCCATGACCAGTCCCTGCGGCAAGATCCGCATCCCGATCAACGAGGAAGGCACGGAGAAGCCGGGGCAGATCCAGGAGTACCTCGACAAGTACCACGGCGAGGGCATCCAGCACGTGGCCATGGGCTCGACCGACCTGCTGCGCACGGTGGATGCGCTCAAGGCGCAGGGGGTGAAGCTGCTCGACACCAACGACACCTACTACGAGCTCGTGGACCGGCGCATCCCGGGGCACGGCGAGGACCTCGCCGCGCTGAGGAAGCGCCGCATCCTGATCGACGGCAAGGCCGGCGCGCTGCTGCTGCAGATCTTCTCCGAGAACCAGCTCGGGCCGATCTTCTTCGAGTTCATCCAGAGGAAGGGCGACGAGGGCTTCGGCGAGGGCAATTTCAAGGCCCTGTTCGAGTCCATCGAACTCGACCAAATGAAGCGCGGAGTGCTTAAATAGGGACAGACCCCATTTTTCTCAAATGAGAAAAATGGGGTCTGTCCCCAATTGATATGCCATTGCGCTACCAGAGCGGTTTCGGCAACACCTTTTCCACCGAGGCGGTGAAGGGCGCGCTGCCGCGCGCGCAGAATTCGCCGCAGAAGACGCCAAAGGGCCTTTACCCGGAGGTGCTCTCGGGCACCGCGTTCACCGCGCCGCGCGCCGAGAACCTTTCCACCTGGCTCTACAAGCTGCGTCCCTCGGCGATGCACGCGCCCTACAAGCGCATGGCGCAGGGCCTCGTGCGCTCCGGCCCGTTCGACGAAGCCGAGACGCCGCCCAACCGCCTGCGCTGGGATCCGCTGCCGATGCCCTCCAAGCCCACGGATTTCATCGACGGCCTCGCCAGCATCGCCGGCTCGGGCGACGCGGCCTCGCAAGCGGGCATCGCGGTGCACGTGTACCGCGCCAACCGCTCGATGAAGGACCGCTACTTCACCTGCGCCGACGGCGAGCTGATGTTCGTGCCGCAGCACGGCGCGATCGAGTTGTTCACGGAGCTGGGCAGGCTGGAGGTCGCGCCGGGGGAGATCGCGGTGGTGCCGCGCGGCGTGAAGTTCAAGGTGCACGTTTCGGGCGCCGCGCGCGGCTACCTCTGCGAGAACTACGGCGTGCCGTTCCGACTGCCCGAGTTGGGGCCGATCGGCGCGCAGGGCCTGGCGCAGCTGCGCCACTTCCTCACCCCGGTGGCGGCGTACGAAGACAAGGCCGGCAAGTGCGAAGTGGTGCAGAAGTTCATGGGCGGCTTGTGGGCCTGCGAACTCAAGCACTCGCCGCTGGACGCGGTCGCCTGGCACGGCAGCTACGCGCCCTACAAGTACGACCTTTCGCTGTTCATGGCGGTGAACACGGTGAGCTTCGACCACGCCGACCCGTCGATCTTCACCGTGCTCACCTCGCCCTCGGGCCAGACGGGGGTGGCCAACTGCGACTTCGTCATCTTCCCGCCGCGCTGGATGGTGGCCGAGCACAGCTTCCGCCCGCCCTGGTTCCACCGCAACGTGATGAGCGAGCTGATGGGGCTGATCCACGGCGTGTACGACGGCAAGGCCGAGGGGTTCCTGCCCGGCGGCATCTCGATTCACAACTGCATGAGCGCGCACGGGCCCGACCGCGCCACCTACCATAAGGCTTCCAGCGCAGAGTTGAAGCCGCACAAGATCCAGGACGCCCTCGCCTTCATGTGGGAGTCGCGCTACGTCTTCCGCCCGACCAGGGCGGCCCTCGCCGCGCCGCAGCTGCAGAAGAACTACGACAAAGTCTGGGACGGATTTTGAAATCGGGGTCAGAGCCCGATTTCCGATCGAGCGCGAGTTTGGCAATGTGCTGTTTTGACGTTCCATGGTCTCCGGTTTTTTGGCTCCGAGATTCATGGAGCCAAAAAACCGGAGATCGATTTGAAATGCAAAATCCGCGCGCGATACCGAATGCAGGCACCCCGGCCGAATAATCGGGCTCTGACCCCGATTTTCCCTCCATGGACGCCACGCACAACCCGAAGCTGAAGAGCTGGGTCGAGTCCGCCAACGACCCGGCGGGGGATTTCCCGATCCAGAACCTGCCTTTCGGCGTGTTCCGCCGCAAGGGGTCGAAGGAGCCGCCGCGCGGCGGCGTGGCGATCGGCGAAGAAATTCTCGACCTCGCCGCCGTGGGCCTGAGGACCGGGCCGAACCTGAACCGGCTCGCCGCCGCCGGGCGCAAGGCGTGCAAGGACCTTCGCAAGGTCCTCTCCCTCGGCCTGTCCGACCCGAAGCAGGCCAAGCGCTTCGCCAAGTACCTCCTGCCGATGAAGAAGGCCGAGCTGTTCCTGCCGGTGGCGATCGGCGACTACAGCGATTTTTTCACCGGCATCCACCACGCGATGAACATGGGCCGCATGTTCCGCCCGGACAACCCGCTGCTGCCGAACTACAAGTGGGTGCCGATCGGCTACCACGGCCGCGCTTCTTCCATCGTGGTCTCGGGCACGCCCGTCGTGCGCCCCAACGGGCAGACCATGCCGCCGGGCGCGACGGAGCCGGTGTTCGGG
>JBGPPD010000301.1:0-2885 GCA_041488375.1 Gammaproteobacteria bacterium | reverse complement strand
TGGACCACCAGTCCACCATGGGCGCCTACGTCGGCCAGCTGGCCAAGAAGAACGGCGCCGGCGTCATGGTCAACTGGCGCTTCGCCGATGGCGCGCTGTTCCTGCCGCCGTTCGCCGAAGTGCGGGCCATGCGCAAGGACTAAAAAAAGGGGGACAGACCCCATTTGCGTTTTTGCAAATGGGGTCTGTCCCCTTTTTTTCATGTCCGCCTCTTCCTTCCTGATCCAGTTCCTCAACGGGCTGGCGAGCGCCTCCTCGCTGTTCCTGGTGGCCGCCGGGCTGTCGCTGATCTTCGGGGTGACGCGCATCGTCAATTTCGCGCACGGGTCCTTGTTCATGCTGGGGATGTACCTGGCGGTGGCGATCGCGCCGCATCTGGGCTTCTGGCTCGGCGTGCCGCTGGCGGCGCTGGCGGTGGCCGCCTTCGGCGCCCTGCTGGAAGCGACGCTGCTGCGCCGGCTCTACGGCGCGCCGGAACTGCTGCAGCTCCTCGCCACCTTCGCGCTGGTGCTGGTGCTCAAGGATTTCACGCTGTGGGCCTGGGGTCCGCAGGACATCCTCGGCCCGCGCGCGCCGGGCCTCGCCGGCGCCGTCGCCATCGCCGGGCGGCAGTTTCCCGAGTACGACCTGTTCCTGATCGCCTTCAGCCCGCTGGTGCTGGGCGCCCTGTGGATCCTGCTGGCGCGCACGCGCTGGGGCACGCTGGTGCGCGCGGCGACGCAGGACCGCGAGATGGCGGGCGCGCTGGGCGTCAACCAGCGCTGGCTCTTCACCGGCGTGTTCGCGCTCGGCGCGCTGCTGGCGGGTCTGGGCGGCGCGCTGCAGACCCCGCGCGAACCGGCGACGCTCGCCATCGACCTGCAGATCATCTCCGATGCCTTCGTGGTGGTGGTGGTCGGCGGCCTGGGGTCGATTCCCGGCGCCTTCCTCGCCGCGCTGCTGATCGCCGAGATCAAGTCCTTCTGCATCGGCTTCGGCTTTTCGAAGATCACGCTGGCGGTGGAATTCATCGTCATGGCGGTGGTGCTGGTGCTGCGGCCATGGGGTTTGCTCGGCAGGATGCCGGCGCAGGCGCGCGGCGCGGGCGCGCTCGAACCGCCGCTGCTCCTGCCCTCGCGAGGCCTGCTCGCCGGCCTCGCCGCGCTCGCTTTCGGTCTGGCAGTGGTACCGGCGGTGCATACCGGCTACACGCTGGTGCTGCTCACCGACATCCTGCTGTTCGCGCTGTTCGCGGCCAGCCTGCACTTCATCATGGGCCCGGGCGGCCTGCATTCCTTCGGGCACGCCGCCTACTTCGGCCTGGGCGCCTACGGCGCGGGGCTGCTGGTGCACAAGGGCGGCGTGCCGATGGAAGCCGCGCTCCTGGCGGCGCCCTGGCTGGCCGCGCTCGGCGCGCTGGTGTTCGGCTGGTTCTGTGTCCGGCTCTCCGGCGTATACCTGGCCATGCTCACTTTGGCATTTGCGCAGATCGCCTGGTCGGTGATCTTCCAGTGGGACGCCTTCACCGGCGGCTCCAACGGCATCATCGGCATCTGGCCGGCCGGCTGGCTCTCCAGCAAGACCGCCTACTACTACCTCACGCTCGCCGCCTGCACCGGCGGCATTGCGCTGCTGTGGCGCGCGCTCTACGCGCCATTCGGCTACGCGCTGCGCGCCGGCCGCGATTCGCCCCTGCGCGCTGACGCCATCGGCATCGACGTGCGCGCCTGGCAATGGGCGGCGTTCACTTTCGCGGGATTGTTCGCAGGCCTGGCCGGCGCCTTGTACGCCTTTTCCAAGGGCTCCATTTCCCCCGATACGCTGTCAGTGACGCGTTCGGTGGACGGCCTGGTGATGGTGCTGCTCGGCGGCATGCAAACGCTCACCGGCCCCGTGTGGGGCGCCGCGCTGTTCATCTGGCTGCAGGACGCAGTCGCGCGCGGCATCGACTACTGGCGCGCAGTGATCGGCGGCGTGATCCTGCTGCTGGTGCTGGCATTTCCCCAGGGCGTGACCGGTTTCCTGCGCGAGAGGTTTGCCCGATGAGCGTGCTGGCAGTCCGGGAACTCTCGAAGGCCTATGGCGGGGTGCAGGCCCTGAGCAAGGTGAGCTTCACGGTCGCCGCGGGCGAACTGCTGGCGATGATCGGTCCCAATGGCGCGGGCAAGACCACCTGCTTCAACATGCTGAACGGCCAGGTGACGCCCGATGCCGGCCGGGTCGAATTGGAAGGCCGCAGCCTGGCGGGCCTCGCGCCGCGCGAGATCTGGCGGCTCGGGGTCGGGCGTACCTTCCAGATCACCGCCACCTTCGGCTCGATGTCGGTGCGCGAGAACGTGCAGGTCGCCCTGCTGTCGCACCACCGGCGCCTGTGGTCCCTCGTCCCCCTGGCGGCGCACTGCCACGTGGACGAGGCGAACGCGCTGCTGGCGCAAGTCGGCATGCTGGAGCAGGCGGGGCGCCCCTGCGCGGAGCTGGCCTACGGCGACCTGAAGCGCGTGGAGCTCGCCGTGGCGCTCGCCAACCGCCCGCGCCTGCTGCTGATGGACGAGCCCACCGCCGGCATGGCGCCGCGCGAGCGGACCGAGCTGATGCGGCTGGCCGCGGAGCTCGCGCGCAATGGCGGCATCGCCGTGCTGTTCACCGAGCACGACATGGACGTCGTGTTCACGCACGCGGACCGCGTGATCGTGCTCTCCGGCGGGGAGCTGATCGCCGAGGGCAAGCCGGAGGCGGTGCGCGCCGACGCGCGGGTGCGCGAGGTGTACCTGGGGACCGGCCATGCTTGAAGTCTCCGGGCTGAACGCCGCCTACGGCCGCGCGCATGTCCTGTTCGATCTCCAGCTGCAGGCGCGCACGGGAGAGGTGTCGGTGCTGCTGGGCAGGAACGGGGCGGGAAAGTCCAC
>JBGPPD010000300.1:0-2903 GCA_041488375.1 Gammaproteobacteria bacterium | reverse complement strand
TCGCAGCGCCCGCCCTTGGTGTTGAAGGAGAAGCGGCTGGCGCCCCAGCCGCGGATGCGCGCTTCGCTGGTGTCGGCGAACAGGCGCCGGATCGAATCCCAGAAGCCGACGTAAGTGGCGGGGCAGGAGCGCGGCGTCTTGCCGATCGGCGCCTGGTCGACTTCGAGCACGCGCTCCACGAGCTTGCGGCCTTTGAGCGCCTGGCAGCCGATCGGGCCGCCGGCTTTCAAGCTGTCATGCAGCACGTCGCGCGCGAGGGTGGACTTCCCGGAACCCGAGACGCCGGTGATCGCCACCAGGCGGCCGAGCGGCAACCGCAGGTCGACTTTCTTCAGGTTGTGCATCGAAGCGCCGGCAAGCTCGATGGCGGGCGCGTCCTTCTTCACCGGCCGGCGCGGCTGCAGCGGATGGCGCAGCGGGTTGGAGAGGAATCTTCCGGTGACGGAGTCCGGCTGCTGCATCAGTTCTTCCGCCGTGCCCTGGGCGATGACGCGGCCGCCGAGCTTGCCCGCGCCGGGGCCGAGGTCGATGACGTGGTGCGCGCGGCGGATGGTGTCCTCGTCGTGTTCGACCACCACCAGGGTGTTGCCTTTGGCCTCGAGCTTCTCGAGGACGTCGAGGAGGACGCGGTTGTCGCGGTGGTGCAGGCCGATGGTCGGCTCGTCGAGGATGTAGCACACGCCGCGCAGGTTGGAGCCCAGTTGCGCGGCAAGCCGGATGCGCTGCGCTTCGCCGCCGGAGAGGGTGGGCGCCGAGCGGTCGAGCGCGAGGTAGGCGAGGCCGACTTGCTTCAGGAAGCCGAGGCGGCTGCGCAGCTCGGCGAGGAGGTCGCGCGCGATCTCGCGCTCGCGGCCTTCCAGCTTCACCCCGGCGAACAGCGCGGCGAGGCGCTCCACCGGCTCGTTGCCGTAGTCGGCGATGTTGCGGCCGCGCCAGCGCACGGCGAGCGCTTCCGGGTTGAGGCGCTTGCCGTCGCAGGCCGGGCAGGCCTCGTCCACTTCCAGCCATTCGATCCAGGAATCGAGCACGTGGTCTTCCTGGCCGGTGCGCGAGCGCTCGGCGTCCCAGCCGACGTCCTTAAGCTGCAGGCCGGTGCCGACGCAGCTCGGGCACCAGCCGTGGCGCGAGTTGTAGGAGAACAGGCGCGGGTCGAGTTCGCCGAAACTGCGGCCGCAGGAAGGGCACGCGCGCTTGGTCGAGTACACCTGGATGCTCTTGCCGGTTTGCACGTGGACCACGCCCTTGCCGAACTCGAGCGCCTTCGCGAGGCGCTCGCGCAGCTCCTTCTCGTTGCGCGGTGCGACCCTGGTGTAGCCCACCGGCAGCTCGATGTTGTGCTCCTTGAAACGGTCCAGGCGCGGGAAGGGTTGAAGCGGGAGGAGCTTGCCGTCCACTCGCAGCTGCGAGTAGCCCTTGGCCGCGGCCCACTTGGCAAGATCCGTGTAGACGCCTTTCCGGTTTACCACCAATGGCGCCAGCATCACCACCGTTTCGCCGCGGTGCTCCTTCATCAGGCGCGCGGCGATGGCGTCCTCGCTCTGCGGCTCGATCGGCACGTTGCAGTCCGGGCAGTGCTGCGTGCCGAGCTTGACGAACAGCAGCCGCAGGAAGTGGTGGATCTCGGTCAGCGTGCCGACGGTGCTCTTCCTGCCGCCCCGGCTGGTGCGCTGCTCGATCGCCACGGTGGGGGGAATGCCGTAGATGGCGTCCACATCCGGACGCGAGGCGACCTGCACGAACTGGCGCGCGTAGGCGTTGAGCGATTCGAGGTAGCGGCGCTGGCCTTCCGAGAACAGGATGTCGAAGGCGAGCGTGGATTTGCCGGATCCCGAAACACCGGTCACCACCGTGAACCGCTGGCGCGGGATGGCGACGTCGATGGACTTGAGGTTGTGCTCGCGCGCGTTGTGGATGCGGATATTGGGGTCAGACCCCGATTTTCCTCGCCTGGGGTCTGACCCCGATTTCTCGACCAGTTTGTCCTCGTATTCCCGGAGCGCGCGGCCGGTGTGCGAGCCCGCGTGCCGCATCACTTCTGCGGGAGTCCCGGCGCAGACCAGTTGGCCGCCGGCATCGCCGCCTTCGGGACCCAGGTCGAGGATCCAGTCGGCGGCGCGGATCACGTCGAGGTTGTGCTCGATCACCACCAGCGAATGGCCGGCCGCGATCAGCTTGCGGAACGCGCGCAACAATTTCGAGATGTCCTCGAAGTGCAGGCCCGTCGTCGGCTCATCGAACAGGAACAATTTGGGCTCCGCCCCCGAGCTTGATTTCTCGGTCAGATGACCCGCCAGCTTCAGCCTTTGCGCCTCGCCGCCGGAGAGCGTCGGCACGGGCTGACCGAGGCGCAGGTAGTCCAGGCCGACGTCGGCCAGCGGCTGCAGGCGCGAGAGCACCTCGGCCTGGTCCTTGAAGAACACCACCGCCTCGGACACCGTCATCTCCAGCGCCTCGGCGATGTTCTTGCCGCGCAGTTTCACTTCCAGGACTTCGGCGCGGTAGCGCTTGCCGTCGCAATCCGGGCAGCGCAGGTACACGTCGGACAGGAACTGCATCTCGACGTGCTCGAAGCCGTTGCCGCCGCAGGCCGGGCAGCGCCCGTTGCCCGAATTGAAGCTGAAGGTGCCGGCCGTGTATTTGCGCTCCCTGGATTCCGGCGTGCGCGCGTACAGGTCGCGGATCGCGTCGAAGGCGCCGACGTAGCTCGCCGGGTTGGAGCGCGTGGTCTTGCCGATCTGCGACTGGTCGACCATCACCACCTCGCCGATGCGCTCGGCGCCGTGCAGTGCGCGGTGCTTGCCCGGCGCTTCGGTCGGCTTGCCCTTGGCCTTGAGCAGGGCGGCGTAGAGCACGTCCTGCACCAGCGTGGACTTGCCCGAGCCGGACACGCCGGTGACGCACAC
>JBGPPD010000299.1:0-2910 GCA_041488375.1 Gammaproteobacteria bacterium | reverse complement strand
GGACGCCATCGCGCAGATCCTGACCAATTCGCGCATGTGCGCCGAGGGCCACCGCCCGATCTGCCAGGATACCGGCATCGTCAACGTGTTCCTCAAGGTCGGTATGGATGTGCGCTTCGAGGGCTTCAAGGGTTCTCTAGCCGACGCCGTGAACGAGGGCGTGCGCCGTGCCTACAACCATCCCGACAACAAGCTGCGCGCCTCGGTGCTCGAGGATCCGCAGTTCGCGCGCCGCAACACCAAGGACAACACGCCGGCGGTGATCCACACCGAGTTGGTGCCCGGCGGCACGGTGGCAGTGGACGTCGCCGCCAAGGGCGGCGGCTCGGAGGCCAAGGCCAAGTTCGCCATGCTCAATCCTTCCGACTCGGTCGTGGATTGGGTGCTGAAGACCGTGCCCACCATGGGCGCGGGCTGGTGCCCGCCGGGGATGCTCGGCATCGGCATAGGCGGCACCGCCGAGAAAGCCATGGTGATGGCGAAAGAGGCTCTAATGGAGCCGATCGACATGGCGGAACTCAAGGCGCGCGGACCGAAGGACAAGTACGAAGAACTGCGCATCGAGCTCTACGACAAGGTGAACGCGCTCGGCATCGGCGCGCAGGGCTTGGGCGGCCTGTCCACCGTGCTGGACGTGAAGATCCTTTCCTACCCTACGCACGCCGCGAACAAGCCGATCGCGATGATCCCGAACTGCGCCGCCACGCGGCACGCGCATTTCGTGCTCGACGGCTCCGGTCCGGCGGAGTTCGAGGTGCCGTCGCTGGAGGACTGGCCCAAGGTCACCTGGACGCCGGCTGCCAATGCGCGGCGCGTCGATCTCGACGCGCTGACGCCGGCTGAAGTGGCGGCGTGGAAGCCTGGAGAAACGCTGCTGCTCTCCGGCAAGCTGCTCACCGGCCGCGACGCCGCGCACCAGCGCATCCAGGAGATGCTCGACCAGGGCCGGAAGCTGCCTGTGGATTTCACCAACCGCGTCATCTACTACGTCGGGCCTGTAGACCCCGTGGGCGACGAAGTGGTGGGCCCGGCCGGCCCGACCACCGCCACCCGCATGGACAAGTTCGTCGAGATGATGCTGTCGAAAACGGGCCTCGTAGCCATGATCGGCAAAGGCGAGCGCGGGCCGGTGGCGATCGAGGCGATCCGCAAGCACAAGGCGGCTTCGCTGATCGCGGTCGGCGGCGCCGCGTACCTGGTCGCCAAGGCGATCCGCAAGTCGCGCGTCCTGGCGTTCGAAGACCTCGGCATGGAAGCGATCTACGAGTTCGAGGTGAAGGACATGCCCGTCACCGTGGCGGTGGATGCGAGCGGCGCCTCGGTGCACGTCACCGGCCCCGCCGACTGGCAGAAGAAGATCGTCGAGCTGAGAATCCCGGTGCACGCGGCTTGAGTGCCGGTACGCGCTGGCCCGCGGTGTGGGCCGTGTTCGCGGGCGGCCTGATCTGCGGCGCGTACATCGGCAAGGTGCCGCCCGCCCTGCCCGCCCAGCGGCTCGAGCTCGGACTTTCGCTGGTCCAGTCCGGCTTCATCGCCACCACCTTCAACGTCATCGGCCTGCTGGTGGGCATGTTCGTAGGGGTGCTGTGTGACCGCTACGGGCACAAGCGGCTCGGGCTCGCGGGACTGGCGGTGATGTGTCTCGCCGGCCTGCTCGGCGCGGCGGCGTGGGATTTCCCCTCCTTGCTCGCTTCGCGCTTCCTCGAGGGCGTCGGCTTCATCCTGTTCACCGTTGCCGGTTCGGCGTTGATGGCGGCGAGCGCCGACGCGGGCGACCAGCCGAAGGTGATGGGGCTGTGGAGTTCGTACATGCCTTCGGGTGGAAGTCTCGCCCTCCTGCTTGCCCCGCTGATCATTGCCGCCTGGGGTTGGCGCGGCCTGTGGACGGTGTTGGCGATCGTGGCGGCATTGTGCTTCGCGCTGGTGGCGCGCTACGCGCCCACGCCGCGCTACGGCAGCGTCGCTTCGATGAAACTCGCGGTGGAATCGCTCAAGCAGCCCGGCAGCGTGGCGCTCGCCCTGCTGTTCGCCTTTTACGTCGCGCAATGGACCTCGGTGATGATCTGGCTGCCCACCTTCCTGATCGACGAGCGCGGGACGGCGAGCGGGGTCGCGTCCCTGCTCACAGCATTGATGGTGCTGGTGAACGTTCCCGGCAATATCGGCGGTGGATGGCTGATCGCGCACGGCGTGCGGCGCGGGAGGCTCATTTTGGCGGCTGCCGCGATCATGGTGGTCACGGACGTCGCCATGCTCAGCAGCGGTCTTCCCGACACGGTGCGCTACCTCGCGGTGCTGGTGTTTTCCTGCTGCGCCGGCACCATTCCCGGCGCGATCTTCACCGGCGTGGTGGTGCATGCGAAGACCCCGCAACACGTCGGGACGACCAACGGCATGGTCATGCAGACCTCGCAAGCCGGGCAGTTCTTCGGGCCGATCCTGCTCGCCTGGCTGGCGACGCACTTCGGCGGCTGGGGCGCGTCGCTGTGGGCCATGCTGGCGTTTGCCGGTTGCTGCGCGTTGTGCGGCTATGCGGTCCTGCGGATCGAGGCTCGCCCGGCGCGCTAGAATTCCCTCCTCCCGGAGGACGCCATGAGCCAAGTCCACATCTGTGAAGTCGGCCCTCGCGACGGGCTGCAAAACGCCAGGCAATTGATGCCGACCCAGACCAAGAAGGCCTGGATCAGCGCGCTGGCCGCCGCCGGCCTGGAGGAGATCGAGGTCGGCTCCTTCGTCCCGCCCAAGCTGATCCCGGCGATGGCCGACACCGAGGAAATCGTCCGGCACGCGATCACGATTCCCGGCGTCAAAGTCGTCGCGCTGGCCCCCAACGTGAAGGGCTTCGAGCGCGCGCGCGCGGCCGGCGCGCACAAGATCACCTTCCCCGTCTCCGCCTCGCACCAGCACAGC
>JBGPPD010000298.1:0-2913 GCA_041488375.1 Gammaproteobacteria bacterium | reverse complement strand
GCGCGCGCTGTGCCAGACCTGCCACGGGGAGGACGGCAAGGCGACCCTGGTCGGGGCGGCGAACCTGAGCGGCCAGCAGAAAGAATATCTCGTGGCGCAGCTGCGGGCTTTTCGCTCAGGCGTCCGCCAACACGAGCAGATGAGCATCATCGCCAAATCGCTCGCCGACGCGGACATCGAGAACGTGGCGGAGTGGTACTCGAGCGTGAAGGTGACGGTCGAGATGCCGCGGTGAGCGGTCTGCGCCCGCCGCCGCTCGCCTGCGACTGCCACATCCATGTCTTCGGGCCGTTCAAGCGCTATCCGCTCGACCCTGCGCGCAAGTACACCCCGGCCGAGGCCCTGGTCGGGGACTACCGGCGCGTGGCGGCGGCGCTCGGCACCGGGCGCGTGGTGCTCGTCCAGCCGAGCGTCTATGGGGTGGACAATTCCTGCCAGCGCGACGCGATGGGGGAGCTGGGCGATCGCGCGCGCGGCGTAGCGGTCGTCGACGATTCGGTGAGCGACGCGCAGCTGCGCGAGCTCGATCGCGGCGGATTTTCCGGCGCGCGCATCAACCTCATGCGGGCGGGAGACCTCGAGGCACTGGAGCGCGTCGCCGCGCGCGTGCAGGCGCTGGGCTGGCACATCCAGCTGCATGTGCCCGGATCGACCCTTGCCGAAATCGCGGAGCGGCTGCTGAAGCTGCCGACCGACTTCGTCATCGATCACCTGGGGCGCGTGGATTCCCACGCAGGCCTCGGGCAGCCTGCGTTCCAGGCGCTGTTGCGGCTGGTCGATTCCGGCCGCTGCTGGGTGAAGCTCTCCGCCCCGTACCGGCTCGACCTCGACGGCGAACCCTATCGAAAGGCGGCCCCGTTCGCGCGCGAGCTGGTGCGGCGCAACCCCGGGCGCATGGTCTGGGGGACGGACTGGCCGCACCCGGACGTGGCCGTGGCGCCGGAGGATCGGGGCTTGCTCGAGGTGCTGCTCGATTGGGCGCCGGACGAGGCGACGCGCAATCGCATCCTGGTGGACAACCCGGCGAAGCTGTATCGCTTTGGCAGCTAGATAAGAATTGCTGCTCGACCCATCAATAATACGGTTTTGCCGGAATCGACAGCGACATGCCCCGAGGAGCATGATCTGGGCAGTCGGACACCTGGGGAGGATACCGAAATGGCGAACGTGCTCGGTCGTAGGGATTTCTTGAAGGCTTCTGCGGTGCTTGCCGGGGCGGCGGCGGCGGGCGGGCTGGCGCGGACCAAGGGCGCGAGTGCGGCGGTTATCCAGGCCCCGGTGGTCGACAAGCTGAGCATTCGCGTATTGGTCGACAGCAGCTACGACCTGTTCCTCAAGCCCGCCAAGTTGAACGGCGTGAGCATCGAGCCCGGGCCGAAAGCCGCCGATTTCCGCCGCACGCTGCACAATGAATGGGGCCTGTCCCTGTGGCTGGAATCGCAGCGCGCCGGCGAACAGCGCACGCTGATGCTGGATTACGGCTACACACCGGAGGTGCTGGCCAACAACATGGCGATCCTCGGGGTCGATCCCGGCAAGATCGACGCGCTGATCGTCAGTCACGGCCATTTCGACCATTTCGGCGGATTGATGGGTTTCCTCGAGAAGTTCCGCAGCGTGCTGCCTGCCGACGTGAAGCTGTATGCCGGCGGCGAAGATAATTTCTGCCACCGGGTCGCGGCAACTCCGACCAAGGGCCAGTTCACCGACTTCGGCACGCTCGATCGCCGGGCGCTCGCGGCGAAAAACGTGACCACGGTCCTGGCGGAGAGTCCGGTCGTGATCTCGGGGCACGCCTTCACCACCGGGAAGATCAAGCGCGGCAGCCTGGAGCGGGTGCTGCCCAATACCTTTGTCGAGTTCGCCATGAAGGATGGACTGGGCTGCAACCCCGGCCACTATCTGCCCGCCGAGCTTGCGGGAAAGATCGTGCCGGACGAGCACATCCACGAGCATGCGACCTGCTTCAACGTCAAGGATCGCGGGCTGGTGGTGATCAGTTCCTGCGGCCACGTCGGCATCGTCAATTCCGTGCGGCAGGCGCAGGAAGTCTCCGGCGTGGAGAAGGTGCACGCGATCGTCGGTGGATTCCATCTTGGGCCCGCCCCGAAGGACTACCTCGCGCAGGTCGTGGGCGAGATCAAGAAACTCAAGCCGGATCTGGTCATCCCGATGCATTGCAGCGGGCTCAACTTCGTGCAGGAAGCGCGCGCGCAGATGCCGGATGCGGTCTTGGTCACGACCACCGGCAGCCGGATCACATTCGGGGCCTAGGCGTCGCCGGCGCGGCTCGCGGTTCCCGTTTGCAGCGGGGTTTCTTCCTTGCGGGCATGGCGCTCGGGCTTGCACTCGGCGCCTCCAGCCTCTGCGCCCACGAGCCGCCCGAGCGTTCGGCCGGCGAAGTCATGGACATCCTGATGTGGAATCGTGAGCCGGTCGGCGGACCGTTCGCCCTGGTCGATCAGGCCGGCAAGCGGCGTACGGACGCGGACTTCCGCGGCAAATTGCTGCTGGTGTATTTCGGGTTCACCTTCTGTCCGGATGTGTGCCCGACCGACCTGCAGCAGATCAGCCTGGCCGTGGACAGGCTCGGTCCGGCGGGAAACGAAATTCAGCCGCTGTTCATTACCCTCGATCCGGAGCGCGACACGCCGCAACACCTCGCCTCCTACCTCGCGCATTTTCATCCGCGCTTGGTCGGACTGACCGGATCGGCCAAGGCGATCCGGGAGGCCGCGCGCGCCTACAAGGTCTACTACAAGAAGATTGCGGTCGCCGGCGGGTCGGCCTATACCGTCGATCACACGTCCTTCATCTATCTGATGGATCGCAACGGCCAGTACCTTGGTTTCTTCCCGCCGGGCACGTCCGCGGATCGAATGCTCGAGATCATCCGGCCGCGCCTCGGCGCGG
>JBGPPD010000297.1:0-2935 GCA_041488375.1 Gammaproteobacteria bacterium | reverse complement strand
GGGCGAGGCGCTCGAAGACGAGGTCGGCGTGTCGCCGAGCCTTTCGCCCAAGTTCCCCAATATCTCGATTCCCTACGGCAGCCTGGTGCCGAAGCAGCTCGACGGGCTGCTCGCCTGCGGCCGGCATATCTCCTGCGACGCCAACTCGCATTCCTTCCTGCGCGAGATTCCGCAGTGCTGGGTCACCGGCCAGGCGGCAGGCACGGCGGCCGCCTTGGCGGTCCTGCGCAGCAGGCCGCCGCGCGCGTTGGATGTAGCGGAATTGCAACAATCGCTAATAAAACAGGGGGCATACCTGCGTCAGCAGGTCACCGCGGCTCCATCCACGTGAATTTCTTGCTCTCCACGTCCTGTGGAGAATCGCACATCAGGTAGTCCCCGAGGAATACGTCGGGATAACTCTGATTTGCATATTGATTGTCAAAAAGCGTTAAATGATCTCCGGGAGGCCCGGGGGGGTAACGCACCCTCCAGGCCTTGGGCATCGGTCCCCGCCTGGGGGGCCTTCTTTACGGGGAAGGAGCAACAAATGAGCAACATGCGCGACGCACTCGGCCTGCGTGTGCCTTACGGCAAGGCCGCATCGCAGTACCTCACGGAATTCGATCCCGCCACCCGCACGCTGTGGGGCTACTTCAATCCGACGGGCACGGCCTGCTTCAGCCTGGGCTTGTTGAAGGACATCCGCAGGCACGACGAGGCGCTGGCCTCGAACGGCGGGCGGGTCGAGATCGGCGGCGAGATGTGCAAGGCGAATCACTATGTGCTCGCTTCGCGCACGCCGCGCGTGTTCAACCTGGGCGGCGACCTGGCGCTGTTCGTGCTGCTGATCAAGGCGCGCGACCGCGAGGCGCTGGCGCACTACGCCCGCCTGTGCATCGACAACATGTACCCGCGGATCCGGAATTTCTTCTGCCCGACCCTGACCACGATCTCGCTGGTGCAAGGCGATGCGCTCGGCGGCGGATTCGAATCGGCGCTGTCTTCGGACATCATCGTCGCCGAGGAGAGCGCGCAGATGGGGCTGCCGGAGATCCTGTTCAACCTGTTTCCGGGCATGGGCGCCTGCAGCCTGCTGTCGCGCCGCATCGGCCTGCGCGCCGCCGAGGAGCTGATCCTCTCCGGCAAAGTGCTGCCGGCGACGAAGCTGCATGAGATGGGCATCGTCGACGTGCTGGCCGGGGACGGCGAGGGCGAGGCCGCGGTCACCCAGTGGATCATGAAGAACGAGCGGCGGCGCAACGGCATGCAGGCCGTGTACGCCGCGCGCCAGCTGGTGCATCCGGTGACCCGCGAGGAGCTCGACGCGATCACGGAGACCTGGGTGGACGCCGCGCTGCGCATCGAGGACCGCGACCTGAAGATGATGAGCCGGATCGTGCGCGCGCAGATGCGCCGCATGGAATCGGGCGATGTCGCCGATGTCGCCGATGTCGCCGCCGAGGCCGTGGCGGAGGCGATGGCGGCCAACGCCTGAAGCGAAGGGGACTGCAGCGCCCCTCGGACAGCGCGAAGCGCTGCGCAATATCGCGCCCCGCGCCAGATGCGGCGCGGCCCTGCCCAGGCCGCGCTATCCGGCGAGGTGCGTGATGAAGCCGTTCTCCCTGAACATCTGGGCGAACAGGTAGAAGTTGACGCGCGTCGCGTCGAGGATTGCCGTCTGCGCGCGCGGATCGTCGATGGTCTTCACCAGCCTGTTCAGCTTGGCCATGTGGTCGAGGTCCATGGTGGCGTGCGACGAGAGGAACTTGAACCCTCCGCCGTTCACGTCCCGCCCGATCGCGCGCGCGATCGAGTCCGACACTCTTCCGCCGTACACGGAGGAGATCACCTCCAGGGAATACAGCATGCCGAGGACGGCGCAGGGATGCTGGTGCTCGACCGAACCGTAGTTAAAGCCGATCATTGCCTGCACCGGCGCGCTGGGCGGCGCGGTCCTGACCTGCCCCACGTCGCCGCCCATCGCGATCACATCCTCGATCACCCACTCTTCGTGGCCCTTCTCGCCCTCGATGTTCTCGTACAGCTGATAGCGCACTTGCCGCAATTCGTCGCCGCAGCGCGCCGCAGACGCCGCCATCACCGGGCAGAAATGCCAGACGACGTGATAGAGGTCGTGCAGGAAAGCCCGGTACTCCTCCAGCTTCAGGCCGTGGTGAATCATGGCGTGCACGCGCGGCACGTCCTCCAAGGCGCGTCGGTTGGCGTCGCTGTCTTCGATCAGGGTGATGAAAAACGACATTTCCGCCTCTGCGAACCGAATACGCGATTGTAGTGGATAGAACGGCCGCGTAGCGCGCGCAAGGCGCGCGGCGCGCGAAACAGCGGGACGCTAGTTCGCCGAGCGGCTGCGCTTGTCCTGCACGTAGCGCTCCAGCGCAGTGCGGCCCAACTGGAACTCTTCGTTCAGCGAGCGGATCAGTCCGGCGGACTGCAGGCGCAGTTCGGCGTCGGAGTACTTGCCGAGCGTCGCGCACAGCCGCGTCAGGCGCTCGGTGCCGATGCTCGCCGCCGAGCCCTTCATGGCATGCAGGTGGGCGCGGAACTCGCCGAAATTGCGCGCGGCGACCGAGGCTTCCATCTTCGCGAGCAGCGACTGGCTGTCGGTGATGAACACGCCGACCAGCCGCTCGAGGAAGTCGGGCGTCGAGCCCAGTTCCTCCAGGTGCGAGAGCGTCTCGGCGTTGGCCGCCTCGGCGCCAGCCGCAGCAGGCGCCGCGGGGGCGGCGGCCTGGGCGGTGCGCTCGACCTCCTTGCCCTTAGCCGCGGTCAGGTTGCGCAATTCGTCCAGCAAGCGCAACGCCTCCACCGGCTTGGGGATGAAGCTGTCGGCCCCCGCCTCCAGGCATTCCTTCTTCGCCTCCAGCGTCACGTCGGCCGAGAGCATCACCACCGGCAGGCGCTCGCGGCCGCGGGTCATCAGGCGGATCGCCTG
>JBGPPD010000296.1:0-2936 GCA_041488375.1 Gammaproteobacteria bacterium | reverse complement strand
TGGGAAACCTCGCGACAGAATGGGCGAGAATTTTATCACGCGGCGGCGTCGACTCTGAGTTCCCGCGGCTAGAATCCGGCGCATGACCCGGCCGGACTACGCGGGCGGCGGTTTCGCCAACCTGATCGCCTCGATCGTCGAGGCCTGCGGCGGCGCGCCGCGCCACGCGCCGCTCGCCTCCCTGCTGCCGGCGGAACTGGCGGCGGCGCAGAACATCCTGCTGCTGATCGTCGACGGCCTGGGCGACAACTACCTGCGGCGCGAGGGCGCGCAGGGTGCACATGACGCGCTGCTCGCACGCCGGCGAAACGCGATCACCTCGGTGTTCCCCTCCACCACCGCGAGCGCCATCACCACCTCCTACACCGGCTGGACGCCGCTCGAGCACGGGCTCACCGGCTGGTGGACGCTCTTCGGCGAGGCGGGCTGCGTGGGCTCGCCGCTGCCGTTCCAGCGCCGCGGCGAGAAGGCGCCGCTCGGCGTGGCGCCCGCCGCGGTGTATCGCGCCGGCCCGCTGTTCGACGGACTCGCGAGGCGCAGCATCGTCGTCTCCTACCGCCCGATCATCGACTCGACCTACAACCTGCACCACTGCGGCCGCGCCGAGCGGCGCGCCTACGACAAGCTCGAGGGCCTGGTGGAGCAGACCGTCGCCGCGGTGAAATCGGGGCCGGAGGCCAAATTCGTCTACGCCTACTGGCCTGAATTCGACGCGCTGTCGCACCGCTTCGGCAACGGCAGCCGCGAGGCGCGGGCGCACTTCAGGTCCGTCGACGCTGCCTTCGGCGAGCTGATGGAGCGGCTCGCCGGCACCGATACTTTGGTCGTGGCCACCGCCGACCACGGTTTCGTGGACAGCGGGGGCGCGGACGCGCTCGAATTCGCCGACGCCCCCGGCCTGTCCGGCCTGCTGCGCTATCCCCTGTGCGGCGAGAGCCGCCTGGCCTTCTGCCACGTGCAGGAGGGCCGCGTGCGCGAGTTCATGCAGCGCGCCGAGGACTGGCTCGGCAGCCGCGGGCAGGTGCGGCCGAGCCGGGAACTGGCGGACGAAGGCTGGTTCGGCGGCGGCGACCCGCACCCGCGTTTTGCCGAGCGCATCGGCGACGTGGCGCTGGTGATGCACGGCCGCACCAGCGTCAAGGATTGGGTCGCGGGCGAGCCGCGCCACCGCCTCGTCGGCCACCATGGCGGCGTGAGCGAAGACGAGATATTGATTCCATTGATCGTGGGGAGCGCATGAAAACAGACCTGAACGGCATTTCCGTCAATTACGAGATCCACGGCAGCGAAGGCGCGCCCTGGCTGGTGCTCAGCCACTCGCTCGCCTGCAGCGTGCGCATGTGGGACCCGCAGATCGCGGCGCTCAAGGGGAGCTACCGCGTCCTCGCCTACGACACGCGCGGCCACGGCGGCACCGAGGCGCCCAAAGGCGCCTACACGCTGGAGCTGCTCGCCGACGACCTGAAGGCGCTCCTGGATTTCCTCGGCGCGAAGAACCCGCATTACTGCGGCCTGTCGATGGGCGGCATGATCGGCCAGACTTTCGCGCTCAAGTACCCGGGCGTGTTCAAGACGCTGATGCTCGCCGATACCACCAGCCGCTACCCGGCGGAGGCCTGGCCGCTGTGGCAGGAGCGCATCAAGATCGCGGAGGAAAAGGGCATGCAGCCGCTTGTCGAGTCGACGCTGGCGCGCTGGTTCACCGAAGGCTTTCGCAAGTCGAGCCCGGCGCCGGTGACCGCCATCGGCAAGCTGATCGCTTCCACGCCGGTGGCGGGCTACGTCGGCTGCTGCCACGCCATCCCGAAGATCAACCTCACCGCGCGCCTGAAGGAAATCAAGGCGCCGATTCTCGTGCTGTGCGGCGACAAGGATCCGGGCACCCCTCCCGCCATGGCCGAGGAGATCCACCGCAACGCGCCGGACTCCAAGCTCGTCATGATCCCGAACGCGGCGCACCTCTCGAATCTCGAGAACCCCGCAGCGTTCACGAAGGCCATGCAGGACTTCCTCGCGGCGCATTGATGGACCAGGACGCGTTCTGTCAGTTTCAAGCAAGAACTTTGTAAAAACAGGAGAAGGAAATGTCCAGTGTCGGTTATCACGAACCCATCGAGGAACTGAGCGACGAAACGCGCGACATGCACAGGGCGATCGTGTCCCTGATGGAAGAGCTGGAGGCCGTCGATTGGTACAACCAGCGCGCCAATGCCTGCAAGAACCCGAATCTCAAGGCCATCCTCGAGCACAACCGGGACGAGGAAAAGGAGCACGCCTCCATGGTGCTGGAGTGGATCCGGCGCAACGATCCGACGTTCTCCAAGGAGCTCAAGGACTACTTGTTCACCCAGAAGTCCATCGCGCACAAGTGAGGCTGTACATCCGGCCCTACCGCGCCGCGGACGAATCGGCGGTGCTTGCCTTGTGGGAGCAATGCGGCCTGACCCGCCCCTGGAACGACCCGCGCCAGGACATCGCGCGCAAGCTGACGCTGCAGCCGGAGCTGTTCCTGATCGGGGAGCTCGACGAAAAAGTCGTCGCCACGCTGATGGCCGGCTACGAAGGCCACCGCGGCTGGGTGAACTACCTCGCGGTGGCGCCCGCATGCAGGCGCCAGGGATTCGGGCGCGTGCTGATGCAGGAAGCCGAAGAACGGCTGCTCGCGCTGGGCTGCCCCAAGGTCAACATCCAGGTGCGTTCCTCGAACGCCGAAGCCCTCGGCTTTTACCGCGGCATTGGCTATGTGCAGGATGAAGCAATAAGCTTGGGAAAGCGGCTCATCCCCGATAACCCGACCGGAACGTGACCAGCCCATGCCGGAAATCAACAGCGTCGCATCGCTCAGGTCCCTCTACCGCGAACCCTCGGAGAGGGCGGTGCGCAAGCAGCTCGACCGCCTCGACGCGCACTGCCGCAAATTCATCTCCCTCTCGCCC
>JBGPPD010000295.1:0-3017 GCA_041488375.1 Gammaproteobacteria bacterium | reverse complement strand
TCGCTCATCGCGTGCAGCCCGCCGTTGTTGATCACCAGCTGGTTGTCGATGAACAGGCGGCTGCCGTCGTCGCTCTCGAGGTAGAAGCGGTAGACGCCGGCGGTCGTGATCTTGAGCTGGCCGGTCCAGCGCGCCGCGAACACGTCGGAGTCCGCCACGCCCGGGAAGCTGCCGCCGGTGACCGGATAATTGATCTGCGATTCGGTGCGCACCAGGTCGGGCGTCAGGGCGTCGAAATCCTCCGGGAAGGCCGAGATGCCGGTGAGCCCGTCCAGGTAGAAGTATTCGGCGACCACGCCGGGGTCCTGCTCGGCGGTGCCGGTCCACTGCGCCTTGCCGAACAGAACATAGACGGTGCTCGAGTCTGCCTTGGTCACCGAGACGGCGATGTCGTCGTAGCCGTCGTTGTTGACGTCGCCGATCCCGGCGATGCTCGCGTGGTTGGTGGCCGAGCCGAGCAGCAGCGGCGCCGGCAGTTCCAGCATCACCGGCAGCGTGGAGCCGTCGGCATCCAGGCCGCTCGCGCTGCCGAATGCGATCCGCGCGAAGTTGCGCGAACCGCCCTGGCCATCGGGCACCAGGTCGCGCACCGACACGATGGCGTCGGAGTAGCCGTCGCCGTTGATGTCGCCGAGCCGGATCAGCACCGGCTGTCCCGCGAGGTCGACCGCCGAGAAGGTCTGCGTCGCCTCGGAGGTGGACACGTGCACGCTCTCGCCCAGCGGCTGGCTGAAGCGGATCTCGTAGCGGCCGCTGCCGAACGGCGTGATCAGCTGGCGACCGGTCTCGCGCGAGGCGCTCGAATCCGTGATCGCGCCGTTGGGCAAGCCGCCGTTGGAGTCGACGTTGAGCGTCGCCGCGAGGTTGGCGATGCCGTCGTTCGTGCGGTCGGCGGTGTTCTTGTAGGTTTCGCCCTCGGTCTCCTCGAAGCGCCAGTAGCCGACCAGCCCGGTCTCGTTGCCCTGCAGGATGCGCTCGCGCGCGTGCTGGATGTCGGACTCGGAGCGCGCCACGTTCCAGATGCGCAGCTCGTCGATCACGCCCTTGAAGGGCGTGAAGGAGGAATCAGTCTCGAAGGTATCGCCGATCAGCAGTCGGTCGTCGGGAACGTTCGGTACCGTGGTGTTGAGCGCGGCATCCAGCGTCCCCACCAACCCGGTCCCCACCAGAACGCCGTTCAGATATGCGCGCATCGTGCCGCTGTCGCGGTCCATGACGCCGGTGAAGTGGTACCACTCGCCGGCCTTGATCGATCCCACCGCTGTGTTGACGATCCCGTCCTGCGCCGAGCCATTGGCCGAGGTGAAGTGCAGGAAGCCGGCGCTGTTCAGCCACAGCGAATAGCTGCGCTTGAGGGCCGACGGCGAAGATTCGTCGCCCTTGTAGACGATCGGCATCCAGCTCTTGCCGGAACCGAAGTCGAGCGAGTCCGCCTGGAACCACAGTTCGAGGGTCAGTTTGCGCCGGATCTCGAGGCTCGCGTCGGCCGCCACCACCAACCGGTCGTCCACGCCGTCCAGCCGCACCGCCTTGCCCGCCGTGTCGGAACTCGGCTGCAATTCGTCGGTGACGTGCAGCAGGTAAAAATCGGGCACGCCGGAGGAGCGCTCGCGCGGCACCAAGGCGATCGGCTCGTTGGGGTCGTTGGTCTTGAGCGCCGCGAAAAGGAACGCGCGCAGGAAATGCCCGGTGGGCACCGCCCCGCCCTCCGTCTGCACCACCTCGGGCACCTGGATCATGTCGCCGGTAAGCGGCGCCGCGCCCGCGTTGCCGAAGCGCAACGTCGCCTCGGGCGTCGAGATGATGTACCAGTCGCCGTTGTCGTCGAGGTCGAGGTTGAGGTCCTTGATCGCCGAGCCGGCGCGGATCGAGGGCAGGTTCGCCGCCAGGCTCACCAGGTCGTTGCGATCCAGCACGCCGCCGACGGAATTGAACTCGTAGCTGTCGGGCACCAGCGAGGTGTTGCCGGCGATAAAGTCGCGCCCCGGCCCGCCGTCGATCGTGTCGTCGCCGCCGCCGCCGAAGATCACGTCTGCGCCGCTGCCGCCGTAGATCGTGTCGTCGAGCGCGCCGCCGTACAGCCGGTCGTTGCCATCGCCGCCGTAGATCGTCAGGGCGCCGATCAGGGCGCGCTGCTCGAAATCACCGGGATCGATGCCCCATTCGCTGGGCACGTTCGGGTACATGAACTCGGTGTCGCCGTGCACCACGTCGTCGCCCGCGCGCGTGTCGATGACCGTCTTCTCGACGCTGATCGTCTGGTAGAAGGCGTAGGTCTGGTGGTAGATCGGCGAGCCGGCGACGAGCGCGTCGAAACCGAGCTTGACGTGCATGTCGTCCGTCTCGTCGGTGCGCAGCTCGAGGCCCGTGCCCTTCGCGCGCAGCCGCAGCACGTTGTTCGGGAACTCGACCGTGACCACCGGCACGCCGTCCGCGTCCAGCCCGAAGGCCGCGTTCAGCGCAACCTGCAGGTCCTCGGCCACGCCGGTGAGCGAGTCGGCGTCGATGTGCGCCTGCACGGTGACGAAGCCGCGGTCGGGGTGGCTCGGGTCGGGCACGCGCAGGCGGAACTCGACGTCGCCGATGAACCCGGTGAGCGGCCCGACGCCCGAGGCGTTGACCACTTCCTGCTCGACGGCGAAGGTCTGGTTCGCCATGTCCCAGGTCAGCGCGGTGAACTCGTAGCGCTGCAGGAAGCGGTTCCAGCGGATCGCCACGTCGTCGTTGACCGGGCGGTTGAGGCGATCGTAGTCGCCGCCGAGGAACAGCACCTGGTCGGTGCCCGGGCCGCCGTCGAACCGGTCGGTGAGCGTCGGGATGTAGGTCTGGGTGGTTCCCTTGATGAACGGCAGGTCGTCGGGCAGCAGCTGGAACGTGTCATCGCCTTCGCCGCCGAAGAGCAGGTCTTCCGCCATGCGGTCGTAGCCGCCGGTGAGCACGTCGTTGCCGGTGCCGCCGAAGATCCAGTCCTCGCCGGGGCCGCCCTGCAGCACGTCGTTGCCGGCGCCGCCGAGGAT
>JBGPPD010000294.1:0-3040 GCA_041488375.1 Gammaproteobacteria bacterium | reverse complement strand
GTGCCGCCGTCGCCCGCCTGGAACGGCCCGTAGGGCACGATGGTGGCGTGATAAGCGCCCGAGCGCGGCGGCGGTGTACCGCCGTAGGCACTGAAATAGGCCGGAAAGCCCATCCACTCGCCCAGCGCCTCGAACATCGTGATGTCCAGCGTGGCGCCCTCGCCGTCGCGCCCGCGGCGCAGCAGCGCGGCGAGGATCGAGGTCACCGCGTACATCCCGGCGGCGATATCCGCGACCGGGATGCCGGCCTTGGACGGCGCTTCCGGCGTGCCGGTGACCGAGAGCAGGCCGGCTTCGCACTGCACCAGCAGGTCGTAGGCTTTCTTTTCCGCGTACGGGCCGGCTGGGCCGTAGCCGGAGATGCCGCACCACACGAGCCGCGGATGTCGCGCGCGCAGTTCGGCGGCGCCCAGGCCGAGGCGCTCGACGGCCCCCGGGGCGAGGTTCTGCAGGAAGACGTCGGCGTTCGCCAGCAGCCGCGCGAGGATCTCCTTCGCCCGCGGGTGCTTGAGGTCCAGCGCCAGGCTTTCCTTGGAGCGGTTGGTCCACACGAAGTGCGAAGACAGGCCCCGCACCGTGCGGTCGTAGCCGCGCGCGGCGTCACCGCCGTCGGGCCGCTCGATCTTGATCACGCGTGCCCCGAGCTCGGCCAGCTGGCGGGTGCAGAACGGCCCGGCGATCACCTGCTCGAGCGCCACCACGGTGACGCCCTCCAGCGGCCGCATCACTTGAAGTCGATGGTCAGGCCGGGAAGCGCGACACCGTCGAGCACCGTGCTCCAGGTCTCTCCCGGCTTGACGGGGTGGGCGTCGGTCAGCGTGCCCGTGGTGACGAGTTCTCCGGCGTGCAATTGCTCGAACTCGGGCTGAATGGCGAGCAATTCGACCAGGTGCGCGAGCGCGTAGAGCGGGCTGCCGAGGACGTTCTCGCCGACGCCAGTGTCGACCGTCTTTGTCCCCTTGCGCAGCACCACCTGCACCTTGGGCAGGCGCCACTCCAGGCCGCGCAGCTGCGCCACGGGGATCTGCTCGCCGAGGATCAGTCGCCCGTGCAGGCCGTTGGCGACGGTGCTGTCGGCCAGCGTCACCTTCCAGTCCGGGTGGAAGCACTGCACGATCTCGACCGCATGCGCTACCCAATCCACCGCGGCGAGGATGGCATGCGGGTCGTGCGAGCGCGGCGGCGGCGCTTTCAGGCCGAAGCAGATCTCAGGCTCGATGCGCGGCTGCGCCAGGCCCTCCAGCGCCAATTCGGCGCGGTGCCCGTGGGCGCGGATCAGCGTGTGGTCGTAGACGAAGCCCCAGATCGGCTGATGCACGCCGTAGCGCGGCCAGATCGTGCGGTTGGTGAAGCCGATCTTGCGGCCCACGGGCAGCCAGCCGATCGCCAGGCGGTGCTGGTGCAGCCGGCGCATCGCGCGGTACCCCATGTCGGCGTCGAGCTTCGGGTGGCGCGCGCTGAATGGCGGCGCCACATGCCCGCTCGCGGACAGCTCGATCAGCTCCTCGGACACCGCGCGCAGGGTCGAATCGGGCATGGAGAAAATTCTACCCCCCGGTCGTGGTTGCGCCGGGGCGTTTCGCGTGCCAAATTAGTGCGCAATGGAAGCCTATCTGGCCTGGGCACTGCTCGGCCTTGCGTTGGTGATCACCGAACTGCTCACCGGCACCTTTTATCTGCTCGTCCTCGGCGTGGCGGCCTTCGGTGGCGGCGCGACCGCTTGGTTCGGCGGCGGGTTCGCGGCCCAGTGCGTCGCTGCGGCGGTGCTCGCGCTGCTCGGCGCCTACCTGGTGCACGCTTACCGGGCGCGCAATGCCGCGCAACAGATGGCGCCGATCGATGCCGGCCAGCCCGCGAATTTCGAGAGCTGGGTGGACCAGCCGGCGAGGCTGGCGCGCGTGCGCTATCGCGGCGCGAGCTGGGAAGCACGGCTGGACGCCGACGCGGCGCTGCAGCCCGGCGCGCTGGTCTACGTGCTCGCCGCCGAAGGCAATACACTGAAGGTGAGCGCCAGGCGTCCCGCCTGAGGCGCGGCCGGCAGCCAGAGAGGACTCATGCTCGTCAAACTGATCGTTTCCTTGGTCCTCGCCGGCGCTACTTTCGCCTTGACCAGGCAACCGGGCTATGCGGTGTGGGTGTTCGTCATCGCGGCGGTCGTGGCCTTCGTGCTGGAAGGGGTGCGTGTGGTGCCGCAGCAGAGCGCCTTCGTGGTGGAGCGCTTCGGGCGCTTCCACGCCACGCTCGAGCCGGGCCTGAATTTCATCGTGCCGGTGTTCGACCGCGTCGCCTACCGCCATTCGCTCAAAGAGGTGCCGCTCGACGTGCCCGAGCAGGTGTGCATCACCAAGGACAACACCCAACTCGGCGTGGACGGCATCCTGTACTACCAGGTCACCGACCCGCGGCTCGCCTCCTACGGCTCGTCGAACTACGTCGCTGCGATTTCGCAGCTGGCGCAGACCACGCTGCGCAGCGAGATCGGCAAGATGGAGCTGGACAAGACCTTCGAGTCGCGCGACGAGATCAACCGGCAGATCGTCGCCTCGCTCGACGAGGCGGGGCGCAACTGGGGCATCAAGGTGCTGCGCTACGAGATCAAGAGCCTGACCCCGCCCGAGGCGATCCTGCGCTCGATGCAGCAGCAGATCACCGCGGAGCGCGAGAAGCGCGCGCTGATCGCCAAGTCCGAGGGCGAGCGCCAGCAGGAGATCAACGTCGCCGACGGCGAGAAGCAGGCGGCCGTGCTGCGCTCCGAGGGCGAGAAGGCGGCGGCGATCAACCGCGCCCAGGGCGAGGCGACCGCGCTGCGCCTGATCGCCGAAGCCAACGCGGCCGCGGTGCGCGCGGTGGGCGAGGCGATCTCCGACAAGGGCGGCATGGATGCCGCCAACCTGAAGGTCGCGCAGGAATACGTCGCCGCGTTCGGCAGCCTGGCCAAGCAGTCCAATACGCTGATCGTGCCGGCGAACGCGGCCGACATCGCGGCGCTGGTCACTACGGCGATGACGGTGCTGGACAAGACGCGGCAGACGCAGGCCGC
>JBGPPD010000293.1:0-3047 GCA_041488375.1 Gammaproteobacteria bacterium | reverse complement strand
CCTGGCGGGCTTGCTCACGGTCGCCGGCTTCGGCTTCGGCAACGTGCTGCGCGGCCTGGCCATGCGCGAGTGGAGCGAGGCGGCGCTGGGCACGGTGATCGCCTCGGTCGCCGCGCTCCTTTGCCAGTTCGCGGTGACGCGAAACTGGCGCAGGATCGGCGCGCAGCTGCGCCGCGCCGAGCGCAAGGCGATCCTCCTCTACGTCGGCTGCGGCGTGTTCACCTCGCTCGGCTCGATCTTCATCTCGCTCGCCATGACCAAGATCGAGATCGCGCTCGCGGTGCTGGTGGTGCACACCACGCCGCTGGTGATCTTCCCGGTGAGCGTGTTCCTGCTGAAGAACCGCGAGGAGCTCACGGCGCGCACCGTCCTCGGCGCCTCGCTCGTGCTCGCCGGCATCGCCCTGCTCGCCGTGCGCTGAGATGAAGCCGCTCCAGCACCTGACGATCCTCGACCTGTCGCGCGTGCTGGCCTGCCCGTTCGCCAGCATGGTCCTCGCCGAGCTGGGCGCCACCGTGATCAAGGTCGAGCAGCCCGGCGCGGGCGACGAGACGCGCGGCTTCGAGCCGCAACTGGAAAAGGACAGCGCCTACTACTTCGCCTGCAACCGTTCGAAGGCCTCGATCACCGTCAACCTGCGCTCCGATGAAGGCCGCCGCATCATCCGCGAGCTCGCGCAGCAGGCGGACGTGTTCGTGGAGAATTTCCCCGTCGGCACGCTCGGCCGCCAGGGCCTGGACTTCGCATCGCTCGCCTCGCTCAACCCGAGGCTGGTCTACGTCTCCTGCACCGGCTTCGGGCAAACCGGGCCCTACGCGCACAAGAAGGGCTACGACACGGTGTTCCAGGCGATGGGCGGGCTGATGAGCCTCACGGGCGAGAAAGGCGGCGGGCCGGTGAAGCCGGGCCTGCCGGTGGCCGACCTGACTTCCGGACTGTGGGTGGCGATTGCGATCCTTGCCGCGCTCGCCGGGCGCCAGCAGACCGGGCGCGGCGCGCACGTGGATTTCTCGATGCTCGACGGACAGGTGTCATTGCTGACGCTGGCGGCGGCGCGCTACTTCGCGCTGGGCGAAGTTCCGCCGCGGCTGGGTACCGAGCACCCGGGGCGCGTGCCCTCCGCCGCATTCCGCTGCAAGGACGGCAAGTACGCGCATATCACCGCGAGCGACCAGCACTGGGCGCCGCTGTGCAGCGCCCTGGGATTGGCAAAAATGGGGTCTGACCCTATTTATTCTTCCAATGCGAACAGGTTGGAACACCGTGACGCAGTCATGGTTGCTCTCACGGAAGCGGTTTCCAAACTCACTCGTGCGGAGTTGATCGCGAAGCTGGATGCGGCCGATGTGCCCGTCGGGCCGGTGAACGACGTCGCCGAGGTCCTCGCCGATCCGCACGTGCGCGCGCGCAAGCTCGTGGGCAGCTTCGACTATCCCGGCGTCGGCGAATTCAAGGCCCTGGCGCTGCCCTACAAGTTCCTCGGCTGGGACGATCCGCAGATCGGGCGCCCGCCTCTGCTCGGCGAGCACACCGAGGCGATCCTCAGGGAGCGCCTGGGCTACTCCGACGCGCACATCGCCGAATTGCGGGAGGCGAAGGCCATATGAGCGTTCTCGTCGACGCGCGGCAGGGGGTGGCCACGATCACCCTCAATCGCCCGGAAAGCCGCAACGCCCTCAACCTCGCGATGTGCGAGGCGCTGCTCGACGCGGCGCAGGGCATGGATGACTCCATCAAGCTCGTCCTGCTCAGGGCCAACGGCCCGGTGTTCTGCGCGGGCGCCGATTTGAAGGAGCGCCAGGGCATGAGCGAGGCCAAAGTGCGCGAGCGGCGCAGGAAGGCCTTCACCGCCTACGCCGCGCTCGAAGCGTTGCCGATGCCCATCGTCGCAGTCGTCGAGGGCCCCGTGGTCGGTTCGGGCTGCGAAATCGCCGGCGCCTGCGACTTCATCGTCGCCACGCCTGCGGCGTCCTTCCGCGTGCCGGAAGCAGTGCGCGGCACGGTGGGCGCCACGCAGCGCCTGCCACGCATCCTGGGCAAGCGCCTGGCGAAGGACCTGCTGTTCACCGGCAGGACGCTCACGGCCGAAGAGGCGGAGCGCCACGGGCTGATCGCGCGTCTGGTGGCGCCCGAGAGGCTGGAGTCCGTCGTCGCGGAGATCGCGAAAGCCATCCTCGAAGCGCCGGCGCAGTCGCTGCGCCTCGCCAAGCGTTGCGTGGACCTGGGCGTGGAGCGGGACCCGAAGGGCGCGCTGGAGGTGGAGCTCGCGGCGATCGAGGAGCAACTCGCGGCCGGCGACTGGATGGGGAAGCCGTGAGCGGCTGGACGCCGAGGACGCTGGGCGAATTCCTGGCCGCCCAGAAGACGGACGCCGAGGCGCTGGCCACGCCGACGCGCCGACTGCGCTACGGCGAGTTGCTGCAGTCCGCGCAAAGCGTTGCGCGCGCGATGCACGGCCTGGGATTGCGCAAGGGCGACCCCGTCGCGATCCTGATGGGGAACGATGAATACTGGCTCGCGCTGTTCTACGGCGCGGCGCTCCTCGGCGCGGTCACCGTGCCGGTGAACACGCGCTTCAAGGCGGCCGAGCTCGAGTTCTGCCTGAAGCAGGCCGACTGCAAGGCGGTCTTCCTCGCGCCCGCGTTCATGAAGCAGGACTACGCGGCGATGCTGCGCGAAGTCGAGGGCCGGCTGCCGCTGCTGGATCACAAGGTGGTGCTGGGCGAGGATTCGTGGCGCGCTTTCGCCGCCCTCGACCGCGGCCAGAAGATGCCGGCGGCCGTGAAGCCCGGCGACCTGCTGCTCATCCAGTTCACTTCGGGGACCACCGCCTTCCCGAAGGGCGTCATGCTCACGCACGACAACATGCTGCGCAACGCGTGGGCGTCGGGAGAGCGCATCGGCGTGCAGGCGGCGGACCGGTACTTCAATTGCCGGCCGTTCTTCCACGTCGGCGGCTCCACGCTTTCGGCGCTGATGTCCCTGGTGCATGGCGCGTGCCTGGTGACGCTGCCGGCCTTCGAGGCGGGCGCGGCGCTGGCGATGAT
>JBGPPD010000292.1:0-3080 GCA_041488375.1 Gammaproteobacteria bacterium | reverse complement strand
TCGCGCCGGATGGATTCCGGCGCTTCCTCGATCGCGGCACCTGGTTCTCCGACGCGCGCTACGGCCACGCCTTCACCGTCACGGGCGCGGGCCACGCGACCATGCTGACCGGCGCCTATCCGCATCGCACCGGCATCATCGGCAACGACTGGCGCGACCGGGTGACCGGCGAGCCGGAGTACTGCACCGGCGACACCGCCCACAGCTACATCGGCCACAAGACGCAGAAGCTCGACGGCACGAGCCCGAAGAACCTGATGGTCGAGACGGTGGGCGACGTGCTCAAGCGCGCCGACCCGCGCGCGAAGGTGATCGGCATCTCGGGCAAGGACCGCGGCGCGATCCTGCCCGCGGGCAAGACCGGCGTCGCCTACATGTACATGTCCTCCGCCGGCGATTTCGCGTCCACGACCTTCTACATGAAGGAGCATCCCGCCTGGGTGACAGCCTTCAATGCGACGAAGCCCGCCGACCGGTACTTCAAGGCGAGCTGGTCGCCCCTGTTGCCGCCGGCGGCCTATGCGCGCTCGCTGCCCGATGAGCAGCCCTGGTACAACCCGGGCGGCAAGCTGCCCAAAGTGCTCGGCGAAGGCGAGGACAAGCCCGGGCCGGCGTTCTACAAGGCTCTGCTGCCCAGCCCCGTCGTGGACGCGCTGACGCTCGACTTCGCGCGCGCCGCGATCGCGGGCGAAGGCCTGGGCCAGGACGAGGTGCCGGACATCCTCGCGGTGAGTCTCTCCGGGCACGATTACGTCAACCACGGCTACAGCCCGGAGTCGCGCCTGTCGCAGGACCACCTGCTGCAGCTCGACCGCCTGCTGGAGGCGTTCTTCCGCGATCTGGACCGCACGGTGGGCAAGGACCGCTACGTCGCCGTGCTCACCGCCGATCACGGCTTCATGCCCGCGCCCGAGTACGCCAAGTCGCTCGGCCGCGATGCGGGCCGGCAAAACGTCCCCGAGACCCTGGCGCGCGTGAACGCGGCGCTGGCGCAGAAGTTCGGCGAGGCGAAGCTGGCGCGCGGCTGGTCCGCGAGCGGCGTGCTGCTCGACGGCGGGATCATCGCGCACAAGGGCCTCGAGGGCCGCGCGGTCGAGGAAGAGACGCGGCGCGTGCTGCGGGCCGAGCCGGGCATCGCGGCGGCCTTCACGCGCACCGAACTCGAGAATCCGGCGAGCCTGCCGGCGGATACGCCTTTCCTCGCGCAGGTGCGCAATACCTGGAACCGCGAGCGCTCCGCCGACGTGCAGGTGGTGGTGAGGCAGTACTGGCTATTCGAAGCGCGCCGCACCATCGCCGCCACGCACGGCTCGCCCTACGCGCGCGACACCACGGTGCCGCTCCTGTTCTACGGGCCGCACTGGCTCGGCGCGGGCCGGGTCGATCAGACGGTCGAGGTGGTGGACATCGCGCCCACACTCGCCCGCTTGCTGCACGTCGCGGCGCCCGCCGCCGCCGAAGGCAAGCCGCTGCCGCTCGCGCCGCCGCGCTAGGCAGCAGACCGATGCGGGCGCTGACCTGGTATTTCGATTTCGTCTCGCCCTACTCGTACATCGCCTATCAGAGGCTGCACGAACTGCCGCGCGACGTGGCGGTGGAGTTCAAGCCGGTGCTCTTCGCCGGCCTGCTCGACCATTTCGGGCAGAAGGGGCCGGCGGAAGTCGCGACCAAACGGCGCTGGACCTACCGCTGGTGCACCTGGTGGGCGCAGAGCCTCGGCATCCCGTTCCGCTTCCCGGCCTCGCACCCGTTCAATCCCCTGCACCACCTGCGCCTCGCGATCGCCGCGGGCGTGACGCTCGCGAACGTCGGGCGTATCTTCGATGCGATCTGGACAACCGGCGCCGAGGCGAGCGACCCTGGCGTATTCGCGGCGCTGGCGCGGGAACTCGGTGTCGATGAGGTGCGTCTCGGCGCGCCCGAAGTGAAGGACGCGCTGCGCAAGAACACCGAGCAAGCCGCGGCGCGCGGCGTGTTCGGCGTGCCCACCTACGAGGTGGACGGGGAGCTCTTCTGGGGCGCCGATGCGATCGGCTTCGTCAACGCCTTCCTCGCCGACCCCGCGGCACTGAGGAACGACGAGATCCGCCGCGCCGACGCGCTGCCGGTCGGCGCGGCGCGCAGGGCCTAGCTCAGAATTCCACCTTCTCGCCCGGCTGCGGGACGATCACCTTGGTCGCCGAGTTGCCGAGCGCCTTGATGTACTCCTCGGGCTTGCCCGCCAGAATCGGATAGGTGCCGTAGTGCATGGGAATCGCGAACTTCGGCTTGAGGAACCGGTTGGTCGCGATGGCTGCGTCCTTCGGATCCATCGTAAAGTGTCCGCCAATGGGCAGCAGGACCAGGTCTGGCTTGTACAGTTCGCCGATCAGGGCCATGTCCCCAAAGAGGCCGGTGTCGCCTGCGTCGTAGATCTTGAAGCCATTCTCCATTTCGAGCACGTAGCCCAAGGGCTCTCCGCCGAAATGGGTCTCCTCCTTGCCGGTGGCGGGGTTCTTCCAGACGAGCTCCGATGCGTGGTCGGCGTGCGTCGCGGTAATCTTCACGCCGTTCGGCCCGAAGGGCATGATCGTCCCGCCCATGCCGAAGCGCGGCGCAAGATTCGCGGGCAGGATGCCGAGGGTGACGATCGTATTGCCGAGTCCGCCGGCGTTGTACACCGGCGCGTTATTCAGCTTGGCCAGGTCCGGGGCGTCCGCGAAGTGATCGAAGTGGGCGTGCGTGACCAGGATGAGATCGATCTTGCCGACCGCATGCAGGTCTTTGAATTGCGGCGGCGTCTTCGGATTGTTGCGCAGAAAGGGATCGATCATGATCACTTTGCCGCCCGGCGTGGTGATGCGGAACGCCGCCTGCCCGAGCCACAGCACCTCGGTCTTGCCCGACTGTGCGAAGGCCGTTCCCGTGATGAAGGCCAGTGCCAGGGCCAACAGAATCTTCTTCATGCTCTCCTCCGTCTAGGTGTACTTGCGCGTATCGTCTATCACCTTGCCATCGTTCGGCAAGCTTCCCGGCGCGACGAGTTCCACTTCGCCACGCAGCTTGGTGACGTCGCGGATCGAGCCCACGATCGCCTCGGC
>JBGPPD010000291.1:0-3083 GCA_041488375.1 Gammaproteobacteria bacterium | reverse complement strand
GCCGGCGAGAACTTCGTCAACGCCGCGAAGATCGACGCCCTGGCGGTGCCCTACAAGGGCGAAGGTCCGGCGCTGAACGACCTGGTGGCGGGGCAGACCAATTTCATGGTCACCAACGTGGCCGCCGCCATCGGCTTCATCAACGGCGGGCGCCTGCGCGCGCTCGGCGTGACCAGCAAGACCGACTTCGCGGCGCTGCCCGGCGTGCCGCCGATCGCCAGGACGCTGCCCGGGTTTGAGAACACCGGCTGGTTCGGCATCGTCGCGCCCACCGGCACGCCGCAGGACGTGATCCAGAAGGTGTACCGCGACACCAAGAAGGCGCTGGAGTCCTCGCGCTTAAAGGCGCGCTTCTACGTGCAGGGCCTGGAACCCGTGGGCGATACGCCCGAGCACATGGGGCGCGCCATGAAGGAAGAGACCGCGCTCTGGGCGCGCGTGGTGCGCGAGCGAAGAATCCAGGTGAAGTGAACGTCGACCTCAAACAGGTGGAGGAAGCGGCCAAGGAGCTCTACATCCGGGCGCTGAAGCTCCTGCCGCCCGACGTGAAGCGCGGTTTCGATACGCTCGTCGGGAGCGAATCCGACGCGGGCGCAAAGCGCATGCTCGGCACCATGATCCGCAACATCCGGGTGGCCGAGGACACCGACAACCTCCTGTGCCAGGACACCGGCATCCCGATCTACAACGTGTGCATCGGCCGCGGCGTGCAGGTGGACGGCGTGGCGCTCAAGGAAGCGATCCGCAGGGGCTGCGCGCGCTCCACGCGCGAATACTCCTTCCGCTCCTCCATCGTGCACCCGACCACGCGCCACAACGCGCAGGATTCCACCGGCCGCGGCATCCCGGTGATCCACGTCGACTTCAGCGACGAGGTGGACACGCTCAGGATCGAGATGGTGCCCAAGGGCTCGGGCTCGGAGAACAACTCCTGGCTGCGCATGGCGATCCCCGCGGAGGGCGTGGACGCGATCAAGACCTTCGTGGTGGACTGCGTGCTGGAGGCGGGCGGCAAGACCTGCCCGCCGACCATCGTCGGCGTGGGCGTGGGCGGCACGGCGGACCTGTGCATGCACCTCGCCAAGCAGGCGGCGACGCGGCCGCTCGGCTCGAGCTGCGAGGACCCGGAGGGCGCCAAGCTGGAAGCGGCCCTGGGCGCGGCGGTGAACGCGCTCGGCGTGGGGCCGCAGGGGCTGGGCGGCGATTCCACCGCCTTCGCCGTGCACGTCGAGACCGCCGCCACCCACATCACCATGAACCCGGTGGCGGTGAACATGCAATGCCACTCGGCGCGCCGCGCGCGCGCCACCTTGCGGCCCACGGGAGTCGAATATGGTTACTAGGATCCTGCTGCTGTGCCTGTTCGCGACGAGCGCCCTGGCCGCCGAGGTCGCCGGCGTGAAGATCGAGGACCAGACCAAGGTCGGCAGCTCGGAGCTCGTGCTCAAGGGCGCGGGCCTGCGCAAGCGCGCCTTCTTCAAGGTGTACGCCATCGGCCTGTACGTCGCGGACCGCAAGGCCGACCCCGTGACGCAGGGCGGCGCCAAGCGCATCGCCATCCACATGCTGCGCGACGTCGGCGCCGACACCTTCACCGCGGCGCTGGTCGACGGCATGCGCCCCAACCACGACGAGGCGACGATGAAGGCGCTGGAGCCGCGCGTCGCGCGGCTCGGCGCGATCCTCGGCGAGATGAAGGAGGCGAAGGAAGGCATGGTGATCCTGCTCGACCTGGTGCCGGGCGCGGGCACCCAGGTCTCGGTCGACGGCAAGCCCTCCGGCCAGCCGATCGAGGGCGAGGACTTCTACCGGGCGCTGCTCGGGATCTGGCTCGGCGAGCATCCGGTGCAGGACGACCTGAAGAAGGCGCTGCTCGGCGGCTAGGCGCGATGGCGCACCACGACTTCAGCATGCCGGTGAGCGAGGCGCAGGCGCGCAGCCTGCGCGTGGACGACACGGTCACGCTGCACGGGACGCTCTACGGCATCCGCGACGCCACCCAAATCCACATGTTCGACCGCGGCAGGAAGACGCGCTTCGACCTGCGGGGGCACGCGGTGATCCACACGGCGCCCAACGTGCGCAAGGTGCGGGCGAGCCCCCAGCATCCCGCAGGGTATGCTCCACTCTGCATCGGCACCACCACCAGCGAGCGCATGGAGCGCTTCACGCGCCCGCTGATGCAGCAGTACGGCGTGCGCCTGGTGATCGGCAAGGGCGGCCTGCGCGAGCAGTCGGCGGCGGCCTTCGCCGAGCTGGGCGGCGCCTACCTCGCGATCATCGGCGGCACCGCGGCGCTGGAGACCACCTGGGTCGAGGCGATCGAGGACGTGGACCTGGACGACCTGAACCCGGAGTCGCTGTGGAAGTTCCGCGTGCGCGGTTTCGGCCCGCTGCTGGTGGCCATGGACAGCCACGGCGGCAGCCTCTACGCGAAGGTCCGGGAGGCGGCGCGGGCGCGGCGCGCGGAGGTCTTGAAACGCCTCGGCGTGGGGTAGAATTCCCGCGCAAACCAATCAGGAGGGGGACCCCATGAAAAATCTCGTGCGCATCGCCGCACTCGCCGCCGGCTTGCTTGCCGCCGCGGCCCAGGCGCAGAACATCTCCATCGCTACCGGTGGTACCGGCGGCGTGTACTACCCGCTCGGCGGCGGCATGGCCGCGGCGCTGTCCAAGTACCTGCCGGGCATGCAGGCCACCGCCGAAGTCACCGGCGGCTCGGTCGCCAACCTGCAGCTGATCGGCACCGGCAAGCCCTATATCGCGCTCACCATGGCGGACGCCACGCTGGACGCGTACAAGGGGACCGACAAGTTCTCCGGCAAGCCGGTCGCCGTGCGCACGCTGATGGTGCTCTACCCCAACCGCATGCACGTGGTGACGATCACCAGCACCGGCATCAAGAAGATGGCGGACCTGAAGGGCCGGCGCGTGTCCACCGGCTCGGGCGGCAGCGCCACCGAAGTGATGGCGTTCCGCGTCATCGAGGCGGCGGGCCTGGACCGCGACAAGGACATGACGCGCGAGCGCCTGGGCGTCGCCGAATCGGTGAACGCGCTGAAGGACCGCAAGATCGACGCCTT
>JBGPPD010000290.1:0-3100 GCA_041488375.1 Gammaproteobacteria bacterium | reverse complement strand
TTCTTGTTGCGGTTGATCGACTGGAAGAAGACGCTGTCGTGCTCGCCGAGGAAGTACGGCCCCACGGCGCGCGAGACGTCGCCGCCGCCCTCGCGCTGCTCGATCTTGATCACCTCGGCGCCGAGGTCGGCGAGGTGCGCGCTGCCGAAGGGGCCCGCGCCGTAGACCTCCACCGCCAGGATGCGCACGCCCGCGAGGGGCAGCATCAGGCCGGGTTCCGCGCGATCAACTGCTTGGCGATGATGATGCGCTGCATCTCGTTGGTGCCCTCGCCGATGCACATCAGCGGCGCGTCGCGGTAGTAGCGCTCCACGTTGAATTCCGTGGAGTAGCCGTAGCCGCCGTGGATGCGCACCGCCTCGATCGAGTTCTCCAGAGCCGCCTCGGAGGCGAAGAACTTCGCCATGCCGGCCTCCATGTCGCAGCGCTCGCCCGCGTCGTAGGCGCGCGCGGCGCTCTCCACCAGGAGCCGCGCCGCCTCGCAGCGCGTCGCCATCTCGCCGAGCTTCAACTGGATCGCCTGGTGCTCGCAGATCGGCTTGCCGAAGGTCTTGCGCACCTGGGAATACGCCAGCGCGTCCTTCAGGGCGGCGTTGGCCACGCCCACGCCGCGCGCGGCGACGTTGATGCGCCCGAGCTCCAACCCGCCGATGGCGTGGTGGAAGCCCTTGCCTTCCACCCCGCCGATCAGGTTCGCCGCGCTCACGCGGTAGTCCTCGAAAATCAGCTCGGCCGAGTCGATGCCCTTGTAGCCGAGCTTCTCCAGCTTCTTCGACACGCGGAAACCCTTGCCCTTTTCGGCCAGCAGCATGCTCATGCCCTTGTGGCGCGGCGAGGCCGCCGGGTCGGTTTTCACCAGCAGCGCGAAGCACGAACCCTTGATGCCGTTCGAGATCCAGGTCTTGGTGCCGTTCACCACGTAGTGCTCGCCGTCGCGCACCGCGCGCGTGCGGATGGCCTGCAAGTCGGTGCCGCAGTCGGGCTCCGTGAGCGCGAGCCCCCCGCGCACCTCGCCGCTCGCGAATTTCGGCAGGAACTTGGTTTTCTGCGCCTCGGTGCCGTAGCGCGCCACCGCCGCGGCCATGATCAGGTGCGAGTTGAAGATGCCGGTGAGCGACATCCACACTTCCGAGATCTGCGCCACGATCTTGGCGTAGGTCGAGGCCGGCAGCCCGAGGCCGCCGTACTCGGGCGGGATGGTGGCGCCGAACAGGCCCAGTTCCTTCATGGTCTGGACCATCGCCTCCGGATATTCGTCCTTCTTTTCCAGCTCGCGCGCCTTGGGGCGCACGTCGCGCTCGAGCCACTTCGCGATCGCGTCGAGGATCTGGGTTTCGTCTGCCGTGTCTGCGGTGTTCATGGGCGCCTGGGGATCAATACGGATCGCTTGAAGGTCATGACCGTGGTGCCGTCCTGCTTCCAGGCGCGCGTGGCCACGGTGACGATGCCTTGCGCGGGGCGGGACTTCGACTCGCGCTTCTCCAGCACGGTCGATTCCGCGTACAGCGTGTCGCCGTTGAACACCGGCGACGGCATGGCGATGTCGGTCCAGCCGAGGTTGGCGACCGCGCGCTGGCTCACGTCGGCCACGCTCATCCCCACGACGATGGCGAGGGTGAGCGTGCTGTTGACCAGCGGCTTGCCGAATTCGGTCCCCTTGGCGTATTCCTCGTCGAAGTGGATCGGGTGCTGGTTCATGGTGAGCAGCGTGAACCAGGTGTTGTCGGCCGCGCTGATGGTGCGGCCCGGCCAGTGCTTGTAGGTGTCGCCGACCGCAAAATCCTCGTAGTAGCGGCCCATCCTATTGCTTGCCCGGCGGCGGGCGCTTCTCGATGAAGGCCTCCATGCCTTCGCGGCCTTCGGCGTGCGCGAAGCTCGCCGAGATGGTCTTCCCCGCGAGCTCGTAGGCCCGAGCGAGGTCCATGTCCATCTGCTGGTAGAAGGCGCGCTTGCCCGCGGCGACCGTGGCGGGAGGCTTGTCCGCGAGTTGCCGCGCGAGCTTCCAGGTCTGCGCCTCGAGCTCGGCCGCCGGCACGACGCGGTTCACCAGGCCCCACTCGAGCGCGCGCTGCGCGTCGATGGCCTCGCCGGTGAGCAGCATTTCCATGGCGTGCTTCCTCTGCAGGTTGCGGCCCACGGCCACGCCCGGCGTCGAGCAGAAAAAACCCCAGGTCACCCCCGAGGTGACGAACTTCGCGGCGTCCGAAGCCACCGCCAGGTCGCACTGCGCGACCAGCTGGCACCCGGCGGCGGCCGCCGCGCCCTGCACGCGCGCGATCACCGGCTGCGGCAGCATCGGGATGCTCTGCATCATGCGGTTGCACTGCGCGAACAAGGCCTCGATCTTCGGCAGCTCCTGGAGAGCCTTGATCTCCTTCAGGTCGTGGCCCGCGCAAAAGCCCTTGCCGATCGCGGCGAGCACCACCACGCGCACCGAGGGATCCCTGGCGATGGCGTCGAACGCCGCCTGCAGCGCGGCCAGCATCGCGCCGGTCAGCAGGTTCATCTGCTGCGGGCGGTTCAGGGTCAGCGTGGCGACGCCGTCGCGGTCCTCGCGCAGCAGCACCGGTTCATCGGTTTTCGGCACGGCGCTCATGGCTCGCTCCTCACTCGATGGCGGAGGCCGACTTGGCCTTCTCGCGCAGCACGTACTTCTGGATCTTGCCGGTGGAGGTCTTGGGCAGCTCGCCGAACACCACCGCGCGCGGCGCCTTGAACTTGGCCATCTGGCCGCGGCAGAACTCGATCAGCTCGCTGTCGGTGACCCTGGCGCCGGGCTTCAATTCGACGAAGGCGCAGGGCGTCTCGCCCCACTTCTCGTCGGGGCGCGCCACCACCGCCGCGGCGAGCACCGCCGGGTGCCGGTAGAGCACGTCTTCGACCTCCAGCGAGGAAATGTTCTCCCCGCCCGAGATGATGATGTCCTTGGAGCGGTCCTTGATCTTCACGTAGCCGTCGGGCTGCATCACCGCCAGGTCGCCGGAATGGAACCAGCCGCCGGCGAAGGTCTTGCGCGTCGCCGAGGGATTCTTCAGGTAGCCCTTCATGGTGATGTTGCCGCGGAACATGATCTCGCCCATGGTCTCGCCGTCGGCGGGCA
>JBGPPD010000289.1:0-3133 GCA_041488375.1 Gammaproteobacteria bacterium | reverse complement strand
TCGCTGCTGGGCCCGGCAGGCGGGGACGCGCGGCGGGCCTGCCAGCTGCACTGGGGCGGCGGCACGCCCAACTTCCTCGCGCACGAGGAAATGCGCGCGCTGATGCGCTCGCTGCGCGCGCAGTTCGAGTTCGCGCGGGATGCCGAGTTGTCAGTGGAGGTCGACCCGCGCAGCCTCGCGCCGGGCGCGATGGCGCTGCTGGGGGAGCTGGGCTTCAACCGCGCCTCCATCGGCGTGCAGGATTTCGACCCGGCCGTGCAGAAGGCCGTGAACCGCATCCAGAGCGAGGAGGTGACGCGCCGCGCGATCGAGGAAGCGCGCGCGAACGGCTTTCGCTCCGTGAACCTGGATCTCATCTACGGGTTGCCGAAGCAGTCGCTGGACAGCTTCAACACCACGCTGGACAAGGTGATCTCGCTCAGCCCGGAGCGCATCGCGCTGTATGCCTACGCGCACCTGCCGACGCTGTTCAAGCCGCAGCGGCGCATCGCGGCCGCGGAGCTGCCTTCGCCGGAGACCAAGCTGGAGTTGCTGACGCTGGCGATCGGGCGCCTGACCGGCGCGGGGTACCTGTATATCGGCATGGACCATTTCGCCAAGCGCGACGACGAGCTGGCGGTGGCGCAAGCGCAGGGGCGCCTGCATCGCAACTTCCAGGGCTACTCGACCTACGCCGACAGCGACCTGCTCGGCTTCGGCGCCTCGGCCATCGGCCGCGTCGGCCCGACCTACTATCAGAACGCCAAGCGACTGGACGACTACTACGCCGTGCTGGACGAGGGGCGACTGGCGGTGTGGCGCGGCATCGAGCTGACGGGCGACGACCTGGTGCGGCGCGCGGTGATCCAGGCGCTCGCCTGCCAGTTCCGCGTGTCGATCGAGTCCATCGAGCTCGCCCACCTGATCGACTTCCGCGCCTATTTCGCCGAGGAGCTCGCCGCGCTGCGCGCCCTCGAGGCCGACGGCCTGGTCGAGCTGCAGCCGGACTGGATCGTGGTCACGCCCAAGGGGCGCCTGCTGGTGCGCGTGGTGTGCATGGCTTTCGACCGCTACCTGCGCGAGCGCGAGCGGCGCGCGAGCTACTCGAAGGTGATCTGAGTGGATTTCGGCATTCCCGTCGCGCTGTTGCTGCTCGGGCTCGCCTCGGGCGTGCATTGCGTCGGGATGTGCGGGGGCATCGTCACGGCGTTCACCGCCCCGCAGCCCCTGGTGCCCGCCGGCAGGCTCTGGCGCACGCACCTCGCGTTCAACCTGGGCAGGGTGTCGAGCTACGCCGCCGCCGGCGCGCTCGCCGGGCTGGTCGGCTCCGGTGCCTACGCGGTGGCGGCTGCCCCGGCGCAGGCGGTCCTGTACGCGGCCGCCAACCTGATGCTGGTGCTGATCGGGCTCTATCTCGCGGGCGTCTCGGGCGCGGCGGCATGGATCGAGCGGCTCGGCGCGCCGCTCTGGCGCCGCCTGCAGCCGCTCGCCGTTCGCCTGCGACCGCATTCCTTCGCGGCGGGCGCGGTCTGGGGCTGGCTGCCCTGCGGACTGGTCTATGGCGCGCTCGCAGCCGCCGCCGCCACAGGCAGCCCGGCGCGCGGCGCCCTGGCGATGCTCGCTTTCGGGCTGGGCACGCTGCCCTGGCTGCTCGCCGCGGGCCTGGCAGCGGCGCGCCTGCGCGGCTGGGCGTCGCAGCGCGTCTTCCGCGTCGCGGCCGGCAGTGTGGTCCTCGCTTTCGGCGCCTGGGGGCTCGCGCGTGCCGGCGGGTTGCAGGAAGCGCTGCGCCAGACCATCCTCTGCTTCTGAATGGAACTGAACGGCTCGGGGCTGCTGGATACGGCGTTGTGGCTTGCGGTGGGCGCGGGCCTCGGCATCGGCCTGCTGATCGGCCTGGAGCGCGAGCGCAATCCCGCCGCCAAGGCGGGCGTACGCACCTTTGCGCTCGTGTCGCTGCTGGGCACGCTGGCGGCGCTGGCCGGCGTGGTCGTGGACAGCGCCTGGCTGCTGCCGGCCGGGTTGCTCGCGGTCACCGGCATGCTGATCGTCGCCTACGCGCGCGTCGCGCCCGGGGAGGACCCCGGCACCACCACGGTCGCGGCCGCGGGCGTCGCCTACCTGCTGGGCGCGCTCGCCGGGCTGGGCGAAGCGCCGCTCGCCGCGGCGCTCGCCATCGTCGTCACCGCGCTGCTGTACTTCAAGCCGGAACTGGAAGGCCTGTCGGCGGGGCTCAAGCGCGAGGAGCAGGTGTCGCTGCTGCAGTTCCTGGTGATCACCTTCATCGTGCTGCCGATCCTGCCCGATCGCGCCTACGGCCCGTACGGCGTCCTCAATCCGCGCGACATCTGGCTGATGGTGGTGCTGGTCGCGGGCGTCGGCGTGGCGAGCTATGCGGCGATGCGGGTGGCGGGCGAGAGCCACGGCGCGCTGCTCACCGGTCTGCTCGGCGGGCTGGTGTCCTCGACCGCCACCACCGCGCTCTACGCACGGCGCAGCAAGGAATCCCCGGCCATGGCGCAGGTGGCGCTGGTGGTGGTGTCGCTGGCCAACCTGGTGGTGCTGGTGCGCGTCGCCGTGCTCGCCGTGGTGGTGGCCCCGGGCATCCTGCCGCGCCTTGCGCCGGTGCTGGCGGCGGCGCTCGCCGCCGGGGTGGCGGCCACCGCGTTCCTGCTCGCCAGGGCGCAGCGCGGTGCCCGGCTGACGCTGCCGCCGGTGCGCAACCCGGCGGAGATCGGCATGGCGCTGCGCTTCGGCGCCCTCTATGCCCTGGTGCTGCTGGCGGCGGCCTGGCTGCAGGACGCGGTCGGCAGCCATGGCCTGTACGTCGCCACCGCGCTATCGGGCCTTGCCGACGTGGACCCCGGCGTGCTGTCCTCTCTCCATTTGTACGGCGCCGGGCGCGCCGGCGCGGCCACCGCGGTGGGCGCGATCGCCGTGGCGCTCCTTGCCAACACCCTGTTCAAGCTCGGGCTGCTCGCCTGGTACGGCCGGGCCCTTGCGCTGCGCGCAATGCTGCCGTTCGGCGCGGCGCTGGCCGGCGGCGCGGCCGGCCTGCTGCTGGTCCTCGGTTGATCTGCGTCAACAGCCACGGCCGCCGGCTGCCTAGACTTCCCGGCATGCGCAAAGCCATCCACATCCTGCGCGATGAGCACCG
>JBGPPD010000288.1:0-3143 GCA_041488375.1 Gammaproteobacteria bacterium | reverse complement strand
GCCGTGCGCGTGGCGCGCATGGCGCGCGGCGACGGCGACGTTGTTGAAGATGCAGAACCCCATCGGCCGCGTGCGGCAGGCGTGGTGTCCCGGCGGGCGCACGCTGCAAAAGGCGCTGTCGGCCTCGCCGCGCATCACCAGGTCGGTCGCCAGCACCGCCGCGCCGGCGGCGCGCAACGCCGCGCGCAGGCTGTGCGGATTCATCGCCGTGTCCGGGTCGAGGTGCACGGTGCCCGTCTCGGGCGCGGCGTCGCGGATCGCGCGCACGTATTCGATCGGATGCACGCGCGCGAGCTCCTCGTCGGAGGCGAGCGGCGCGTCGTAGCGCGCCAGGTGCTGGCCGAGGCCCGAGGCGATCAGCTGGTCCTCGATCGCGGTGAGCCGCTCGGGGCGCTCGGGGTGCCACGCGCCCATCTCGTGCTTCAGGCAGTCGGCATGCGTGATGAATGCGGTCGCCATGCTGCGGCAAATCATACCCCGTGGGCCTGTACAATCGGGCCATGCTCCTGAAAACACAGCTCAAACCGGCAACCGCGCAATCCCCGCTCGAGCGCCTGATCGAGGCCGCGGGCCAGGTGATCCTCGGCAAGGAAACGCAGGTGCGGCTGGCGCTTGCCTGCCTGGTCGCGCGCGGCCACCTGCTGATCGAGGACCTGCCGGGCGTCGGCAAGACCACGCTGGCGCATGTGCTCGGGCGGACGCTGGGGCTGCATTTCCAGCGCATCCAGTTCACCAGCGACATGCTGCCCGCGGACATCATCGGGGTCTCGGTGTATGAGCGCGACAGCGGCAGCTTCAAATTCCACCCGGGGCCGATTTTCGCGCAGCTGATCCTCGCCGACGAGGTCAACCGCGCCACGCCGAAGACGCAAAGCGCCCTGCTCGAGGCGATGGAGGAGCACCAGGTGACGGTCGAGGGCGAGACGCGCAAGCTGCCCGAGCCGTTCTTCGTCATCGCCACGCAGAACCCCTCGGAGCACGTGGGCACCTTCCCGCTGCCGGAATCGCAGCTCGACCGCTTCCTGATGCGCATCGAGCTTGGCTATCCGGACCGGGACGCGGAGCGCGCGCTGCTCTCCGGCAGCGATCGCCGCGACCTGCTCGCCAGCCTCGATCCGTGCATGAGCCCCGCCGAACTGGTCGAGCAGCAGGCCAACGCGCAGCGCGTGCACGTGGCGAGCGCCTTGCTCGACTACGTGCAGGCGATCGTCGAGCACACGCGGCGCTCGCCCGACTACGTCGCCGGCCTGTCGCCGCGCGCGGCGCTCGCGCTGGTGCACTCGGCGCGCGCCTGGGCGCTGCTCGAGGGCCGCGACAAGGTCATACCGGAGGACGTGCAGGCGGTGCTGCCCGGTGTCGCCGCGCACCGGCTGCGGCCGGCGCACGACGCGGCGCGCCGCGTGGACATCGGCGCGCAGTTGCTCGCCGCCGTCCCGATTCCATGAAAATCGGGGTCAGACCCCGATTTACGCGGCCGCTCTTTCCGCGCGCCGGCGCTCGTTTTCCTTCAGGAAGCGCTTGCGCAGGCGGATGGATTTCGGCGTGATCTCCACCAGCTCGTCGTCGGCGATGAACTCCACCGCGTATTCCAGCGTCAGGCCGATGGGCGGCACCAGGTCGATGGCCTCGTCCTTGCCCGAGGCGCGGATGTTGGTGAGCTGCTTGGTGCGGATGGGATTGACCACCAGGTCGTTGTCGCGGCTGTGGATGCCGACGATCATGCCTTCATAGACGGGTTCGCCGGGACTCACGAACATGCGCCCGCGCTCCTGCAGCTTCCAGATCGCGTAGGCCACCGCCACCCCGTCGTCCTGCGACACCAGCACGCCGTTCCTGCGCTCGGCCATTTCCTCGATTTTCGCCGGCGCGTACTCGTCGAACACGTGGCTCATGATGCCGGTGCCGCGGGTCAGGGTCATGAACTCGCCCTGGAAGCCGATCAGGCCGCGCGCCGGGATGCGGTAGTCCAGGCGCACCCGGCCCTTGCCGTCGGGCTGCATGTCGAGCAGCTCACCGCGGCGCCGGCCCAGCTCCTCCATCACGCCGCCCTGGTTGACCTCTTCCACGTCCACCGTCAGCACCTCGAAGGGCTCGCAGCGCACCCCGTCGATTTCCTTGTAGACCACGCGCGGCCGCGATACGGCGATCTCGTAGCCCTCGCGGCGCATGTTCTCCAGCAGGATCGTCAGGTGCAGCTCGCCGCGGCCGTGCACGATGAAGGTATCGGTGTCGTCGGGATACTCCACGCGCATCGCGACGTTGCTCTTGGTCTCGCGCTCCAGCCGCTCGCGGATCTGACGGCTGGTGACGTACTTGCCCTCGCGGCCGGCGAGCGGCGAGGCATTGACCAGGAAATTCATGGTCAGCGTCGGCTCGTCCACCTTGAGCAGCGGCAGCGCATCGGGATGCTCGGGGTGGCACAGCGTGGTGCCGATGCTCACCTCTTCGATGCCGTTGATCAGCACGATGTCGCCCGCCTCGGCCTCCTCGACCTGCACCCGCGCCAGGCCCTCGAACATCAGCACCTGGTTGACCTTGGCCTTGATCGGCTGCGCGTCCGGGCCGTTCAGCACCAGGACTTCCTGCGCCGCCTTGAGGCGGCCGCGGCGGATGCGGCCGATGCCGATCTTGCCGACATAGCTCGAATAGTCGAGCGAGCAGATCTGCAGCTGCAGGGGCGCGTCGGGGTCCTCGTCGCGCATCGGCACGTACTTGAGGATCGCCTCGAACAGGGGCTTCAGGTCGCTGCCGCGATGGGCCGGGTCCAGGCTCGCCCAGCCTTCCAGCGCCGAGGCGTAGACCACGGGAAAGTCTAGCTGCTCCTCGGTGGCGCCGAGCTTGTCGAACAGGTCGAAGGTCTGGTTCACCACCCACTGCGCGCGCGCGCTGGGTCGGTCCACCTTGTTGACCACCACGATGGGCTTCAAGCCCAGCGCCAGCGCCTTGCGCGTGACGAATCGCGTCTGCGGCATTGGCCCTTCGACCGCGTCCACCAGCAGCAGCACGCCGTCCACCATGGAGAGCACACGTTCCACCTCGCCGCCGAAGTCGGCGTGGCCCGGGGTGTCGACGATGTTGATGTGCGTGCCCTCGTAGCGCACCGCGCAGTTCTTGGCGAGGATGGTGATGCCGCGCTCGCGCTC
>JBGPPD010000287.1:0-3152 GCA_041488375.1 Gammaproteobacteria bacterium | reverse complement strand
CGACACGCCGGGCGAACTGGGCCAGGCGTTCGAGGTGAAGGACTGGAAGAAGGGCGAGTGCGAGCTGGTGCCGGGCAAGACCGCGCCGCAGATGACGGTGGTCGAACGCGACTACCCGAACGTCTACCGGCGCTTCACCGCGCTGGGGCCGCTGATGGGCAAGGTTGGCAACGGCGGCAAGGGCATCGCGTGGAACACGCAGGATGAGGTGCGCCAGCTCGGCGAGCTGAACGGCCTGCACACGGCCGAGGGCGCGACCTTCGGCATGCCGAAGATCGAGAGCGACATCGACGCCTGCGAGGTGGTGATGATGCTGGCGCCGGAAACCAACGGCCAGGTGGCGGTCAAGGCCTGGCGGGCGCTGGAGAAACAGACCGGCCGCCAGCACGCGCACCTGGCGATCCACCGCGAGGACGAGAAGATCCGCTTCCGCGACATTCAGGCGCAGCCGCGCAAGATCATCTCCTCGCCGACCTGGAGCGGCATCGAGAGCGAAACCGTCTCCTACAACGCCGGCTACACCAACGTGCACGAGCTGATTCCCTGGCGCACGCTGACCGGCCGCCAGCAGTTCTACCAGGACCACCCGTGGATGCGCGCGTTCGGCGAAGGCTGCGCGAGCTACCGCCCGCCGGTGGACCTGAAGACCACGGCCGGCATCCACGGCGTGCGCGGCAACGGCAACCCCGAGATCCTGCTGAACTTCATCACGCCGCACCAGAAGTGGGGCATCCACTCGACCTACACCGACAACCTGATGATGCTCACGCTGAGCCGCGGCGGGCCGTGCGTGTGGCTGAGCGAGGACGACGCGAAGCGCGCGGGCATCGTCGACAACGACTGGATCGAGCTGTTCAACATCAACGGCGCGATCGCGGCGCGGGCGGTGGTCAGCCAGCGCGTCAATCCCGGCATGGTGATGATGTACCACGCGCAGGAGAAGATCGTGAACACGCCGGGCTCCGAGATCACCGGCGCGCGCGGCGGCATCCACAACTCGGTGACGCGCATCGTGCTCAAGCCCACGCACATGATCGGCGGCTACGCGCAGCTGTCCTACGGCTTCAACTACTACGGCACCGTCGGCACCAACCGCGACGAGTTCGTGGTGGTGCGCAAGATGGGCAAGGTCGACTGGCTGGACACGCCCGCCACCACCATGCCCGCCCTGGACGCGCAGCAGGCTTGAGGACAGGAGAACGTTGCGATGAAAGTACGCGCGCAGATCGGCATGGTGCTCAACCTGGACAAGTGCATCGGCTGCCATACCTGTTCGGTCACCTGCAAGAACGTCTGGACCAGCCGGCCGGGCATGGAATACGCCTGGTTCAACAACGTCGAGACCAAGCCCGGCATCGGCTACCCCAAGCAATGGGAGAACCAGGACCAGTGGAACGGCGGCTGGGTGCGCAAGGCCGACGGCGCGATCGAGCCGCGGCAGGGGGCCCGGTGGAAGCTGCTGATGCGCATCTTTGCCAACCCCAACCTGCCCGAGATCGACGACTACTACGAGCCCTTCACCTTCGACTACGACCACCTGCAGTCGGCGCCCGAAATGAAGGCCGCGCCGACCGCGCGCCCGCGCAGCCTGATCACGGGCAAGACCATGGAGAAGATCGTCTGGGGGCCGAACTGGGAGGAGATCCTCGGCGGCGAGTTCGCCAAGCGCGGCATGGACCGCAATTTCGACGACATCCAGAAGGACATCTACGGCCAGTTCGAGAACACCTTCATGATGTACCTGCCGCGCTTGTGCGAGCACTGCCTCAATCCGGCGTGCGTGGCGAGCTGCCCCTCGGGCTCGATCTACAAGCGCGAGGAAGACGGCATCGTGCTGATCGACCAGGACAAGTGCCGCGGCTGGCGCATGTGCGTCAGCGGCTGCCCGTACAAGAAGATCTACTACAACTGGCAGTCGGGCAAGGCGGAGAAATGCACCTTCTGCTACCCGCGCATCGAAGCGGGGCAGCCGACCGTCTGTTCGGAGACCTGCGTCGGGCGCATCCGCTATCTCGGCGTGATGCTGTATGACGCCGACCGCATCCAGCAGGCCGCCAGCGTGGAGCGCGACCGCGACCTGTATCAGGCGCAACTGGACATCTTCCTCGACCCGAACGATCCGCGGGTGATCGAGCAGGCGCGCGCCGACGGCGTGCCGGACGCGTGGATGGAAGGCGCGCGCCGCAGCCCGGTCTACAAGATGGCGGTGCAATGGAAGGTGGCCCTGCCGCTGCACCCGGAATACCGCACGTTGCCGATGGTCTGGTACGTGCCGCCGCTCTCGCCGATCAGCGCCGCCGCCAATGCCGGGCACCTGCAGGGCAAAGGCGAGATCCCGGACGTGAGCCAGCTGCGCATCCCGGTGAAGTACCTCGCCAACCTGCTGACCGCCGGCGACACGGCGCCCGTGGTGCGCGCGCTGGAGCGCATGCTGGCGATGCGCGTGTACCAGCGCGCCAAGCACGTGGACGGGCAGGCCAACCTGGCCGCCTTGCGGCAGGTGGGCATGACGCAGCTCGAAGTCGAGGACATGTACCACGTGATGGCGATCGCCAACTACGAGGACCGCTTCGTGATTCCCAGCACGCACCGCGAATACGCCGAGAACACCTTCGACATCCGCGGCGGCTGCGGCTTTTCCTTCGGCAACGGCTGCTCCGACGGCTCGAACAAGGTCAGCCTGTTCGGCGGCACGCGCAAGCGCACCATCCCGATCAAGGCGCAGGTATGAACATCGCCCTCAGCCTGCGGCTGCTCGCGCGCCTGCTGGGATATCCTGACGCAGAACTGCGCGCCCACCTGCCCGCGCTGCGCGACGCGCTGCACGGCGAGCGCGCGCTGGCCGCTGCGCGCCGTGCGGAACTGGAAGCGCTGATGGGGGCGCTCGCGGGCGCCGACCCGCTCGACGCCGAGGCGGCCTATGTGCAGCTGTTCGATCGCGGCCGCGCCACCTCTCTGCACCTGTTCGAGCACGTGCACGGCGATTCGCGCGATCGCGGCCCGGCGATGATCGACCTGGCGCAGAGCTACGAGCAGGCGGGCCTGTGCCTCGCGCCCGGCGAGTTGCCCGACTACCTGCCCGCGGTGCTGGAATTCGCCTCCACGCAGCCGCCGCGCGAGGCGCGCGCCTTCCTCGGCGAGATGGCGCACAT
>JBGPPD010000286.1:0-3186 GCA_041488375.1 Gammaproteobacteria bacterium | reverse complement strand
TCGATCTTGGCCGCGGCGGACCCGCCGATCTCGGTCACCACCTTGCTGCCGGCCGCGCCGTCGACCGACTTGAAGGACAGGCCCTGCTTGGACAGGAAGTCCTTGGTCTTGTCGCAATCGGAGAACTTGCTCCACGGGCCGACGAACAGGTGGAACTGGCAGGTCGCCGCGTCGGCGGTCACCGTGACCGGCGTCTTCGCCGCGAACTCCTCGAGCCCCGGATTGATGTAGTGCGTGAGGCCGTGGAACAGCGGGAAGTAGGTCACCGCGGCGATCAGGCAGCCGGCGAGGATGATCTTCAGGCGCCCGATCCGGTCCGACAGCCAGCCGAAGACGATGAAGAACGGCGTGCCGATCAGCAGCGACACCGCGATCAGGGTGTAGGCGCTGACGTAGTCGAGCTTGAGCGTGAGGATGATGAAGAACAGGGCATAGAACTGCCCCGTGTACCAGACCACGCCCTGCCCGGCGGTGGCGCCGAGCAGCGCCAGCAGCACGTACTTGTTGTTCGGGTACTTGAGGAAGCTGTCGGTGAGCGGGGACTTGGAGCCCTTGCCCTCCGACTGCATCTTCTGGAACACCGGCGACTCCTGCAGCTTGAGCCGGATGTACACCGAGAACACGAGCAGGATCACCGACACCCAGAACGGCACCCGCCAGCCCCAGCTGCTGAAGGTCGCCGCGTCCATGTTGCTGCGGCACAGGTAGATCACCGCCAGCGCGAGGAACAGGCCCAGCGTCGCGGTGGTCTGGATCCAGCTGGTGTCATAGCCGCGGCGGTGGTTCGGCGCGTGCTCGGCGACGTAGGTCGCCGCGCCGCCGTATTCGCCGCCGAGGGCCAGCCCCTGCAGCAGGCGCAGGCTGACCATCAGCACCGGGGCGGCCCAGCCCACGCTCGCGAAGGTCGGCAGCAGGCCGACCAGGAAGGTCGAACTGCCCATCACCACGATGGTGACGAGGAAGGTGTATTTGCGCCCGACCAGGTCACCGATGCGCCCGAACAGCAGCGCGCCGAAGGGCCGCACCAGGAAGCCGGCGGCGTAGGCGGCAAAGGCCGAAAGCAGCGCCGCAGTCTGGTTGCCCGGGGGGAAGAACAGCGCCGCGAAGAACGGCGCCAGCACCGCGTACAAGTAGAAGTCGTACCACTCGAACACCGTGCCGAGCGAGGAGGCGAAAATGACCCTCTTCTCCTCGGGCTTGAAATCGCCGCTGCTGTGCTGCCCGTGCTTGAGCGCTTCTGCGGATGCGGACATCGGGTCTCCTCCCCTAGTTGGCGCGCAAATCCTAGCGGCGGGCGATGGGCCCGCACACTGGGGAAAACACCGGATTTCCGGCCGAAAACGGGGGTCGGGACTGTAAGGTTTGTCAGCGCGCCGCGGAGGCGCCGAGGCACAGGCGGAACAGCTCCGCCGCCGAGTGCACCTCGAGCTTCTGCATGATGCGCGCACGGTGGAACTCCACCGTCTTCATGCTGATGAACAGCTCCGCCGCGATCTGGCGGTTGGGCTTGCCGGCGAGCACCAGGTCCAGCACCTCGCGCTCCCGGTCCGAGAGCAGCGCGAGGCGCTCGGCGCCGCCGCCGGCGGGCGCCTCACCGGCCTGCTCGAGCGCATTGAGCACCTGGCACAGCAGCTGGTAGTCGTCGAAGGGCTTCTCGATGAAGTCGTAGGCGCCCTTCCTCACCGCCTCGACGGCCATCGGGATGTCGCCGTGTCCGGTGATGAAGATGATCGGGATGCGCGTGCCGCGCTCGAGCAGCTCCTCCTGCAGCGCCGTGCCGGAGAGTCCCGGCATGCGTATGTCGAGCACCAGGCAGCCCGGGTGCGCGGGCTTCGCACGCTGCAGGTAGGCGGCCGCCGAGGCGTAGGACTCGACCTTCAGCCCGGCGGTGCGGAACAGCATGCCCAGCGCGTCGCGCAGCGCCTCGTCGTCGTCCACGACGTACACCGTGCGCACCGGCGCGGCGGCGGCGCTCGTGGTCATGCCGCGATGCCGGGCAGGACGAAGGAGAAACGCGCGCCCGGCGCGCCGCCCTCCTGCTGCCTGGGTTCGTAGCGGATCGAGCCGCCGTGCGCCTCCACCACCGAGCGGCAGATCGACAGGCCCAACCCGAGCCCGCCCGGCTTGGTGGTGACGAAGGCGTCGAACAGGCGCTCGCAAGCCTCCGCCGGCACGCCCTCGCCCAAGTCGCTCACGGCCAGCTGCACGCCGCCGGACGCGGGCGCGGTGGCCAGCGTCACGCGCCGCCGCCCGGGCGGCAGCGCCTGCACCGCCTCGATCGCGTTGCGCACCAGGTTGAGCGCCACCTGCTCGATCAGCAGCCGGTCGGCGCGCACCTCCGGCAGCGCCGGCGCGAGCTGCAGTTCGAGCGCCACGCCCGCCTGCCGCGCCTCAGGCTCCGCCAGTTCGATCGCCGCGCGCGCCACCTGGTTCAGGTCCTGCGCCGTCAGCGCCGGCGCCGGCTGGCGCAGCACCTCGCGCAGCCGCTGGATGATGGCGCCGGCGCGCCTGGCCTGGTCGCGGCATTTCTGCATCGCCTCGGCCAGCTCGGCGGCGTCGCCGCGGCCCGCCTGCAATAGGCGCAGGCTGGTGTTGTTGTAGGTGGCGATCGCCGCCAGCGGCTGCGACAGCTCGTGCGCCACGGCCGAGGCGAACTCGCCCAAGGCCACCAGGCGCGCGGTGCGGTGCACCGCGTCGCGGTGGCGCGCAATCAGCTCGCGCGCGGTGCGCTCCTCGGTGATGTCCGAATACACGCGCAACACGGCGTCGCGCCCGTCGATCCAGCGCAGTGGGCGCGACTGCACCAGGTACCAGCGCCGCGCGCGCTCGTCGTGGAACTCGCCCGCCTCGAGTGTCGGCGGGCGCAGCGCGCCGAACTGCTCGCGGAAATGTCGGTTGCCGTAGAGCAGCGCGCCCGAGCGGCTGTCTTCGGCGCAAACCGCCGCCTGCAGGCCCTCCAGCACGGTGACGAAGCGCTCGTCGGAGCGCTCCAGCGCCTGCTTCAGGCGCGTCAGCAGCACCACCACCACCAGGAAGGAGGTGGCAGTGATGCCGCCCTCCCAGTAGAAATAGAAACGGTGCGTGTAAGGATGCAGGGACTCGAAGGTCCACATCCAGCACAACACGGAAGTGAGCGAAACCAGCCCGCCGGCGACGCCGCCCACCTGCCAGGTGGCGAGCGCGATC
>JBGPPD010000285.1:0-3197 GCA_041488375.1 Gammaproteobacteria bacterium | reverse complement strand
GCGCGCTTCCGCAGCCTCACCCAGCTCTCGTCGGACTTCTTCTGGGAGACCGACGCACGCTACCGGCTGGTGCAGATCGAGAACGCGCCCGCCTACGGCGAGGACGCGACACCCGGCGCCGCCCCAGGCAAGGCGCCCTGGGAGATTCCCTCGGTCCAGCCCGACGCGGCGGGCTGGGCCGCGCATCGCGCGCAGATGGAGGCGCACCTGCCGTTCCGCAATTTCGAGTACGCGCGCCTCGGCCCCGACGGCCGGCTGCGGCATTTCTCGGTCAGCGGCGAGCCCCGCAGCCATGCCGACGGCAGCTTCGCGGGCTTCCGCGGCGTCGGGCACGAGATCACCGAGATCGTCGAGGCGCGCGAGCGCATTGCCACGCTCGCCTACAACGACGCGCTGACCGGTCTGGCGAACCGCACCAGCCTCGCCCCGGCGCTCGAGCACGCCGTGCAGCGGTCCAAGCGCAACTCGGCGCGCCTCGCCGCCCTGTACCTGGACCTGGACGGCTTCAAGCAGGTGAACGACGAATTCGGGCACGAGACGGGAGACCGGCTGCTGGTCGAGGTGGCGCAGCGGCTGCGCGGCGCGCTGCGCTCGAGCGACCTGGTGGCGCGGCTGGGCGGCGACGAGTTCGTGGTGGTGCTGGAGGACGTCGCGGCGGTCGCGGACGTGGAGAGCGTGGCGGGCAAGTTGGTCGCCGAGATCGGCAAGCCCTACCCCATGCCGGACGGCCGGCCCTGCGGCGTCACCGCCAGCATCGGCGTGAGCTTGTGCCCCGACGACGCCGGCGACCCGCACGAACTGCTGCAGCACGCCGACGCGGCGATGTACCGCGCCAAGCAGGAATCGAAGAACGCCGTGCGCTTCTTCGCGCACCCGGCCGCCTAGCGCCGGCCCTTCATGTCGCGGTTGGCGTCCAGGATGTCCTGGCGCAGCTTGTCGCGCTGCTCGCGCGACAGCCGCTCGCGGCCGCCCCGGTCGCGGCGCAGCTCGCGGCGCTCCTCGCGCTCGCGCTCGCGCGGCTGCAGGCCCTGCTTCTGCAGGTGCGCGCCGCGCTCCGGCGCCTGGGCGGCGGCGGGCCACGCCGCCAGCATGCCGGCGGCGAGAACCAGGGCGAGGGTGGCCTTCATGGCTCTCGAATAGTACGGAGGTTCGGGCTTGCGGGTGTGTCAGGTCAACGGTTTTTTGTGACAATCCGTTACCCTTCGACCTCCCATGGCCGAACTCAAGACCCGCATCCTCGTCGTCGACGACGACCAGCGCCTGCGCGACCTGCTGACGCGCTACCTCGGCGAGCAGAAATTCGAGGTGCGCGCCGTGCGCGACGCGCCGGAAATGGACAAGTACCTGGCGCGCGAGCGCGTCGACCTGGTGGTGCTCGACCTGATGCTGCCGGGCGAGGACGGCCTCGCCATCTGCCGGCGGCTGCGCGCCACCGGCACCGCGCCCGCCATCCTCATGCTCACCGCCAAGGGCGACGAGGTGGACCGCATCGTCGGCCTGGAGATGGGCGCCGACGACTACCTGCCCAAGCCGTTCAACCCGAGGGAACTCGTAGCGCGCATCCAAGCGGTGCTGCGGCGCCGGCCGAAAGCCGGCGTGCCCGGCGCGCCGGACGCGGAGGACGGCCTGCACCGCTTCGGCGCCTTCGAGTTCAACCCGGCGACGCGCGAGCTGAAGAAGGACGGCAAGGCGGTGGCGCTCACCACCGGCGAGTACTCCGTGCTGCGCGTGCTGGTGCAGCATCCGCGCCAGCCGCTGTCGCGCGACAAGCTGATGGAGCTGGCGCGCGGCCGCGAGTACGAGGTTTTCGACCGCTCGATCGACGTGCAGATCTCGCGCCTGCGCAAGCTCATCGAGGAGGATCCGTCCAAGCCGCGCCACATCCAGACGGTGTGGGGGCACGGCTACGTGTTCGTGCCCGACGGCACGCCGCGATGACGCTGTTCTGGCGATCCTTCCTGCTGATCGCCGCGCTGCTGGTGGTCTCGGTGCTGGCCTCGTTCCAGATCCTGCGCGTCTACGAGCGCGAGCCGCGCGCGCGCGAGCTCGCGCAGCAGACCGTGAGCGTGGTCAACCTGACGCGCGCCGCGCTGGTGAGCGCCGACCCGGTGCTGCGCCGCGAGCTGCTGCTGGAGCTGAACGAGCGCGAAGGGATCCGCATCTACCCGGTGACCAACGAGGAGCAGATCCTGCCCTTGCGCCCGCAGGGGCCGCTCGAGCGGGTGGCGGCGCGCGTGCGCGCGCAGCTCGGCCAGGCGACGCGCTTTGCGGTTGCGCGCGACGGCATGCGCGGCTTCTGGGTGAGTTTCTTCATCGACGAGGACGAGTTCTGGGTGATGCTGCCGCGCGAGCGTTTCGAACCGGAACTCGGCCTGGGGTGGCTCGGCTGGGGCGGCGCGCTGCTCGCGCTCGCGCTGCTCGGGGCGTGGCTCATCGCCTCGCGCATCGCGCGCCCGCTCGCCGGCCTGGCCGAGGCGGCGCGGCGCATCGGGCGCGGCGAGGCCCCCGCCCCGCTGGCGGAAGACGGTGCGCGCGAGCTGCGCACGGTGCAGTCCGCGTTCAACCGCATGGCGGGCGACCTCGACTCGATGGAGCGCGAGCGCGCCATGGTGCTCGCCGGCATCTCCCACGACCTGCGCACGCCGCTCTCGCGCCTGCGCCTGGCGGTGGAGATGAGCGGCGCGGAGCCCGCGGCGGCGCAGGGCATGAACGCCGACATCGAGGAGATGGACCAGGTGATCGGGCAGTTCCTGGACTTCGCGCGCGGCGACGCCGAGCAGCGCGAGCCGGTGGCGCTGGACGCCCTGGCCGACGAGGTGGCCGCGCATTTCGCCAAGCTCGGCAAGCCGGTGCGGCGCCAGGGACGCTCCGGCGCGACGCTGATGGCCGCGCGCATGGCGCTGCACCGGGCACTGACCAACCTGGTGGAAAACGCCCTGCGCCACGCCGGCGGCGACATCGACCTGTGCGCCTCGCGCCGCGACGGCCATGCCGTGCTCGAAGTGCTCGACCGCGGCCCGGGCATCCCGGCGGGCGAGATCGATCGCCTGAAGAAACCCTTCACGCGGCTCGACGAGGCGCGCAGCGGCCGGGGCGGCGCCGGGCTGGGCCTGGCGATCGTCGAGCGCGTCGCGCGGGCCCACGGCGGCCGCTTCGAACTGGCTGACCGGGAAGGTGGCGGGCTGGCCGCCCGCCTG
>JBGPPD010000284.1:0-3251 GCA_041488375.1 Gammaproteobacteria bacterium | reverse complement strand
GGCGGCAACGTTCCTGCCGGGGCGCTCGACTCCATCCGGCGCTGGTTCGAGGCGGCCGGCGTGCCGGTGGCGATCTCGGACAACGTGGCGGGAGAGCTGTGGGCCAAGCTGGTGGCCAACTGCGCCTACAACGCCCTCTCCGCCATCACGCAGCTGCCTTACGGCAGGATGATCGAGGGCGCCGGCGTGCGCGAGCTGATGCGCGACGTCGTGCAGGAAGTGCTGGCGGTGGCCGAGGCGAGCGGCGTGCGCATGGCGCCGGACGTGCTTGCCAGGACCTACGCCATCGCGCAAGCCATGCCCGCGCAGTTCTCCTCCACGGCGCAGGATCTCGCGCGCGGCAAGCCGACGGAGATCGACCACCTGAACGGTCTCGTGGTCCGAAGGGGCGAAACGCTGGGAGTGCCGACGCCGGCGAACCGGGTACTGCATGCGCTGGTGAAGCTGCTCGAAGCGAAACCGCGCGCGATTGCGTAGCGGGCCGTCTCAAGGCGGTACGAGCGCGTCGTGTCTTTCCAAGCATTTTTCCCTACGCCGGATCTGTGCCGGCTGATCTCAAGGATACTTTTGTCTCTGATGAAGCACGCGGGCGATGGATACCTTCGCGCCGCGCACACGGTAAATCAACGTGAAAGAAGTGTGTCTGACCGGGAATTCACGCGTACCGGAGACTCGGCCGCGTTTGCCGAGAAGTGGATACTCGGAGAGCCGCCGGGCAGAGTGGACGAGCCGCGTCTCTACCGCGTCAGCGGAAGGAAGTGAATCCTCGGCGATGTAAGCCCAAGCAGCGAACAAGTCCCATTCGGCCAGCGGGGACCATTCAAGCCGCTTTCGCGAGCGAGCGGACAAACGCGGCCTTCCTGCGCTCCTGATTCTTCAGCATCTGCTCATGAGACAAGGCCTTGCCGGCATCGAGCTCCGCGAGGCCTTTGGCGACCTCGCGCTGGAACCATTCTTCGAAATCCAGCCCCGCGGCGAGTGCCGCCTCCAGCACGCGTTGCGGAGACCGCTTTCGCCGCGCTGCCAGGCGGGCGATGCGGCGCGCCGTAACGGACTTGATCTGCAGAGCGGGCATGATGAATCTCCGAGTGAAAGCCAAGCAATAATATCAGGCCGGCTGCAGGATGTGGACCGCCCGGCTGGCGATCAATTCCTTCACCTTGGCCCCGTAGGCCGCCATGTGGGGCGCGGCGGCATGGGCCTTCAGCGCCTCCATGCTTTCCCATTTCTCGATGACCAGGTAGGTATCTGGCCCGGCCTTGGTCTGGAACGGCAGCGCGTTTTCCGCGTCCACCGCCGGGCCGTACTCGATGCAGCCTTTCTCGGCGCGGCAGGCGGGCAAGTTGGCGCGGAAGTGCCGCAGCATTTCCTCGCGCTTTCCGGGCTTGGCGGTGATGACGGCGACGACGTGGATCATTCCCGGCCCCCTGGCAGGTGAATCGTGCCCCGAACCTACCAGAAGCCGGCGGCGGCGGTCTCTTGACAATACCGGGTCCAATGGCCAATCTTGGCCAAGGAGGAGGCAAACATGCTCAAATCACCGCGCGGGCGGAACCCGGATGCGTTGCGCCGTGGCATGCTGGTGGGCGGCGCAGCAACGCTGCTGATGCCGAAGTTCGTGCTCGCACAGGCGCGACCGACGGTGCGCATCGGCGTGCCGACGAAGACCTATTTCCCGACGATCATCGCCGAGACGGCGATCCGGCAGAAGCTGTTCGACCGGGAGGGGATCGACGCCGAGCTGACGATCTACCGCAGCGGCGCGGAGGGCTTCGAGGCGGTCGCCGCCGGCGCCGCCGACCTGGTCTACAACTCTTCTTCCAGCGTCGCCGCGGGCCTGATGAAGGGCGTGAAGTCCAAGTGCGTGGCCAACGGCGCACTCGGCTACTACGGCTGGCACATGATAGTGAAGCCGGATTCGCCCATCAGGAAACTCTCCGACCTCGCGGGCAAGAAGGTCGGCATCACCTCGGCCGGATCCGGGACGGACCTGCTGGCGCGCTGGACGATGGCCGACCAGAAGATCGAGTTCACCCGCGTGCCGCTGGGCGGCGGCGGCCTGGTGCCGAACCTGCTCACGGGCAACATCGACGCCACAGTGCTCTACTCGCCGCTCACCTACCAGATGATGCAGACCGGGCAGGGACGCTCGATTGCCGATTTCGGCGCCCTGGTGCCCGCGCATTCGACCGGCAGCTGGATCGCCTCCGACAAGATCATCGGCGAACGCCCGCAGGCACTGCAGAAGGCGCTCAACGCGCTCTACGGCGGCGTCGGCTTCCTGCGCGCGCCGCAGAACCGCGCGGCGGCCGTGAAACTGATCGCCGAGATCGACGAGATCCCGGAACCGATCGCGGCGGCGGAGCTGGACAACAACATCGTCAAGCTTTCCGCCACCGGCGAATTCCGCAAGGAGTGGATGGACCGGGCGATGGACATGGCGCGCCTGATCGGCATGAAGGATCTCGCGCCGGTGGAGCAGACCTACGTGAGCAACTTCAAGCCGGTGCCGACGGCGTAGTGAGGATTCTGCTTGCCCGGCTCGGGCTGCTGGCGCTGGTGCTGGCGGCCTGGGAACTGCTGCCGCGCCATGGCATCGTCAACCCGCTGCTGCTGCCGCCGCTGGGCGACGTGCTCGCCACGCTGGGAGAGCTGCTGCAGCGCGGCCAGGTGCGCGAGGCGCTCGGCGTGTCGGCGGCCGAGGTGATGCTGGCCTTCGTCATCGCCGTGCCGCTGGGCGCGGCGCTCGGCGTGCTGATCGCCGAGAACGACTACCTCGGCGAAGTCTTCAAGCCGATGCTGTTCATCGTCTTCGCGATCCCGAAGTCGATCTTCCTGCCGCTGTTCATCCTCGCCTTCGGCACCGGCGTGCAGCAGAAGATCGCCTACGCCGCGTTCACCACCACCTTCGTGGTGCTGATGAGCGCGTCGGCGGCGGTGGAGTCGGTGAAGCAGGACTACCTGCTGGTGGCGCGCTCGTACGGGGCGACCCGCCTGCAGATCCTGTCGCGGGTGTACGTGCCGAGCATGCTGCCGATCCTGCTCGAGACGCTGCGCATCTCGATGATCTTCAATTTCACCGGCGTGCTGATCGCCGAGATGTACGCCTCGCGCACCGGCATCGGCCACCTGATCGCCAGCTGGGGCGAGAACTTCCAGATGAAGCAGCTGTTCGCCGGCGTGATCCTGCTCGCCGCGGCGGCGATCCTGTTCAACGAGGCGCTGCGCTGGATGGAGGCGCGGGTGAGCGC
>JBGPPD010000283.1:0-3253 GCA_041488375.1 Gammaproteobacteria bacterium | reverse complement strand
TCGGGTCCGTACATCGCGGGCAGGAACTCGGCGCGCGCCTGGCCGTCGCCGTGCTCGCCGGAGAGCGAGCCGCCGTACTTCACGACCAGCGCCGAGGCCTCCTGCAGGAAGGTGCGCCAGCGCGCGAGGCCCTCGGGCGTCCTCAGCTCGAATGTGATGCGCGCATGGATGCAGCCGTCGCCAAAATGCCCGTAGAGCGAAGTGCGGTAGCCGTGGCGGTCCACCAGCGCCTGGAACTCGCGCAGGTAATCGCCCAAGCGCAAGGGATCCACCGCCGCATCCTCCCAGCCGACGATCGGGTCCGGCCCGGGGATTCCCTTCAGGTTGAGCGAGGTGGCCGAGGCGCCCGTCTCGCGGATGGCCCACAGTCGCGCCATCTCCCCCTTGTCGATGACGAGCCGGCCGCTCAGCGCCTTTGCCTTCTCGATCGCCTCCTCGGGCGTGCCGCCGCCGAACTCGATCATCAGCCACGCCTTGCCCTCGGGCAGGAGCTTCAAGTCGTCGAGCTTGAGCTTGCGCTCGCGCAAGCCCCCGATGATCGGCTCGTCGAGCCCCTCGCAGGCGATCGGCCCCGCCGCGAGCACTTTGGGCACCGCGTCGCCCGCGGCGTAGATGTCGGGATAGCCCTGTACCAGCAGCACGCGGTGGGGCGGGCTCTTCACCAGCCGTGCCTTCGCCTGCAGCGTGAGCGCGCAGGTGCCTTCCGTGCCGACCAGGGCGCGCGCCACGTTGAATCCGTTCTCGGGCAGGAGCTGGTCGAGGTTGTAGCCGGAGACGCGGCGCTTGATCTTCGGGAAGCCGGCGCGCACCCGATCCGCATACTTGTCCGCCAGTGCCTTCAGCGCGAGATAGATTTCGGACTGGCGGCTGCCCAGCGCCACGATGCGCTTGAACTCGGCGTCGTCCGTCGGCCCGCACCAGAAGCGCGCGCCGTCGTAGGTCAGCACCTCCAGCGCCTCGATGTTCTCCGCCGTCTTGCCCGCCATCACCGAGTGCGCGCCGCAGGAGTTGTTGCCGATCATGCCGCCCAGGGTGCAGCGGGAATGCGTGGCGGGGTCCGGGCCGAAGGTGAGGCCGTGTTTTTCGGCCTCCGCGCGCAGGCTGTCGCACACCACGCCCGGCTCGACCAGCGCCGTGCACGCCGCGGCATCGACTGAAATCACCCGGTCCATATACTTCGAGCAGTCGAATACCACCGCGGCGTTCACACTCTGCCCGCACAGCGACGTGCCGCCGCCGCGCGCCAGCACCGGCGCGCCGTGCGCGCGGCAGGCCGCAAGCGCCGCAACCATGTCCGCGGCCGAGCGCGGCAGCACCACGCCGATCGGCACCTGGCGGTAGTTGGACGCGTCCGAGGCGTACGCAGCGCGCGCGCCCGCGTCGAAGCGCACTTCCCCGGCGACCGCAGCCGCAAGGGCCGCCTGCAGTTCCTTCATGCCGCCAGTGTAGCGGGGTCGAGCGCGCCGATCACCGGCGGCAGCGGGCAATCGAGCGTGGCCGCGACCGCGCGCACCAGTTCGGCTTCCGCCAGGCGAAATACGCCGTCGGCGGCGGCGGTCTCCAGGCAGGCCTTGAGCACGCGCGGCTTGGTGAAGGGCTCGAGGTGCCGCAGCCGCTCGAGCGCTTCGCCGATGCGGGCGGTGGAGAGGTCCGCCAGCGGCATCGGCCCCGGCAGCTCGATGCCCAGGATCGCCTTGCCCCTGGCATGCGCCGCCGCGGCATCGCCGCCGGAGGCGTGTGCGATGAGCGACAGCACCACCTGCGCGTCCTGCGCCACCTCGGCGAGCTTGCCGAATTTCGTGCCGAGCGGCCTGCCCGCGCCCTCGCGCAGGTTCTGGCGCAGGAGCGTGGCGCGCACGAACTCGGCGAGGGTCACCTTGCCGTCGCCTTCGACCAGCCTGCGGATACCGGCGAGGAAGGCGTCGCGGCGCTGCTGCGGGAACTGCTTGAGCGACGGCAAGGCGAGTTCCACCAGCAGCAGGGATTGCGGGCGCCCGATGCCTTGCATCTCGAAACGGGCGGCAGCGGCCTGCTCATCGCTCGCCCCGAACAGCGCGTACATCACTTGCTCCGCGCCCTCCGCCGTGGCCAGGCGCTGCGTCAGCGCCGGCGGCAGGCGCTCGAGCAGTCGGCGCGCGTGATCCACGTGCTCGGCGCGCGGCGCTTCCACCAGTCCCGCGCTGCCGCCGACCACCTTCACCACATTGCCCGCGCCGTCGAGCACCGCGCGTTGCCCGTCGCGGTAGCTCGAGGCATGGCGCGTGCGCCGGTAGTCCTCCTGCAGGAAGCGCGGGTGCGCGCGCCGGATGCGCTCTTCGATCGGCGGGTGCGAGGGAAAACCCCACCAGCGCACGACCGCCGGCGCGAAGAACATGTGCGACAGCTCGGCCACGTGCGCCGCGCGCAGGGTGGTGCCGGCCCCGAGGTAGCGGATGGAATCCAGAGCGCCGGCGATGCCGTCGGGATTGCGCGTGAACTGCACGCTTGCCGCGTCGGCGAGCAGCTCGCGCTGGCGCGAGATCGCCGCCTTGAACGCCTCCGCCGCGAACAGACCCGGAAAGCCGATGAAGGCGATCGCCGCGCCGAACAGGGCGACCAGCACCTCGCCGCCCCGGTCCTCGCGGCTCTTCGCGCGTGTCTGCTCGCCGGCCGCGCGCACCATCGCCTCGCCCCATTCGCCGAAGCAGGCGATGCCGGCGAGCAGGCCGACCAGGCGGACGTTGAGCGCCATGTCGCCGTTCAGGATGTGGCTGAATTCGTGCCCCATCACCGCCTGCAGCTCGTCGCGCGAGAGCTTCTGCACCGCGCCGCGGGTGGCGACGATCACCGCCTGGTTCGCGCTGTGGCCGGCCACCAGGGCGTTGACCGCGTCCTCCGTGGCCAGCAGGTACACCGGCGGCACGGCGATGCCGGAGGCGATCGCCATCTCCTCCACGACGTTCAGCAGCTTCGCCTCGGAGGCGCTGGCCCGGCCGCGCTCGAGGTAGGTGGCGCCCAGCATCTGCGCCACCGTCGGGCCGCCCTCGGACAACTGCCAGATGCGCCGCGCCGTCATGCCGAGGATGCACGCCGCCACCACGCCCGAGACGGCGTAGTGCAACCTGGCGGGCGCGGGCGGCAAGCCGCTGAAAACCGCGATCGCCGCGTAGGCCAGCGCGGCGGCCAGGTTGAAGCACAGGACCACGAACAGGACCGCGAGGAGGTACCACAGCAGCAGCCAGCGCGAGGCGCGCCGCGCGCTGTCCTGCTGGGC
>JBGPPD010000282.1:0-3271 GCA_041488375.1 Gammaproteobacteria bacterium | reverse complement strand
GTAGAATTCGCCCCGTTTTTTCACCCCCCCGGACCCGATGTCGGACGTCGCGAGTTTGCGCCAGCTGAAGCCGGCCACCTGCCAGTTGCCGGTGTCGTGGTATTTCGATCCGGAAATCTTCGCGGCGGAGAAGAAGCTGCTCTTCGATGCCGGCGCCAATTACGTCGGCCATGAGCTGTGGCTGCCTGCCGCGGGCGACTACCGCACCCTGGAGTGGCAGGACCACGCCAAGGTGCTGGTGCGCAATGAAAGCGGCGTCGAGCTGCTGTCCAACGTCTGCCGCCACCGCCAGTCGATCATGCTCGAGGGCCGCGGCCACGCGGAAAATATCGTTTGCCCGCTGCACCGCTGGACCTATGACCTCAAAGGCGAGCTGCTCGGCGCGCCGCACTTCGCCGAGAGTCCCTGCGTCAAGCTGCATTCGACGCCGCTCACCAACTGGCAGGGCCTGCTGTTCGCGGGGCCGGCCGACCCGCGCCGGGCGCTCGCCGGCATGAAGACCCTCGCCGACTGGGACTTCTCCGGCTACGTGCTCGACCGCGTGATGGTGGACGAGTACGACTTCAACTGGAAGACCTTCATCGAGACCTACCTCGAGGTCTACCACGTCGACTTCTTCCACCCCGGCCTGGGCAATTTCACCGACTGCAACCACTTCACAGTGGACTATGGGCCGGACTGGTCGGTGCAGATCGTGCAGGCGAAGGCCGGCCTGGCGAAGCCCGGCACGCCGGTGTACCGCAAATGGCAGGAGGCCTGCCTGAAGCAGCTCGACGGCCGCACCCCCAAGCAGGGCGCGCTGTGGATGAGCTACTTCCCGGGGCTGATGCTGGAGTGGTACCCGAACGTGCTGGTGGTGAGCCGGCTGATCCCGCGCTCGCCGACGCGCACCACCAACGTGGTGGAGTTCTACTACCCCGAGGAAATCGTGCACTTCGAGCGCGAGTTCATCGAGGCGCAGCAGGCCGCGTACGTGGAAACCGCGCTCGAGGACGACGAGATCTGCCTGCGCATGGACCGCGGCCGGCGCGCCTTGTGCGAGCAGGGCCTGGACGACGCGGGCCCCTACCAGTCGCCGATGGAAGACGCCATGGTGCACTTCCACGAATGGGTGCGGCAGAGCCTCGGGCGCTGAACACGCTCGTCGACACCGGCGAGCTGGCCCGCCATCCGCAATGGCGGGTGTTCGACTGCAGGCACGATCTGCTCAAGCACGAGCTCGGCGAACAGCAGTACCGCGAGTCGCATATCCCCGGCGCGGCCTTCGCGCACCTCGACCGGAACCTCTCTGCGCCCAAGAGCGGCACGAACGGCCGCCATCCCCTGCCAGACCCGCAAGTCTTCATCGCCTGGCTCGGGGCGCAAGGACTCGAACCCTCGGGCCAGGTGGTCTGCTACGACGGCGGCCCGGGCGCGATGGCCGCGCGCCTGTGGTGGATGCTGCGCTGGGTCGGGCACGATGCCGTGGCCGTCCTCGACGGCGGTCTGGCCAAATGGGTGAAGGAAGGCCGGCCGGTGACTGCCGAGGTGCCGCGATTCGCCGCGACGGCGTACCCCGGGAAAGTGCGGCCGGAGCGTGCGGTGGACGTGAACTACGTGCAGGCGCACCTGGGCGATGCCGCCCTGCTCGATGCGCGCGCGCCCGCGCGCTGGCGCGGCGAATCCGAGCCCATCGACCCGGTGGCCGGGCGCATCCCGGGTTCGCTCAACCGTTTCAATAGCGACAATCTGCAGGCGGACGGCACCTTCAAGCGGCCCGAGGTGCTCAAGCAGGAATTCCTCACGGTGCTCGGCCCCCGCAAGCTCGAAGCCATCGTCAACACCTGCGGCTCGGGTGTCGCCGCCTGCCACAACCTGCTGGCGATGGAAATCGCCGGCCTGAAGGGCGCGCGGCTCTACGCCGGCTCGTGGAGCGAGTGGATCGCGGACCCGAAGAGGCCGCGTGAACGCGGCTGACGCCCTCCTCGTCCTTCATTTCGCGATCGTCGTTTTTGTCGTCGGCGGACTGATCCTCACCTGGATCGGCGCGGCGCTCGGCTGGCGCTGGGTGCGCAATCCCTGGTTCCGCTACCTGCACCTCGGCGCCATCGGCTTGGTCGCGCTGGAAGCGGTCATCGGCATGACCTGTCCGCTGACGGAGTGGGAAGACGCGCTGCGCGGCGGCGCGCGGCCCGAATCCTTCATCGGGCGCTGGGTGCAGCGGCTGCTCTATTACCGCGCGCCGGACTGGATCTTCACGACGCTCTACCTTGCGTGGGCGGCGGCGACGCTGGCGACCCTTCGGCTGGTGCCGCCGCACGCCACGAAAAGATCAATCTAGTGGGGCCAGAGCCGATTGACGAGTCTCGCAACGCCCCGGCGCACTACTGGTCACCGTGCACGTACCAATAGGTGCGCACCCGCCTCTGGGTGATCACCGGACCGACTCCTTGCGCCCCGATCCTGACCATCCTCCCCGCGCCCGGGGACGCGCCGGACCCATTGGACCCGCACAGCGCTTCGGCGTCCACGGCGCTGACGCGCACCGCGACGCCTTGCGTAACCGTGACCTTGGTGCCGGAGAATGTCGAGCGGGTCTCGGCGGTGATGTCCCAGGCGGTGTTGGCGCACAGCGAGTCTCCGCTCGCGGCGCCGGACTGCGGCGCCCGGCCCACCGAGCACGTCAGGTCTTCGGCGCTGGCGAGGTTGAGCTCGCTCGCCTTGATCACTCTCACCGAGACGCACGAGGGCGCGGGAATGAGCCGGGTGATGTATTCCGGCGTGCCGTCGCCGTCGAGATCGTTGCACAAGGTGTTGGCGGCCCCGCACGGATTGGGCACGGCATTGGCCGGGTCTGTGATGAACTGCGGCGTGCTGATCACCGTTTCGATCGCCTGCTGCGCAGCGTAAAGCGCTTCACCGCGCGACTGCATGTTGCCGACCACCTTGAGGTTCATGTTGGTGGTGTGGAGCGAGCCCACGGCGAGCAGCGAGATCACCACCAGCATGATGAGCGCGACGACCAGCGTCGCGCCTTCCTGCCTGCAACATCCTGCGTTCACGGCCGGTCCCGCCTTCCGGCGGGATTCGCGATCCGCACCAGCGCAGTGTAGGCGTGCCGGCGGTAGGCGTCGTTCTTCGGTCCCACGACAATCGCGTCGCCTGCGGCATCGTGTCCCAGGGCGTAGCGCTTGGCGTCGACGTGGCCGGGCGAGGGTTCCGGACTGCGCGCCAAGACGTGGAATTTTGCGGTCACGACGTTGGACCAGTTGTGGACCGCCGTGCACACCGC
>JBGPPD010000281.1:0-3299 GCA_041488375.1 Gammaproteobacteria bacterium | reverse complement strand
CGGTGCAGGATTCTCAAGCGCCGAAATAGCTGGTTCGCACGCGGCGAAGTTGCCCGCGCTCATCAGGTAGTTTTTTCCCTCCTTGACCATTCCGCAGGGCAACCGCCCTTTTTATCAATTCCCAAGGACTTAGACATGAGCGTAGGCACAGTGAAGTGGTTCAACGATGCAAAAGGTTTCGGCTTCATCACCCCGGAAGGCGGCGGCAAGGATCTGTTCGTGCATTTCTCCGCGATCCAGGGCGGCGGTTTCAAGACGCTGAAGGAAAACGACAAGGTGCAGTTCGACGTCACGCAAGGCGCCAAGGGAGACCAGGCCACCAACGTCCGTCCTGCGTAATCGCAGCTGCCGCACCCCAAGCCCGGCGATGCCGGGCTTCTTCATTTCCTCGAGGAGCGGGCATGGACAAGCGAAAGCTCTGGCGTGACCAGGAGCAGCAGGTAGTGGAACGCTGGAACGCGGCCGAGGCCCGCTACCGCGAAGCGCACGCGGAACTCGCGCGCGAAGCGGCGGCCGGCGCGGCCAGCGAAGCGCTGCAGCAGAAGGTCGAGCGCGCCCGCGCCGACATCGAGACCGTCAGGCGCCAGGTAGCGCGCCTGAAAGTGGAATTCACATCGGGAAAGAGATACTGACCATGCGCATCCTGGGACGCGGCCACGCCGCGCAATGGACCAAGGAAAAGATCGACTCGCTGTCCACGCTGGAAGTGCGCAACCTGCACGCCAACGCGGAGCGGCTGCTGGAGACCGAGATCGCGGCGCTGTGCATCGAGGTGCTGGGCTCGCGCCCGCGCACCGGCGTGACCGCGCCGGGCAAAGCCAAGCCCGCGGCGAAACCCAAGCGCGCCAAGGCCAAGGCGAAGGCCGAGGAAGTCGCCTAGCCGCGCTACACTGCCGCCCGCCCCGCTTCGGGAGGACGGCATGCAACATGTTGCAAGTTACGTCGGCGGCCGCTGGCTCGAGGGCCAGGGCGCCGGCCAGCAACTCCTCAATCCCGCGACCGAAGAGCCCCTCGCCCTCGCCTCGAGCGAAGGCATCGATCTCGCCGCGGCACTCGACTACGCCCGCAACACCGGCGGCCCCGCGCTGCGCGCGCTGAGCTTCGCCGAGCGCGGCGCGCTGCTCAAGGCCATGGCCGACGCGCTGCAGGGCACGCGCGACGAGCTGCTCGCGCTCGGCATCCGCAACTGCGGCAACACGCGCTCGGATGCGAAGTTCGACGTCGACGGCGCCATCGCCACGCTGCTCGCCTACGCGGACCTGGGCGCGCAACTGGGCGCCGGCAGGTTCCTGCTGGACGGCGCGGGCCTGCAGCTGGGCCGCTCGCCGCGCTTCCACGGCCAGCACGTCGCGGTGCCGCGCCACGGCGTGGCGGTGCACATCAACGCCTTCAATTTCCCGGCCTGGGGCCTGGCGGAAAAAGCCGCCGCCGCGCTGCTCGCCGGCATGCCGGTGCTGTCCAAGCCCGCCACCGCCACCGCCTTGCTCGCCCAGCGCGCGATGCAGGTGATCGCGGAGAAGAACGTTCTGCCCGCGGGCGCGCTGCAGCTCCTGGTCGGCGCGCCGCGCGACCTGCCCGCGCTGCTCGGCGCGCAGGACGTGCTCGCCTTCACCGGCTCGGGCGACACGGGCGAGCGCCTGCGCGCGCTGCCCAACGTCATCCGCCATTCGGTGCGCGTCAACGTCGAAGCCGACAGCCTCAACGCCGCGGTTCTCGGCCCGGACGCGGGCGCGAGCGGCGACCTGTACGAGCTGTTCCTGAAGGAAGTGGTGCGCGACGTCGCGCAGAAGGTCGGCCAGAAATGCACCGCCATCCGGCGCGTGCTGGTGCCGGCCGAACATGCCGCCACCGTGCGCGACGACCTTGCGGGGCTCCTCGGCAACCTGAAAGTCGGCGACCCGGCGGAGGAGGACGTGCGCATGGGGCCGCTCACCAACGCCGCCCAGCTGGCCGACGTGCGCGCAGGCGTGGAACGCCTCGCCGCCGAAGGCCGCCTGGCCGCGGGAGGGGCCAAAGCGCTATTTCCCAAGGGCTACTTCATCGCGCCGACGCTGATCGAGTTCGCGGCGCAAACGCCGGCGAACGCCGTGCACGCGCGCGAAGTGTTCGGCCCGGTGGTCTCCCTCCTGCCCTACGCGCAGAACCCGGCAGCCATCGTCGCCAAAGGCGGCGGCGGGCTGGTGTGTTCGCTGTATTCCGAAGACGCGGCCTGGCTCGAGGAAACCGTGGCCGGCATCGCGCCGTTCCACGGCCGCATCTACATCGGTCATCCGAAGGTCGAGCTCTCGCCCGGCCCGGGCACGGTGCTGCCGCAGCTGGTGCACGGCGGCCCGGGGCGCGCGGGCGGCGGCGAGGAGCTCGGCGGTGCGCGCGCCCTCGCCTTCTACCTGCAGCGCGTGGCGCTGCAGGGCTCGCGCCCGCTGGTGCAGGGACTGGCCAAGGCGGGCAGCCCGGCGCCCTGACGATGTGCGGACGCTACGTCAGCCCCGGGCAGGCGTCGATCGAGCGCGCCTGGCAGGTCCGCCGTTCCAGCGGCCTGGATTTTCCGCGCCGCTTCAACGTGCAGCCCGCCACCGAGGTGCCGCTCCTGCTGCTCGAGGCCGGCGAGCTCACGCTGGTCGCGGCGCGCTGGGGACTGATCCCGCACTGGTGGAAGCAGGACCAGGCGCCCACCTCGACCATCAACGCGCGGCTGGAGGAAGCCGCGGGCAAGCCGATGTGGCGCGAGCCGATGCGCCGCGCGCGGTGCCTGCTGCCGGCCGAAGGCTGGTACGAATGGCAGGCGCTCGCCGGGGGCAAGCAGCCGCACTACCTACGGCGCGCGGACGGCCGGCCGTTTTGTTTCGCGGGACTGATGTCCCTGTGGCAGGACAGGCTCACTTGCGCGCTGCTCACCAAGGCGGCCGAAGGCCCGGCCGCCGAAGTGCGCGACCGCATGCCGGTGGTGCTGCCCGACGCGGCGCACGCCGGCTGGCTCGATCCCGGGCTGAAGGACGCGTCGGACTATGCCCGCGCCCACGCACTGGCGCGAGAATTCACCCACACCCTGGTGAGCAAGCGCGTCAACAACGCGCGCAACGAAGGTGCGGAACTGATCGAACCGCTGCCGGCGGGGCTCGCGTAAGATTCGCGGCCATGCGAAGGCTCTGGGCAATCGCCGCACTCCTCCTCCCCATGCTCGCCTCCGCGTTCGACCTGCAAGGGCACCGCGGGGCCCGCGGCCTCGCCCCCGAGAACACGCTGCCGGCGTTCGCCGCCGCGCTGGCCCTGGGCGTCACCACGCTGGAGCTGGACACCGG
>JBGPPD010000280.1:0-3311 GCA_041488375.1 Gammaproteobacteria bacterium | reverse complement strand
GGCCTCGTCCACCGCCTGCTTGTCGGTGAGGCCCACCATGCGCTCGGCGAAGTGCCCCAGCACCTCCTCGGCGGAAGGGCCGACCTCGGTGCGCTTGATGCGCTCCTGGTACGGGAAATGGCCGAGGAACAGCTCCTCGGATTTGCAGACCTCCGCGGCGCTGCGGTCCTCGTAGTTATGGACGGCGAATCCGCCCACCCCCTTGCCGGCGAGCGAAGTGCCGCGCAGGCCGCGATCGATCTCGCGCAGCTCGCGCTCCTCGAGCGCCTTGAACGGCTTGGGCTCCAGGTTCACCTCGCGCAGCTTGTCGAGCAGGTTGAAATGGTGCACGTCGACCTTGGGCCGCTTCGCCATCTCCTTCTTGCCGAGGTAGCGGTCGATGCTGTCGGCGGCGATCGAGCCCTGGCCGATGACGGTGGTGAGCAGGTGCGGCCGCAGGATGTCGCCGCAGGCGAAGACGCCCTGGCGGCCCGGCAGCTGGTAGAACTTGTCCGCCGCGATCAGGCCCTTGCCGTTGTCCAGCTCCTCCATGCCGCGCAGGTCGCCGGACTGGCCGATGGCGGAGACGATGAGGTCGGCCTCCAGGTCCATCTCGGTGCCGGGCTTCTCGACCGGCTTGCCCTTGACCCACTCGACCTCGACCACGCGCAGCGCCTTGGCGCGCCCGGTGCGCTCGTCGAGCAGGACCTTCACCGGCATCAGGCTGCCGCGGATCTTCACGCCCTCGCGCTGCGCGTCCTCGATCTCGTGCTTGGCCGCGTTCATCTGCTCCACCGGCTGGATCGAGATCAGCATCACGTCGGCGCCCTGGCGCGCGGCCATCTGCGAGACGTCGTGCGCGGCGTGGCCCATCACCACGAACTCCGGGCGCTCGGCCTCCTGCATGTCCTCGACGTAGCCCAGGCGCCGCGCCACCGAAACCACGTCCACCGAGGTGTCGCCGCCGCCCACCACCACCACCCGGCCGGCGACCGATTTGAGGCGCCCCTGGTTGAAGGCCTCGAGGAACGCGACCCCGCTGATGCAGTTGGGCGCGTCCGCGCCCGGCACCGGCAATGCGCGTCCCGCCTTGCAGCCGATCGCCAGCAGCACCGCGTCGAAACCCGTTTCCAGTTCCTTCAGCGTGACCTGCCCGCCGATGCGCGTGTTGAGCCGCACGTCGACGCCCATGGCGGTGATGCGGTTGATTTCGCCGTCCAGGTGCTTGCGCGGCAGGCGGTAGCCCGGCACGCCGTATTTCGCCATGCCGCCCAGCTCTGCGTGATCGTCGAAGAGCGTCACGGCGTGCCCCTTGCGGCGCAGTTGGTAGGCCGCGGAGAGCCCCGCCGGGCCCCCGCCCACGATGGCGACGCGCTTGCCGGACTCGGCTCCGGCCTGGAAGGCGAATCCCATCTTCAGCGCAGTGTCGCCGATGTATTGCTCGACCGCGTTGATGCCGACGGTATCCTCCACCTTGTTGCGGTTGCAGCCCGTCTGGCACGGCGCCGGGCACACGCGTCCCATCATCGACGGGAACGGATTGGCCTCGGTGGAGCGGCGGAACGCGTACTCCTGCATGCTGGTGCCCTTGGGCGCCTTCTCCACGCCGCGCACGATGTTGAGCCAGCCGCGGATGTCCTCGCCCGACGGGCAGGTCGCCTGGCAAGGCGGGGTCTTGTGCACGTAGGTGGGGCACTTGTCGGTCTCGTCGCCCGAGAAGATCTGCTCCTGGAAGGAGCCCCACTCGTGGTCGCCGTCCTTGAACTTGCGGAAGGTGTGCCCGCTTTTCGCTGGCGCTGACATGGCTATCTCCGATTGAATACGATGGCGTTGCTCACCAGCCCGTGCACGCTGCCGATCATGTCCATGGGGTGCTTGTAGTAAGGCAGCACCTTGGTGAACTGGCTCTTGCAGATGGCGCAGATCGCCGCCAGGTAGTTGACGCCGTGCTCCTCGACCACACGTTGGAGGGCCTGCATGCGCGGCAGCGCGCCCTTGACGCGCAGCTCGACCAGGTCGTCGGTGAGCAGGCCGCCGCCGCCGCCGCAGCAGAAAGTGGCCTCGCCGATGGTCTCGGGCGCCATGTCGACGAAGCGCTCTACGCAGGCGCGGATGATCTCGCGCGGGATGAGGAACTGCCCGCCCGGCACCTCGCCCATGCGCGAGCCGCGCGCCACGTTGCAGGAATCGTGGAAGGTCACCACCTTGTCGGCGTTGGCGCTCTTGTCCAGCGTGATGGCGCCGCGGCGGATCAGGTCGTAGGTCACCTCGCAGATGTGCTGCGGCGCGGGGTAGCGCGCATCGAGAAAATCGAACGGCCCGATGAGCGTGTTCCAGTAGCTGTAGGCGACGCGCCAGGCATGGCCGCACTCGCCCACCACGATGCGCTTCACGCCCAGCTCGAGCGCCGCCTCGCGGATGCGCTCGGCCACCTTCTGCAGGTTGTCGTGGTTGCCGATAAAGAGCGAGAAGTTCGCCGCCTCGGAAGCGTGCGTGGACAGCGTCCACGAGATGCCCGCGGCGTGGAACACCTTGGCGTAGCCGATCAGGCCGTCGATGTGCGGCTCGGCGAAAAAATCGGCGCTCGGCGTGATGAGCAGCACTTGCGCCCCTTTCGCGTCGAGCGGAAACCGGACCTCCACGCCGGTGGCTTCCTTCACGTCCTCTTCCAGGCCGTCGAGCGTGTTGCGCAGCGCCGGCCCGGGCAGGCCGAGGTTGTTGCCGATCTTGTGCACCTTGCCGATGATCTCGTTGGAGTACTTCTGGCCCAGGCCGACGCTGTCCATGATGTCGCGCGCCGCCATCGAGATCTCGGCGGTGTCGATGCCGTAGGGGCAGAACACCGAGCAGCGCCGGCACTGGGAGCACTGGTGGAAGTAGCTGTACCAGTCGTCGAGCACTTCCTTGGTCATGTCGCGCGCGCCCACCAGCTTCGGGAACAGCTTGCCGGCGACGGTGTAGTAGCGGCGGTACACCGAGCGCAGCAGGTCCTGGCGCGCCACCGGCATGTTCTTGGGATCCGCGGTGCCGAGGTAGTAGTGGCACTTGTCGGTGCAGGCGCCGCACTTGACGCAGGAATCGAGAAACACCTGCAGCGCGCGCGACTGCGAAACCAGCTGGCCGAGCTTGGTGACCGCGACCTTTTCCCAGTCCGGCACCAACTCCCCGGGAAACCCGAGAGGCTTTTGCAGCTCGGGCTTGGCCACGAACGGCTTGCTGTGCGCCATGGCGCCCGCGCGCAGCGGCGGGATCACCGGGTATTCGCCCAGCGGCGGGGTCTCGAATGCGGCCATTCAGCCCCCGCGCGCCCGATGGACGTGCACGATCTTTGC
>JBGPPD010000279.1:0-3342 GCA_041488375.1 Gammaproteobacteria bacterium | reverse complement strand
CCGGGTCGCCGAACTTGGTCTCGGCGCGCTGGCGGAACAGGCTCTTCAGGCGGTCGGTGGCCACGGGCCCCGGGTTGATGCCCAGCACGCGCACGCCGTCCGCATGGGAGGCACCTCCCAGGGTGCGGGTGAAGGCCATCAACCCCGCGTTGGCGGTGCTGCCGGCGATATAGCTTGCGTCCAGCTTTTCGCCCGCGTTGCCCAGGATGTTGACGATGACCCCGGCCTTCTTCGCCTTCATGCGCCCGTATACCTGGCGCGTGAGGTTGATGTAGCCGAACATCTTCAGATCCCAGGCGCGGCGCCAGGTGTCCTCGTCCACGCGCAGCAGGTCGCCCCCGGGGATCGCGCCGGCGTTGTTGACCAGGATGTCCAGGTCGCCCGCCCAGGCGGCGAGCGCCTCGGCCGCGCCGCGCTGCGACAGGTCGATGGCCTTCGCGTTGGGGCCCGAGGTCGGGTTGCGCGCCGCCACCAGCACGGTGCAACCTTCGGCGGCGAGCACCTCGGCGCAGGCGCGGCCGATGCCTTTCGAACCGCCGGTCACCAGCGCGCGTTTGCCTTTAAGATTCAAATCCATCACCTGATAGTCTAACAACATGCCCCTGATCAGCACCGACGATGGCGTGAAACTGCATTACGAGGAGGCGGGCGCCGGCGCGCCGATCGTGTTCGTGCACGAGTTCGCCGGGGACCTGCGCAGCTGGGAGCCGCAGTTCGCCCATTTTTCGCGGCGCTACCGCTGCATCGCCTACAACGCGCGCGGCTATGCGCCCTCGGACGTGCCCGAAAGCATGGAGCGCTACTCCCAGGCGCGCGCCCGCGACGACATCCTCGCCGTGATGGACGCGCTCAAGCTGGCGAGCGCCTACGTCGTGGGCCTGTCCATGGGCGGCTTTGCCTCGCTGCACTTCGGCATGAAGTACAGCGCTCGCGCCCTGGGCCTGGTGGTCGCCGGCTGCGGCTACGGCGCGGTGCCGGCGCAGAGGGAGGAGTTCCAGCGTTCCTCGCGCGCCAACGCCAAGCTGATGCTGGAGCAGGGCATGGCGAGGTTCGCCGCCACCTACGGCCACAACGCGTCGCGGCTGCAGTTGCGCTCGAAGGACCCGCGCGGCTTCGAGCGTTTCCTCCGCAATCTCGGCGAGCACTCGGCGCTCGGCTCGGCCAACACCTTGATCGGCTACCAGGCGCGGCGGCCGTCGCTCTACGACCTCGCCGCCGAGATGAAGGCGATCTCGGCGCCGACCCTGGTGGTCGCCGGCGACGAGGACGAACCCACGCTCGAGCCGGGGCTGCTCATGAAGCGCACCATCCCGCACGCGGGGCTGGCGGTGCTGCCGCGCAGCGGCCACGCGCTCAACCTGGAGGACCCGGCGCTCTTCAATCGCATCGTGGAGGACTTCTTCCACCAGGTCGAGGCGGGGCGCTGGGCGTGAGCAGCGCGCGGCTGCGCATCCGGTCGGTCCGCGTGCGCGCCGTCGCGGCGCCGATGAAGCGGCCCCTCGCCGCCAGCACCGGCGCGATCAGCGTTGCCCCGCTGCTGCTCATCGACCTGCAGACCGACGGCGGCATCGTCGGGCGATCCTACCTCTTCGGCATCGGCAGGCAGAACCTCAGGCCGCTCGCCGCCCTGGTCGAGGCGATGGCGGAGATGCTCAAGGGCGATGCGGTCGCGCCGTTCGACATCGAGGCGAAGCTGCGCAAGCGCCACACGCTGCTCGGCGTGCACAACATCGTCCTGTTCGCCATGTCGGGGATCGACATGGCCGCGTGGGATGCGCTGGGGCAGGCGATGCGGCAGCCCCTGGTGCGCCTGCTCGGGGGCACGCCGCGCCCGGTGTTGGCTTACAACTCCAAGGGCCTGGGCATCATGCCCCTGAAGTCCCTGGCGAAGGAAGCGGGCGAACTGGTGGCGGAGGGATTCAGCGCCGTGAAGCTGCGCCTCGGGCGCCCCGACGCGAAGGACGATCTCCAAGCCCTGCGAGCGGTGAAAAGGGCGATCGGCGCGAAGGTCACGCTGATGGTCGACTTCAACCAGGCCCTGACAGTGGCGCAGGCCCTCGAGCGCGGCCGCATGATCGACGAGGAGGGTGGCGTGTACTGGATCGAGGAGCCGGTGCGCGCGGACGATTTCGCCGGCAACGCGCGCATCGCTCGCGAGGTCGCGACGCCGATCCAGATCGGCGAGAACTTCATGGGCCCGGAACAGATGGCGCAGGCGCTCGCCGCCGGTGCCTGCGACTACGCCATGCCGGATGCGCAGCGCATCGGCGGCGTCACCGGCTGGATGCGCGCCGCGGCGCTGGCGCAAGCCGCCGGCATGGAAATGTCGAGCCACCTGTTCCCCGAGGTGAGCTGCCATCTGCTCGGGGTGACGCCGACCGGCCATTGGCTCGAATACGTGGATTGGGCCGACCCGATCCTCGAGGAGCCCTTGCGGCTGAGAGGCGGCCAGGTGCTGATCCCGGAGCGGCCGGGCATCGGCATACGATGGAACGAGAAAGCGGTGAAGCGTTTCCAGCTGTGATGTTCACGCGCCACTACCCGCACTGGCCGCCCGGCGTGCCGAAGTCGCTTTCGGTGCCGCGCACCAGCCTGTACTACAACCTCGAAGTGAGCGCGCGCCGCTATCCGGACAAGGGCGCGATCACCTACTACGGCACGAGCATCGCCTACGCCGAGCTGCAGCGCTCGGCCGAGGCGCTCGCCGGCTACCTGCAACAGGCTTGCGGCGTGCGCAAGGGCGACCGCGTGCTGCTTTACACGCAGAACAGCCCGCAGTTCGTGATCGGCTACTACGCCATCCTGCGCGCCGACGCGGTGGTGGTGCCCGTCAACCCGACGAACAAGCGCGACGAGCTCGGGTACTACGTCGGCGACTCCGACGCCCGCGTGATCGTCAGCACGCAGGAACTGTTCGGCGAGATCGAGCCGCACCTGGGCAGGGGGCTCGCGCACTGCGTGCTGGGGACCTACTCGGACTACCTGCGCGAAGCGACCGACCTCGACGTGCCGGACATCGTGCGCGCGCCGCGCGTTGCCGCGGCCTCCTGGCGCGAGGCGCTGGCCGCGGGGCACGCCCCCGGGCCGCACACGGCGGGTCCAGGCGATCTCGCGGTGCTGCCCTATACCTCGGGCACCACCGGCCATCCCAAGGGCACCATGCTGACGCATTCGAACCTGCTCGCCACCAGCACGGGTGCGTGCGCCTGGATCCAGTCCTCGAGCGAAGCGGTGGTGCTCGGCGTGCTGCCGCTGTTCCACCTCACCGGCATGCAGGCGAACATGAACGTGCCGATCCAGCTCGGCGGCACCACGGTGCTGATGACGCGCTGGGACCGCAAT
>JBGPPD010000278.1:0-3360 GCA_041488375.1 Gammaproteobacteria bacterium | reverse complement strand
TACATCACGAACATGTGCGCGGCGAGCGGCGCCACGCCGAGCTTGACCAGCGCCGGGGCCACCAGCGTCGCCATCAGGACGTAGACCCCTACCGTGGGCAGGCCCAGGCCGAGCAGGATGCCGACCGCCGCGGCGATCAGCAGCAGCAGGAACAGGTTGTCGCCCGAGAGCCGGATCAGCTCCAGGGTCAGGCCGAACGCCAGGCCCGAGATGTTGAGCATGCCGATGAGGATTCCCGCCGCGGCGCAGATCAGCACGATGTCCAGCACCGCCGAGCCCGTCGAGACGACGGCGCGCAGCATCTCGCGCCAGGCGGCGCGCCGCCCGCGGTAGCGGAACACCGAGCAGGCGCCGATCAGCACCGCGCAGGCGAGCAGCGCCGCGTACTCGGGCTCCAGGTTGTAAGCGAGCAGCCCGACGACGATCACCGCGAAGGGCAGGAGGAAGAACCAGCCCCCGCGCAGCACTTCGAGCAGCGCGGGCAGGCGCTCCGGCGGCGTGCCGGTGATGCCTTGCGCCGCGGACTCGAGGTCGACCTGCATGAACAGCGAGAAGTAGTACATGAAGGCCGGGATCACCGCCGCCACCAGCACCGCGCCGTAGGAGATCTGCAGGTACTCGGCCATCAGGAACGCGGCCGCGCCCATCACCGGCGGCACCAGTTGCCCGCCGGTGGAGCCCACCGCCTCGACCGCCGCGGCGAACAGGGGCGTGAAGCCGGCGCGCTTCATCAGCGGGATGGTGACCACGCCGACCGCCGAGACGTTGGCCACCGCGCTGCCGGAAATCATGCCGAACAGCGCCGAGCCGGTGACCGCCACCTTGGCCGCGCCGCCGCGGTAGCGCCCCATCACTGCCAGCGCGAGGTCGGTGAAGAATTCCGCGCCGCCGCAGCGCGAGAGCAGCTGGCCGAGGATGATGAAGGGGATCACGATCACCACCGCCACCTGCAGCGAGGAGCCCAGCAGCGCGTTGCTGTCCAGGCCGAGGTAGACCACCAGGCGCGTGAGCGTGACGTCCTGCGCCCGGAAGGCGCCCGGGATCAGGTAGCCCCACAGCGAGTACACGGCGCCCAGCGCGGCGTACCAGATGAGCGACATGCCGGAAGCGCGGCGCGTGGTCTCCAGCGACAGCAGCACCAGCAGCGCGGCCAGCGCGACGAAGTCGTGCGGGCGCATCGCGGATTCCGTCACCACGCTGTCGTAGCGCAGCGCGAGGGTGCCGCAGGCGCCGAGCGCCGCGGCGGCGGCGAGCCAGTCCCACCAGGGAACGCGCGCTTTCGCGGCGCGCATGCGCGCGGGCAGCTTGAGGAAGGCCAGGGCCATCGCCTCGCCCAGCACCGCGGCGAGGAACTGCTCGGTATACAGGTTCAGGCCGAGCGCCTGCGGCGCCCCCAGCACCCACGCCACCACCGTGGCGACGATCAGCGCCTCGAGGGCGCGCTCGGCGCGCAACTTCAGGCGGTCAGCGCGGCGGCCACTGGCCGGCTTCCTGCAGGTACTTCACCGCGCCGGGGTGGTAGGTCGCCTCCATCTTCTTGGCCAGCTTCTTCGGGTCGAGGCCGCGAAAGCCCGCGAACGAGCCGGCGAGCAGTTCCTTGTTCTCCGCCATCGCCTTCACCAGGGCGTAGACCAGCTCGTCCTTGACGTGGCGGCCTACGATCAGCGTGTAGTCGTAGGCCAGCACCTTGGTCGGCGCGGCGATCCCGGCGAGGCCCGGCCGCGGCTTGAGCTCGTAGACATAGCCCTGCGGCAGCACCTTTTGCATGCGCGCGACCGCCTCGGGCGCATCGCTCACCGGCAGCGTGCGCAGCCCGCCCACCGCCGCGTCGGTCTCGGAGACCTTGCCCGCGCCGAGCGCGAAAAAGAAGGTGTCCGCCTTGCCGCTGGCGAAATCCTCCGCGCCGCGGTTGACGTTGGGCACCAGCACCGGTTCGATGTCGCCCTCGGCGAGGCCGCCGTTGGCGAGCAGCGCGCCGACCACCGTCTTCAGCGTGAGCTGCGCGGTGTAGCCCCAGGGCACGCGCTTGCCCTTCAGCTCGGCGATGCTGCGATAGGGGGCGTCCTTCTTCACCAGGAACGCCACCGTGAACGGATACAGCACCGCGGCCATGCGCACGTTGTCCTGCCTGCGCCCCTGGTAGGCGCCCGCGCCGGCGAGCGCCTCGACGATCTCGACCTCGTTCACCACCGATACGTCGATTTCGCCGCGGTTCATGCCCGCCATCGCCAGGCTGTTGCCGGTGAACGGCTGCACGCGCGCCTGCACGCCCAGCTTGTCGCTCATCAGCTTGGCGATCGCCGAGCCCATCGCGTAGCCGGCGGTCGCCTGCGGCGAGGTGCCGATGGAAACCTGCTGCGCCCCCGCGGCGCCGGCGAAACACAGTACGGCCAGTAACAGGAATCTCATGCGCTCCTCCTCGATCGGCGCTCAGCGCGCCTGTTTTCTCCAGAACGCGCCGCAGCCGGGCAGCAGTTCCAGCGGTTCCGCGATGCGCTGCTGCCGGCGGTAGTCCTCGACCGCGTCGTTGCAGGCTTTGATCATATTGTAGTCGTCGATGATCGCGAAACCGCCGGGCTGCAGTTTCGGGTACAGGTTCACCAGCGCATCCATGGTGGACTCGTACAGGTCGCCATCCAGGCGCATCACCGCCAGCTGCCGGATCGGCGCCGCGGGCAGGGTGTCCTTGAACCAGCCCTTCAGGAAGCGCACCTGGCCGTCCAGCAGGTTGTAGCGCGCGAAGTTCTGCTGCACTTCCTCCAGCGACACCGCCAGCACCGCGTGCTTGTGCAGGTCGACGGTGGTTTCCTTGGGGTAGTGCGCCAGGTCGCCGGGCGGCAGGCCCTCGAAGGAGTCGGCGACCCACACCTGGCGGTCGGTGGCGCCGTAGGCCTTGAGCACCCCGCGCATCAGGATCGCGGCGCCGCCGCGCCAGACCCCGGTCTCGATCAGGTCGCCGGGCACGCCGTCGGCGAGCACCTGCTTGACGCAGTCCTGCAGGTTGTTCAGGCGCGGCATGCCGATCATGGTGTGCGCGCGCGAGGGCCAGATGCCGCCGAGGAACTTCTTGTCGCGGTCGGCCGGCTCCGGCGCGACCGGCAAGTACTTCCCCGACGCCCCGTCGATGGCGAAGCTCTTCGCCAGCAGGTCGAGGTCGTCGTCGTAGATGAAGTTGCCGAGGCTCTTCTTGAGCAGCTCGAGGTACAGGCGCCTGGCTTCCTCCATCCCCGGCTCAGATTGGCGCTTTCATGGTGCGGCGATGATAAACCGCCTCGCCATTTGCGCAACCGGGGATTCGCGCGATCAGAACCCGCGCGTCAGGAACGCTCCCGCGCCGAAATCCGGGCTGCCGGCCGCCAG
>JBGPPD010000277.1:0-3429 GCA_041488375.1 Gammaproteobacteria bacterium | reverse complement strand
TAGCCCTGGAACGCAGCCTGCACCGCGGCAGCGATCCCGTTGAGCGCCCCTCGCACCTTGGGATTGTTCAGAAGACTCGCGATCGACTTCTCGAATTTACTCGCCATGCCGGACTGCAGGTCCTTGCCTACCTGAGAAAGTGCGGAGGACAGGCTCCCGAAGATGGTCCCGAGCGCACCACCGAACGCCGAGCCGATGCTGCGGAGCGCGCCCTCGACCTCACGGAGATTCCTGAGGCTCTCCTGCAGATCCCTCTTCTGCGCGGCGAGGTCCTTCTTTCGCTCTGCGTCTCGCTTCCTCACGTCCGCGATGAAGTGGCGCGTGTTGTCGTCGATGATGCGTTGCTCTTCCTTGGAGTTCCTCTCCTGCTCACCGAGGAACCGGACGCCCTCCGACATCTGGTGCCGGTGGTCGATGTCGACCTGCTTGTTGAACTCGTTCATCATGCGGATGCGGGAGTCATTCAAGAGGTGTTCGACCTTCGTCGCTTCGGCCTTGATCTTGGCGAGCGTGGCCTCGTGCTGCTTGGCCGCCCGCTCCTCGATGTCGTGGTTCTGCATCACGGCCTTGAGATAACTGGCCTGCTCGGCGGCCGTCTCTTTGAAGTAACGGTCGGTATCGCCGGCGACTACGCGCGATGACGAATGCAGGGCCTGCTGGTTGTCCATCACCTCATGGATGGCGCTGATGACGAGCCGGTATCCCTCCAGCCCTTGCCGCAGGGCCTCGATCCCGGTGATCTTCGCGATCAGGGCGAGATAGTCCTGGAGGAACGGACGGGCGATTTTGACGGCTTGAGAGAAGTTTCCGACCGTATCTGTGATGTTCTTGAGCCCGCTATTCGCCTCGCCAGTCGTGTCGAAGATGAGACCGATGTTGTGAATGAGACCTTCCATCGTGAGCTTGAGTAGCTCGATCTCACGGGCGAAGCCGGCGGCCGCCTTGACGTCGTCCTCTCCCATCGTGATGCCGAGCCGGTCCGTGCGCTCATTCAGGGCGTCCAGGTCCTGGAGAAGGAGAGGCATGACGTTTTGCGCGCCCTTCCCCATGAGACCGTAGCCGATGGAGATCCGCTCCTGAGCGGTCGGGATCTCGCGCATAGCGCGGCTCAGAGCGAGCGCCGCCTCTTCCGGATCTTTGAAGATATCGGGAGAGAGGTGGAGCTTTTCGAGCGCCTTGGCGGCGCCGGTCGTACCGTCCTCGACGCGCCGTTCCATCTGCGTTATCGCCTGAGTGACCTGCTGGAGCGAGCTGCCGGTTATCTCGGCCGCCACCTTGAGGCGCTGCGTCGCCTCAACGGACAAGCCGGTCTTTAACGAAGCGTTCTCGATCTCATGCGCGTATTCCGCGGTTCCCTTGATGGCCTCAACCAACAGGTCCTTGATCGCTGCGAGAGCCTTCTCCATCGCCCCGGCGACCGTGAGGAAGGACGCGATCCCGAGTCCGGTGGCGAAAGCGTGGCCCAGCTCGTCGAACTGGTCGTGCGTATGCTTGGCCGCGTCCCCCAGCTCCTTGACCGGTGAGACGCCCTTGGCGAAGGCCTCGGCCATGTCGCCGGCGCCAGAGGCTCCGAAGGCGAACAGGTCGTGCATGGGTCCGCCTACCGATTGGACCTCGCGTCCGAGGTTCTGGACCTCCTGGTTCGTCTTTTGGAAATCAGCGAGCATCTGGACGCGTTCGTTCGCACCAGCCTGAAAGAGCGCGGCAATCTGGTCCTTCGAGAGCTTCGCGTCCTGCTGCAGCTCCGCGAACGCAGCCTTGCTCTCGTTCTTGCCCTGGATGAGGACCTGGAGAGCCTGGGAGGACATCAGGCCGTCACCGTCGACCTGGCTTCCGCGACTCCGTCGCGTCCGCCTCCCCGGCGCTCGATTCGTGCCTCCTGCCGATCAGGGCACACCATTCCGACCTCAGTAGCGATACCGCTTCGACGAGTTGCGCGTCCTGTTTCGCGATCCCGCCCGGGCGCGGCCATTCCGGCGGGCCCGCCGGCTGGCCGGAGAAGCCGTCGAAGGTCGTCGACTGCCGCCACCAGTTCCATACGGCCCACGCCTCGCCTCCGTCCTCTTCGAGCAGCCGCCCGGGACAGACCGTAGTCGAAAAGACGCTCTCGCCGTTCCCGGCTATGCCCCACTCGTGGACAACGCGGGTTCCGGCGGGATCTCCGTCGCAGTTGAGGGCGGCTGCCCACCCTCGCTCTCGGTGGACGTCGCAGGAGAGGAGGAAGCGGTGGTCTCCGGCGAAGTGGGCGTCCGCGAGGAGGAGGAGCCTTTTCCCTGTTCGTTCCCCAGCCGCGCGTTCACACGCAACCTGGCCAGCACGAACATGACGAGCCGCTCGTCCGCGACCTCGTACAGCGCCTCACCCGTGGCGATCGGTCCGTCCTCGTCCTCGATCCCGCCGACGTTGCGCACGTACTCACGGAAGCACTGCGCGATGAGGCCCGGCGCGACGCTCTCCTTGATCCGACCGAGCGCCTGCGTCTGCTCCTCGGCCGTCGACTTCTCGATGTCGAGCGTCTCGAGGATCGTGTAGGCCTTCGCGAGCCCGATACTGATGGGCGTCGCGTCCTCGAACTTCAGCCGCTTAACCTCGAACGTGATCTCGTCGCCGTCACCGTTTGTGAACGTGCTCGGAACCCACCGCTTGACCTTGAGCATCTCCCCGCCTCCTCAGTGCGTCACGGCCTTGGGCCGCGTCGAGGGAGAAGATGCCGGATCGGGCAGGGCGACCGTAGGTGAGAGGTTCCGCTCGCCGGAAAGCGGTTTCAACCCCCCAAGACGCCGGACGAACCGGACCGCCGGGAGGAGCTGCCCGCGGATGTTCTCGTCGGCCCAGAGGGCGCACCCGGCACGGCCGGCGACATCGCGAGCGACCATGGCGAGGAGCCCGAACGGGTATGCGGAGACTGGCAGGCCCTCCCTGCCGAGGATCCAGGCGACCTCCAGGACCAGCGCGCGCGTGGCCTCGTCCCGGCGGCTGCCTGGTCGCGCCTGGCGCCCCTCTCGATCGATGGCGACCTCCGCACGGCCGGCCAGGCGCTCCAGGAACGCGCGCCCGGCCTCGTACTCCGCCGGCGACGCCCAGGCGTCGAGAGACGCTCGGCCGTCGCGCCCCAGGGCCGCCAGGGCGTCCTCCAGTGCGTTCGCTGCGGCGGCAAGGCGGCGCAAGCGGCGGCGGCGGACGGCCGCGGCCACCGGCCCCGGCGTGGAGCGACGGCGCTCGAAGGCCCGGACGGTCGCGGAGAGGTTGCGCAGGACCTGGTCGACGTCGAGGACGATCCCGCCCTGGGCGGCGGCCGAGACGAGCAGCGCGCGGAGGCGGGCGGGATCTCTGGGCGACACCGGCCTACAGGAACGCCAGCTTGATCTCGTCGTCGGCCGTCGTCCCGTAGCACCGGCCGCTCCCCGAGAACGTGACTTCGTCGCCCGC
>JBGPPD010000276.1:0-3441 GCA_041488375.1 Gammaproteobacteria bacterium | reverse complement strand
TCGGGCGAAGCCGCCAGATCGAGGTCCTTCAGCCGCGCGCGCTGCGACTCGGCGAGGCCGGCCAGCTCCTCCGGCCGCACGCGGAACCGGCGCCCGGCCGCGTGCAGCGCCTCGATCCTCGCCTCGGCCTCGCGCAGCGCTTCGGGATCGAGTTCCACCTTCGAGGCGTAGTGCCGCAGGCTGCGCAGCGCCTCGCCCGCCTGCGCTTCGGCGGATTCGAGCAGTTCGACGATTTCCTGCAGCCGGGCGTCGTGCGTGCAAAGCTCGCGCAGGCGCGCGGTCACCGCCGCAAGCTGCGGCAGGCTGGCGCCCTCCGCTTCCGACAGCGTCTCGAGCGAGGACTGCGCGCCGGCCAGCAGGCTCGAGCCGTGTGCGAGCCTCTGGTGCTCGGCGGCCAGCCGCTCCCACTCGCCCGCCGCCGGGGCGAGCTGGTCCAGAACCGAAACCTTCTCCTGCAGCTCGGCGCGCTCGGTTTCGCGCCGCGCGTACTGCTGCTCGGCCTCGGCGGCCAGCGCCTGCAGGCGCTTCCAATCGCGGAACGCCTGCGAGCAGGCGAGCGCCAGCTCCCCGGCGCCGCCGTGCGCATCGAGCAGCTCGCGCTGCGCGGCCGGCCGCAGCAGCGACTGGTGCGCGTGCTGGCCGTGGATGTCCAGCAGGAACTCGCCCGACTCGCGCAGTTGCGCCAGCGTGGCGGCGTGCCCGTTGACGAAGCAGCGCGAGCGCCCGGCGGCGTCGATGGCGCGCCGCAGGATCAGGCTGCCCGGGTCGCCCTCCAGGCCGGCCGCGGCGATCCAGGCGGCGAGCCCCGAACCGGCGGCCACCTCGAACTCGGCGGACAGTTCGGCGCGCTCGGCGCCTTCGCGCACCAGCGCGGACTCCGCGCGGCCGCCGACCAGCAGCTCGAGCGCGTCCACCAGGATCGACTTGCCGGCCCCGGTTTCGCCGCTGAGCACGGTGAAGGCCGCGGCCGGCTCCAGCTCGACGCGCTCGGCGATGACGTAATCGCGCACGGACAGGACTCGCAGCATGCCGCCTAGTCCGGGTCGGGGCCCTTTGCCGCCGACTCGCTCCAGTTCAGCTTCTCGCGCAGCATGGCGAAGTAGCTGTAGCCGGGCGGGTGCACGAAGCGGATGGCGTGCGCCGAGCGCTTGAGCACCAGCCGGTCGCCCTCGGCCATGTCGGTGAGGGCGAAGCCGTCGAAATGCGCGCGCGCGTCCACCGCGCGCAGCAGCGCGATCTCGATGCTGCTGCGGTCGCTGACGCTCACCGGGCGTGCCGAGAGCACGTGCGGGTTGAGCGGCACCAGCGCGAAGGCCCCCACCCCCGGCTGCAGGATCGGGCCCTGGGCCGACAGCGCGTAGGCGGTGGATCCGGTCGGCGTGGCGACGATCAGGCCGTCGGCGCGCAGGGCGTAGACGTATTCGCCGTCGATGCGCACCTCGACCTCGATCAGGCGGCCCTGCGAGCCCTTGCCGACCACCGCCTCGTTCAGCGCCACGGTGCGCAGCAGCGACTTGCCGCCGCGCAGGATCTCGGCATCCAGCAGCGCGCGTTCCTCGATGCTGTACTTGCCGTCGAGGATCGCGCCCACGGAACTGCTGATGTCCTTGAGCGCGATGTCGGTCATGAAGCCGACGCGGCCCTGGTTGATGCCCGCCAGCGGCACCCGGTGGCGCGCCAGGTGCCGCGCCGCCGCCAGCATGGTGCCGTCGCCGCCCAGCACGATCGCCAGGTCGGCAAAAGCGCCGAGCTCGTCGTAGCTGCCGGCGCCCTTGGACTCGCCGATGCGCGCGGCGGTGTCGCGTTCCAGACGCACCTCGCAGCCGCGGCCGACCAGCAGGCCGCGCAGCTCGCGCAGCGACTCGGCGATCTCCGCCGTGTGCTTGCCGATCAGCGCGATGCGGCGGAACGCGGCATTGGGCATCGCGGCATTCTAACCGCATGTGTAAAATGCACCGCATGCTCGACAAACGCGCGCAGCTCCTGCTGAAGACGCTGGTCGAGCGCTACATCGCCGAGGGCCAGCCGGTCGGCTCGCGCACGCTGTCCAGGCATTCCGGGCTGGACCTGTCGCCGGCCACCATCCGCAACGTGATGTCGGACCTGGAGGAACTGGGCTTCATCGCCAGCCCCCACACCTCCGCCGGGCGCGTGCCCACGCCGGCGGGCTACCGCTTCTTCGTCGACACGCTGCTGGTGATGAAGCCGCTCGGCTCGGGCGAGCTGCACCAGCTGGAGGACCAGCTGCACCCCGACAGCCCGCAGCGCGCCATCCAGTCGGCCTCCCAGCTGCTGTCGCAGCTCACCCAGTTCGCCGGCGTGGTGATGACACCGCGCCGGCGCGCCCTGTCCTTCCGCCAGATCGAGTTCCTGCGCCTGTCGGAGAAGCGCATCCTGCTGATCGTGGTGACGCAGGACGGCGACGTGCAGAACCGGGTGCTGTTCACCGAGCGCGACTACACGCCCGCCGAGCTGGTGTCGGCGGCCAATTTCATCAACCAGAACTACGCCGGGCAGAGCTTCGAGCAGGTGCGCCAGCACCTGCACCAGGAGCTGCACCAGATCCGCCAGGACATGATGCAGCTGATGAGCGCCGCGCTGGAGGCGGGCAACCGCGCGGTGGCCGAGAGCAGCGAGCCCTACGTCATCACCGGCGAACGCAACCTGCTCGCGGCGCAGGACCTGTCGCAGGACATGGGGCGCCTGCGCCAGTTGTTCGAGCTGTTCGAGCACAAGACCACCCTGCTGCAGATCCTCGACCTGTCGCTGCGCGGCCAGGGCGTGCAGGTGTTCATCGGCGGGGAGTCCGGCGTGAGCGCGCCCGACGAGGTGAGCGTGGTGACCGCCCCCTACCAGGTGGACGGCGAAGTGGTCGGCACGGTGGGCGTGATCGGCCCCTCGCGCATGGCCTACGACCGCGTGGTGCCGATCGTGGACATCACCGCCAAGCTGCTTTCCAGCGCGCTGTCCAAGCCCTGAACGGCATCCTCCTCGTCAACTTGGGCACGCCGGCGGCGCCCACGCCGCAGGCGGTGCGCGCCTACCTCGCGGAGTTCCTCGCCGATCCGCGCGTGGTCGAGCTGCCGCGCTGGCTCTGGCTGCCCCTCCTGTACGGCGTCGTGCTGCGCAAGCGCCCGGCACAGTCGGCGCAGAGGTACGCCAGGGTGTGGACGCCGGAAGGCTCGCCGCTGGCGGTGCACACCGCGAAGCAGGCGCAGCTGCTGCGCGAGGCCACCGGCCTGCCGGTCGGGTACGCGATGCGCTACGGCGAGCCGAGCATCGCCTCCGCGTTGCGCAAGCTTCCCGGCAAGGTGCGCGTCGTCCCGCTGTATCCCCAGTACGCCCGCAGCACGACCGAATCGATCCGCGACGTCGTCGGCAGCAGGATGGAGTTCGTCGAGCAGTTCCACGACCACCCGGGCTACATCGCGGCGCTCGCCG
>JBGPPD010000275.1:0-3445 GCA_041488375.1 Gammaproteobacteria bacterium | reverse complement strand
CGAGAAGTGGGCGTTGGACTTGGTGCGGGCCCAGTCGAGCGTGGAGTCCGCACAGCAGCTCATCCAGTCGTCCGGCTCTGGCACGGAGGGAGGAGAGCAGGCCGCGCTCGACGCTGCTCGCCTCCTCGAGTCCGCGGCCAACTCCCTGCGCCTCGCCGCGAAGGGGATGCGGGCGGCGCGGCAGGAGGGCACGACGCCATGACTCTCTACATCGGAATCGATCCAGGGAAGAGCGGCGGCGTGGCTGCGCTCGACGACCGCGGTCGTGTCCAGAACCTCACCCCGATGCCGATCATCACAGGCGACCGCGACGAGTACGACCTGGGCGAGATCCGCGCCCTCCTCCAGCGGCTGATCACCGAGAGCTCCGGCGCGGTGTTCGCCATGATGGAGCGCCAGCAGCCGCTGCCGTCGTTCCGCCGCAAGAACAAGGCGGCGGCCGCGCCCGAGGCGATGGGCGGCAGCATCGCCAACTTCAACCGCGGATGGGCTCGTGGTTGGGAGTGGGCCCTCGCGATGCTGGGGATCCCGTACGAGCTTGTGACGCCGAAGAAGTGGCAGCGGTCGATGCTTGACGGGATCGCCGGTGACGACACTAAGCAGCGCTCGATCCAGGGGGCCGCGCGCATCTTCCCGGCCACGTGCCTCGTCTGCGGGGAGTCCAACCTGACGGAGCCGTGCACAGCGCATGGCCGGAGGACGAAGAAATGCGACGGACTCAGCGACGCGCTGTTGCTCGCCGAGTTCGGGCGGCGCGTCCACCAAGGCGGGGCCATGCTCGGGACGGCAACCGCCGTGGGCGGGGCGTAGAATCCAACCATGAACGCGGCCGACAAGACAACCCTGAACCGATTGATTGAGTGCGCCGACACCGCCGCGGACCTGCTCGAAGGGAAGGACCAAGGCGACGAGGCCTCGCGCGAAAAGCACGTCAAACACCTACGCGAACTCGTGGAGGCGGCCACGCGCGTCGTCGAGAGGATCCAGACGAGCTCATAGGATGCCGCCCATCCACGACGACGCGCGATCCGCCTCCCTCCACGCCCTGATGGGGCTGGAGGCCGACCTCGACCGCGCGCTCAATGGCTCAGCCGACCGAGCCGCCCTGCGCGAGATCGCGGCCGAGATGCGCGGCGTCCTGACGCGCGCCAACGAGATGCTGGGCGAGACGGAGACCGACGACCTGCACGAGATCGCCGATCGCGCGCGGGACAAGGTGATCAAGGCCCTCGGGACCTCCGCGTGGGACGAGCCGGTCTCGCAGGCGGGAGCACGCCAGGCACCGGGAGGGGGACCAGATCCGAAGTGGTGGGAGCATGCCCACGGCCATCCGCCTCTCACTGACCTCGAGCTTGAGGAGCTGGAGGACTTCTTCGAGAACCTGCCCAACATGGAGCCGTTGCACGAGCGCGACGCTCGGAAGGTCGCGGTGTCGCTAGGCGAACTGCGTCGCCTGCGGAAGGGGGCGCGGAAGGCGTGAGCCCCCTCACCGCCTTCGGTCTCTTCGCAGTCACCTCGATGCTCGTCTTCTACGCCCTCGAGCCTCGCAGCGTGGCCGTGCGGCGGTGGTCGGTGCAATGGAGGCACCGGGACGGGAAGGCGTGAGGTTCACCCTCCAGTACGATGGTCCGCTTCCGGGGAACGGCTCCGCGGCCGCCAAACAAGCCATTCGACGCCGACTTCACGAGCAGTTCGATGTTCTGTGGGGACTTGAGCACGAACTCTCCTGTTCTGGCGAGATGTGGATGCCGGAGGCGACGCTGAAGGGCAATGCTATGGTCGTGAACCCGTCCGACACCGACCAGCGCTTCGCATTCGTGCGGCTCGGCGGCTTTCGGTGGGTGCCGCTCGTGCAGAGGAGGAATCACACCCGTTGCAGTTTGCGGATCCGGTTCCTGAGACATGGCCATCCCGGAGATCTCATCAAGAGCGGGGGGGATCTTGATGGTCGCCTCAAGACGTTCTTCGATGCCCTGCGCATGCCGCATACGGAGGCCGAGCTGGGTGGCGCGACGCCGACGTCGCCAGATCAGCGCTTCTACTGTCTGCTCGAAGACGACTCCTTGATTACCGATTTCTCAATCGAAGCTGATCGACTGCTCAGGCGCCAAACCGGACCTCACGACGAGCTCGATGCGGTCGTCTATACGGATGTGAGGTTGACCGAGGAACTCTTCTGAGCGCGGATCTCACGCCCCGTCTGGCGCGGCCGAGTCAGGAGTTCCACACGCATTCAGTGCCCGCCGTGATGGAGGCGCCTCCCGAGATTCCGCGCGAGCTGCTTGAGGTCGCGGCCTGGCTCTCGCGCGTGCCTTGGATCTGGAAGGCGCTCCTCGACGAGCTCTCCGAGCAGCAGGCGCGGAAGGTCCACTTCAGGCTGCGGCTCGACCTGGTCGGGTCCTACGGAAGCGTGAAGGACGCGGACGTCACGATGGAGCGGAAGGCAAGGAAGCCATGACGACGCTCAAGGAAGACGGTTTCTTGGCCGACGAGACTGGGGCTGTGATGGAGATGGTCCGGGAGAAGTATGCCCCCTGGCTCTTGGAGATGCGCGCCCTCAACCGGCTACTGATGCGCCTCCAGTTCGAACTGAATGGCCACGCGAAGAACGCCCAGCACCTCGCCTGCGCCGCTCTCTTCGCGCGATCGTTGAGCCATGCCCAGGCAGCCATCCTGCTCCTCGAGCGCGGCATGTCGCCATCTGGACGAGCGATGCTCCGCTGTGCTCTGGAGGGTACGTTTAGGCTCGTCGCCTGCTCACGAGAGTACCAGACTGCAGTTGTCTTCTTCGACGAGATCCATGTGGATCTAAAACGGAAGGCAAGACAACTTGGTGAGCTCGCCGAGCGCGACCGGGCAGGCATGGACGAGGCGCTTCGAACGCGAATGCTCGCGGAGGCAACAGCGAAGATCGCTGAGTTCGGGGCGTACGGGCTAAGCGCCAGCGAAATGGCGACGAGATCCGGTCTCGACAACCTGTACCTGACCGCCTACGCGTTTCTGTGCGGTGCAGTGCATTCCTCGGCTAATGACCTGAGCGAGCACTACGTCGTCGATGGTGACCGCAACGTCACGTCGATCCGTACGGGTCCAGACTTCGAAAAGCTGGCTGGGCTTTTCCTCATGCTCGGCGAAACCATGGGACTCATGGCTGATGCGATCTATCCCGTGTTTCGCTTGGCCAATGACGGTCAGGTCGAACGTCACGTCGCCGCGTTGCAGGCGCTGACCGTCGATCGATCCGTCTAGCCGCGTGATCACTACGGCTTGACATCAGAACCCGGCCAGGCGCACCATCCGCCCTAGACGTAGCAGCGCCGGGGAAGCCCTGAGCACCGGGCAGGCGCACGAGGCCATGGCGTAGACCCATCCCAGGCCTCACCGGGAAGGCTCCGGTTGCCGCGACGAAGAGTCGCTGGCGACTGGGGCCTTTTTTTCGTTTGGG
>JBGPPD010000274.1:0-3454 GCA_041488375.1 Gammaproteobacteria bacterium | reverse complement strand
CGGGAACACGCACGCCGCCGAGGGCGCACCGCCTTTCACCATCTCGGTGGCGAGCAGCTCGCACTCGTGGCGCACTCGTTCCTTGGGCCCTTCCATGGCCAGGCGCAGGCCCGGGGCGATCACCACGTGCATCTGCACCGGGTCGCCCATCAGCAGCGCGAGCTCCAGCCCCTCGAGCTCGCGCTCGCAACGCGCGTAAAGCACCTCGCATTGCAGGCAGCGCGCCTTGATCGGCGCGAGGAAGCGGTCGTTGGCCTGGCCGCAGGCGCTGCGTTGCGCGGTGCGGTCCTGCACCATGTGGAAGGTGTAGCCGTCGGCCGAAGCGAGCTTGGACACCGGGTAGTAGTGCTGGTTGGCGACGTGGTAGTGCGCGAGCACCGAGCCCACCGCCAGCAGCACCAGGATGACGATCGCCTGCTTCATCGCTCAGTAAACGCCCGGAACCAGGCGCGCAGTCCGCGCGCGGTAGCGGGCGTAGTCCGGGAATTGCGCCTCGAGCACCGTCTCCTCCTCGCGCATGCGCCACAACTGCACCGCGAACTGCGCTGCCACCAGCAGCGCGGCGGCTGGCGAACGGTACTGCAAGAATACGCCGAGCGTCGCCACCGCTTCGGCCAGATACAGGGGATGGCGGATGCGCGTGTAGAGGCCTTGCGTCACCAGGCGGCGCGCCTCCGGCATCACGGAAAACGATCGCCCGAGCTGCAGCAGCGCCACGGCGCAGACGAACTGGCCCGCCACCAGCAATGACAGGGCCGCGGTGTCCCAGGCCGTGTGCGCCGGCGCGCGCGGCAGGAGCATCAGGGCGTAGAGCATCAGCAAGCCGGCCAGCGCCGCTATGCGCGGCAGCCAGCCCCCGGACTTGCGCAGCGGGCGGACCCTCGCCAGCGTCATCGCCGCGATCAGCGCGAGGAACAGCATCGTGCCCACGTGCGCGGTCACGCGCAACCAGCCTTGTGCAATTTCGAGCGCCTGCCATTCGCGCCAGAGGAAAACTCCCGCCAGGATGGTGAGCGGCAGGCGCATTACTGCGTCAAGAAAAATCGGGGTCAGACCCCGATTTAAAAGCATGGCGTCCACGCGGTGGGGGTGTCCCACACCACGTCGCCTTTTTGCAGCTCGACGCCGGCGATCACGGGGCGGTTGGCGCCCGGCTCGTCCACGCGCACGCCGACCTGCTCGCCGGACACGCCGACCACCACGCCGCGGATCCATTCGCTCTGCGCGAGGCCGATCGGCATCTCGCGGCACACCTTGCGGCCTTCCTGCGCCACCGCCTTCTTCGCCTCTTCCTCGAACTTCTGGCGCGCGAGCATCATCGGCGTGGCGTAGCCCGCGAAGTCGTCCGCCTTGAAGCGGCCGCGGTACACGTCGCCGCTCGGCCAGCGGTACAGGCCTTCGCCGTCGCGCTTGTCGTTGACGTAGGGCCCCTCGTAGCTCTCGCCGGCCCAGGGCCCGCGCCCCCAGCTGTACTTGCCCTGGCCCTCGCGCCGGTCCTCCACGAAGCCGCCCTCGTAGCGATCGCCGTTCGGCCAGCTCTTCACCCCCTGGCCGTGCTTCTTGCCGGCGTGGAAGCCGCCGCGGTACTGCGCCGCGCCGCGCGCCTCGCCTTCGCCCTCGGCGAGCCCGTCCTTGCAGGGGCCGGCGTAGGACTCGCGCAGCTCGGGGTCGGCGACGAAACAGTTCGGCGCGGCCATCGCGGGGAGGGAGAAGAGGAGGAAAAGAATCGGGGTCAGAGCCCGATAGCGGGCTGCCAGAGACCGCCCGTGCCGCCATCGCGCGCGGGTTTGGCATTTCAAAACGATCTCCTGTTTTTTGGCGGCGAGATTCATGCCGCCAAAAAACAGGAGACCATGGAAGGTCAAAGACGGCACGAGCGGCTGCCATGCGCGCGATGCTGGGGTCCGACCCCGATTTTTCCTCACCAATCCCACGCCACGCTCACCGAGTCCATGCCCAGCGCGATCTTGGGCGCGTTCTTCCCCTGGTGCGAGTCGCGGCGCGCCTCCCAGGCGAGGGTGCCCAGCGCGTAGCCGAGGAGCGACCCCGCCACCGTGTCCGACCCCCAGTGCTTGCGGCCGCCGACGCGCCCGAGGTTGGCGAGCCCCGCCACGCCGTAGAGCCAGGGCGCGCCGAACTCCTTGGCATACGGCGTTACCGCCGCCCACATCACCGCCGTGTGGTTGGAGGGCATGGAGTGGAAGCGGTCCTCGCGCGATCCCGGCTCGAACTCGCCGCGCCCGAGGCCCGCGTCCGGACGCGCGCGGCCGATGCCGACCTTGAGCGCCTCGGAGGCGGCCAGCGCCACCACGCTCGCCTCGAGCGCCGCGGTGCCCGCGTCCGAGAGGCGCGGGCGCGATTCGTCGAAGGCGAACACCGCCGAGAGGCCCACCGCCGCCACCGGCAGCGCGTCGCCCAGCTTCGCGAGGCGCTTCATCCAGCGCGCGCCCTGGTGCTTGGCCGCCCAGTCGTCCACCGGCTTGTCCATGAGCGCCGAGCCCGCGAGCAGCGCGCCGCCCACCAGCGCCGCGTCCACCCAATCCACCTTGCCCGAGGCGCGCCCCAGGCCCGTCGAGTCCTCGGCGACGAAGTCCGGCCAGATCCGGTCGCGCGGGCCGGTGCCCAGCGTCGGCAGGTCGTAGTCGTCCTCCATGTCGCCCAGGTACCTCAGGCCGTCTCGCTCGTGCAGGTCGCGCACCGGGCGCTCCATCAGGCGCGCGAGGTCCCCCGGGGACTGCACCATCTGGCCCACGTCGCGCGTCCAGGGCGCGAGCGAGAAGTTGGCGGTGGCGCGCGTGTCGCGGGTGAGCAGGGTGTTCAGGGCCATCTGCATGAAGATGCCCTTGTCGTAGTAGGGGCTCGAGGGCGTGCCGGGGGAGGTGATGTCGTTGCCGTTGGTCACGGTGACCCAGGCGCCCACCTCGAAGCCCGACTCGAAGCGGCGCTTCAACTCCAGGCGCACGCCCTCGTCCTTTGCGAGGAACCTGCCGCCGCGCAAGGTGGCGGTGACGCCCTGGCTCATGCGGTAGTTGAGGCTGGCGACGGCGGTCACGGTGTCGTAGTCGCGCAGTCCGAACCAGCCGCGGAAGTCGCGCTGGCGCAGCGCGTCCACCGCGAGGTCCGCCGACCAGCCGCCGTCCTTCGACAGGTACAGCGCCTGCCCGCCGGCGCCGGCGTACATCTCCTCGTAGATCCCCGCCGAGGCGCGCGCGTAGACGCGCTGCGCCGGGTGCCAATACTGGTGGGCGAGGGCGCGCAGCAGCTTGAAGTCGTTGCCGCGCTTGTACTCGGCGATGTCGGTGCGCACGTGCGGCAGCAGGCTGTTGGAGGGCTGGGTCACGTCGCTCACGTTCTCGTACAGCGTGAGCTTCGCCTCCAGGTTCATGAAGCGGTTGCCCTCGAAGGCGCGGTCGTAGCTCGCCAGCGCGGCGAGGTCGAACTTGAGCGCGCCGCT
>JBGPPD010000273.1:0-3454 GCA_041488375.1 Gammaproteobacteria bacterium | reverse complement strand
GATCGGGCTGCCGGTCTCGAGCGCCTTTTCCGCGGCCTTGTACAGGTCGCCGGGCGCGAAGCCGCCCGCCGCCATGCCCTCGCGCGCCAGGCGCACCAGGCCCGCGATGTCGATGCCCATCGGGCACACCAGCGTGCAGCGGCCGCACAGGTTGCACGAGTCGTAGACCAGCTCGGACCACTCCAGCAGTTCCTTGGAGCTGAGCTCCGGCGGCGCGAGGCCGAGCAGCTTCTTCACCGATGCGAAGGGAGCCGCCTCGCGCTCGTAGGCCTTGAGCATCGGCTGCAGCTTGTAGATCGGCGTATGGCGCGGATCGCCGCTCACCAGGTGGAAATGGCAGGCGTCGGCGCATTGGCCGCAGTGCACGCAGGACTCGAGCTGGAAGGCGGCGTCGCGGCCCGCCTGCGCGACGAACTCGCGCGCCGCCCGGCGCGCATCGGGCGCTTTGGCCGCGTCGAGCATCGTGCGGGCGCGGTCGGCGGCGGGCATCGTCACGTCGCTATTATGCGCCGGGCCCGGGCCTGTTCCGATTCTTGCCCAGGCCGTGCTCCACCGCGCTCACCGCGGCCTCCACGCGCGAGCGCATGCCGAGCTTGCGCAGGATCGCCTTGACGTGCAGCTTGACGGTGCCGTCGGCGATCTCCAGGGCGCGCGCGATCATCTTGTTGCTCGAGCCGTCGGCGATGCACTCCAGGATCTCCAGCTCGCGCGGCGTGAGCTCGGCGAAGGGCGCCGCCGTGCGCCGCAGCGCCGGCGGCGGGGCGGCGTTGCCGCGCACCAGGCGCGCCAGGGTTCCGACCAGCTCGCGCGCCACCACGTTGCTGCCCTGCAGCGCCGCCTCGAGCGCGGGCACCAGCTCCTCGGGCTCGATGTCCTTCAGCAGGTAGCCCTGAGCGCCGGCGCGCAGCGCGGCGCTCAGGTCGGCATCCTCGCGGCTCATGGTGAGCATCACCACCGGCGCCTCGACGCCGCTCGCGCGCAGCTGCTTCAGGGTCTCGATGCCGTTCATGCCCGGCATCTTGACGTCGAGCAGGATCAGGTCGGCGGGCAGCTCGCGCGCGCGCCGCACGCCTTCTTCGCCCGAGCCGACCGCGGCCACCACCTGGACGCCGCGGCTCTGCAGCAGCTCCTCGATGCCCTTGCGCACCAGCGCGTGGTCGTCGATCAGCAGCACCCGCATGTCAGCCCCGCGCCGCGCCGGCCGGGGGCGGCGCGGTGAACATCAGCACGATGCGCGTGCCCTCGCCGGGCTCGCTCTCGATCACGATCTGGCCGTGCAGCCGCTCGGTGCGCTCGCGCATGATCGCGAGGCCCGCATGCCCGCCCGGCAGCTCCCCGGCGGTTTCGGCCATGCCGAGGCCGTCGTCCTCGATCAGCACGGTGTACAGGTCGTCCTCGTTGTTGAGCAGGATGCGCACGTTGTGCGCCCCGCTGTGCTTGCGAATGTTGGTGAGCGCCTCCTGGAGGATGTAGAACACCTGGATCTCCTGGGCCGGCGTGAGCGCGAGCGAACGGCATTCGTTCTGGAAAAACACCTCGATGCCGGTGTCCCGGCCGAAGCGCTCGACCAGGCTGATGAGGGTCGGCACCAGCCCGGCATCGTCGATCTTGAGGCGGTAGTTGGTCAAGAGCTCCCTCAGGTCGGCGTTGGCCTGCGTCATCGCGCGGCGCAGGCGGCTGGCCTCGTACTGGGCGGCGCCGAGGTCCTTGCGCGCGAGGGACTCGCTCAGCATCTTCAGTTGCAGGCGCATGCCGATCAGCGACTGGGCCAGCGAGTCGTGCAGTTCGTTGCCGATGATGTTGCGCTCTTCGACGATCGCCAGCCGGCGCGCGTCGCCTTCCAGGCGCGCCTTCTCGATCGCCAGGCCGAGATGGCGTCCTACGCTGACCAGCAGCTCGGGCATGTCCTCGCCCATGGCCGACAGCGGCCGGTCGAGGAGCAGGTTGTACACACCCAGGACGCGGCCCTGATGCTGCACCGGAATCTCGACGAACTCCGGGCGATCGCGCTCCACCGCCTCCGGCGCCAAGCCGCGGCTTGCGACCAGGCGCGAGCCGCCGTCCGCGGTGGCCAGGCGCACGCTGGCCGCGCGCGCGTCCACCAGCTCGATGAAGGTGTCGAGAAAACCCTCGAGCAGCTGCTCGAGGCTGCCGGGCTGGCTGAGGCTGGCGGCAATCGCGTACAGGATGTCGAGCGACTGCGTCTTGCGCGCGAGGCGCACCGCCGGCGTCTGCGCCGGCATCGGGGAAATGGGCTCTGGCATGCCGCGATCCAGACTAACCATATGCCGCGGCGGCGTCCAGCGGCGCGCCCTAGCGCACCGGCGGCGCCTTGTGCGACGGATCGTTCGGGTTGAGGAAGATGAAGCGCCACTCGCCGGGATTGATCTCGACGTAGTCCAGGGTGGCGCCGGTCAGCAGCTCGATGCTGCCGGGCGCGACCAGCAGCGCGATGCCGTTGCTCAGCACCTTCGTGTCGCCGTCGGCCTGGTCATCGAAGCCCAGGCCGTACTCGAGCACGCCCTTGTCGCCCAGGCGCGCGGCGAGGCGCAGGCAGGCGCCCGCCGCGCCCGCCTGCGGCGCCGACTTGGCGATCTGCTCCGCGGCCTGCGGCGTGACGGTGATCATCAGCCGGTGCTCCAGGCGCGCGGCCTGCGCATGCCGGCGATCTTGCAGGCCTGCTTGACGTAGCCGTAGGGAAAGAGCACGAACAGGTCGTTGCGCCCCGCCTCGCCCGCGCCCTTGAACCCGGCCAGGTGCTTCATGACATGGCGGGCGTCCGGCGCGATCTGGTGCTGCTCGTAGTACTCGCGCATGAACCGGATCACCGCCCAGTGCTCTTCGGACAGAACGATCTGCTCCTGGCGCGCCAGCGCTTCGGCGACCTGCTCGTTCCATTGCGCGGGATCGACCAGGTAGCCTTCGGTGTCGACCGCCAGCGTGGTGCCCTCGACCTCAAGCGGCATGCCGGCAGCTCCTCACGAAATCGACGAAGCGCCGCGCCCAGCGGTTGCCGGCCACATCGCGCAGGTGGGCGAACGACGCCAGCAGGTTCTTGTGCACGATGCCGTCGTGCCGGCCGTCGACGCCGTGGCCGCGCTCCACCTCGTAGGCGAATTCGACCCCCGGCGCGAGGTTCTCCACGCTCGAGTAGTGGAATTCGTGCGCGTGGATGAGCGGCGTTTGCGGCCGCGGCCATGGGCCGCGGCCGGTCTCGCGCAGGTGCACGTAGCCGCGCCCTACGGGCCGGCTGTGCATGACGATATCCGCGGGAATCACCCCGACCATCGGCGCGGCGCGGCCGTGCCACTCGATGCCGCGCGCCAGGTACATCAGCCCGCCGCATTCGGCGTACGCCGGCAGGCCGGCTTCGATCGCCTCATGCAGCTCGCGGCGCAGGCCGGTATTGGCGGCGAGCGCCTCCATGTGCGTTTCCGGAAATCCGCCGCCGATG
>JBGPPD010000272.1:0-3460 GCA_041488375.1 Gammaproteobacteria bacterium | reverse complement strand
CTCCGGCCCCGTCGAGTAAATGCCGGATCGCGTTTCTCAAAATGAAATATGCTGGACAGATTGTAGGTATCATACTCATGCGTGACGCCAAAATCAGAACAGCATCTAGCGGTTCTTTATATCGCCGTGTCAACACTACGGTTTCCGCCGTCTCGTGAGATTGAACTTGTGTTTATTCACGATCATGATAATCAAGTCCGAATCCTCAAACGTTGCGGTGGCGGGGATGCAATCATTATGCAAAATGAAAGCCGAAATTTGCTTGTGGAATTGGTTTAGCGAATTCACAGGCCGGGAGCCGCACGGTGTGGAATTTTTTGGTAGACCGGGACAACCACAATCAGGACACTTCATTTTTGTATGACCTCGTGTGGCGCGTGATTTCGACATGCCATTCAGGACTATCGAAAGTAAACTTGTTTGTGTGGAGGTCCGCTAGTTCATCGCACGCCTGAATGACTTTGCGGTAGAAGTTCGAGGGTTGATCTTTTACCGGCCCATGATCCGGTGCCCAAGGTCCACCCTTGTTTTCAAAACTTGGAGCCATTTACCGGCCTTATTGAGTGGGTGTCATGTGTGAGGCCCACCGAGATTAACCACTCTTCGGCCTCTGCAAAGGACTTGAAAACCGTGGTACCCATGATTTGACCGCGCTCAGTGTGCGACATACGCGCTCCGGTCGAATACTCAATAATCTCAAATTTCATTGTTCCTCCCAAAAATCGGGGCCGGGTTGCTCATTTCCGGCCCCACCCATGTGTCGGCTGCCCAAGCTGACAAAATCAGGATAACATACTAGGGAATCACAAGCAAGGCATTATTTATTTGTGCGACCTCCCAACCGATTGTAACCCTGATTTCGTGATTCAAAACAATGCAACCGTGTGAGGCATCGTGAGTTGCATTATCGCCATGTATCCAAAAATCACCCCTTTGGTGCATATTGTTTTCCGGGTCCGGTTGCAGAGGCATTGCTAGAGGACCTAAAACCGGGTGTTGGCGGGCCGGTTCAATAGTATAATTACCACGTGGTAGCGGGCCTCGATTTGATACCCCTTCATATGCCGGGTTGTTTTTCCATTGGTCACGACCGCTGTAACCTTCACCTAGTAGTTTTCCAAACATTCCGGTTTCGGCCACCGCGTCAAGGTGTGTACTATCCTCGAATCCGTAACACTGGTACATTTTCCCTGTGCTGATTTGGTAGACAAACATTTTCGGTTGCTTTTTCCCTCCAACATTGATTATACTATGATTGTTAAAGATGTTCAATTCCTAGGAGGAAATACAAAGCAAATGTCTGAAAACGTAAAGGTAGCAGAACCCACGTGGATTTCGAAAATGACTGTCAAGGGCCTTGGATGCGTACCTGCCGGGGTTGGGGCTGGTGAAAAGAAACGGCTCTGTGTGATCTACGGCAAGGCCGATGGCATCAAAACCGGCGAGGATAAACGTGATGGCCGGATATGGTCATGCCTTACCGGATCTTTCGCCGGATTCAATCTCACCACAAAAGAACAGTTTCGCTCTGGCAAGCTGTTTTTGCCGGGTGGTATTCACGAAGTAATCGAAAACGCCGTCCGAAAGGTTAACGACGGTGAAGGCTCCGGCGGTTTGAGTGTCAAGTTTGGCCTCGAAATTATGACGGTCAAAGCTGAAAATCCCATCGGTTACACCTATCAAGCTGTCTCTGTGGTTCCCACCGAGGAAACCGATGAACTGAGCGAATTGGAAAAGGCCATCGAAGCTGGAAGGCCCAATTTGCTTGCACTATCGGTCCCGGCTCCGGCTCCGGCTCCAACCGTTGCTGCGACCATGCCCGCTGCGACCGCTAAGAAAGGAAAGTAATGGCCGCAGAGAAAGACAAACTAGCAGAAAAAGAGGCCCGCTTGAAAAAGCAACTTGAAAATCTGACAATCAAAAGACAGATTGCAGAACTCAAGAAAAAGCTGAAATCGTAAACAAGCTGGTGTGGATCGTACTAAAAGAGGCCACACATGGAACGGCCCGCCGCCCTTTAGGGGTAGCGGGCCGTTTTGTTTTAGTGGGCGTGGTTGCGGGGGATTTAGTGGGGGTGTTCAAACGGCCCAAGGCCATCTCCGGGGATTCCAGACGGTGGGAGATTGGACGGTATACCGGGGCCGGTTGCAGACGGCTCGCCGGGGCCGGTAATCGGGATAGGTGCGGGAGCCGGAGCCGGGGCCGGGACCGCGTAATTGGCCGCAACGAAATCGGCCCATCCTTTAACGATCGCTCCCGCCGGGTTTACCGGGTTGTATCCCAGTGGAAGTTTACCTGCCATCTCCAAGGTTTGCGCCATCGGCGATCCGGGGGCCGGGTTGCCGAACTCCTGAAACGAACCCACCGGCACTATCGGGGCCGGAGCCGGGGCCGGGGTTGTGGGCATTATGACAAGATCGCTACCCGTTGCCATAGCGACCGGAGCCGGGGCCGGGGCCGTTGATGGTATCGTGTTTTGTAGTTCGGTAATTAGAGCATCCACAAGAGTTGCAATTGCGTTGACGTGTGCCACTGGAATAGTTTCTCCCACTCTAGCAGCAAGGTCCAAATAACTCAGAACTTTTGAAAGCACCGAAAGATGATTACTCGTTTGTGCCACTTTGTTTCCTCCTATTGCCCTTGGTGAATTAGACCTCGATTAACAAGATCTTGATACATGAGACTTCCCTTTTCGGGTAAACCGGGGTTACCTCCACCCAGTTGAACGGCAAGCGACAAATGCCCCGCCGGAATTTCAGTTGCTAAAACCGCCGCCGCATTTTTTCCGGCATGAAGTGGTCCGGTTGAAAGTGCGTGATAATCTCCGCTGAAATCAGAACCGGAATAAGACATAAAATGCGGAGTTGATAGGTTCGAAGGCATTTGATACGATTGCATAGTCCCACGTTGCGGACCTCTTGATGGTATCGAAAATCTTCCACCGAAAATGGATTGTAAAATTTGTTGGAGTCTCACGCTACACCCGCTTTCTCTGCGAGTCTTACCGCCGGGTGAGTTTGAACACCCTCAACTGCTGAGAGTGCACCCGATGCAATCAGACCTAACAAACCGATACCTACCAACATAAAGCCCACAACAAACGCAACGATTCGCGTAGTTGAAAAATCACCACTGAAAGGGTTCAAAGAAAAACCGCTGCCCTTTGGCGCTGATGCCGGGGCCGTTGGTAAACCGAACGGATCGAGATACTGTCCCAAATTCGGCAATGATGGTAACGATGGCAAGGCCATGTTAGGCTCTCGAACCGAATACGAAACGATTCAACAAAAGTGGGGACCACCCCGCCGGGGGTGTGGCGTTACGTTTGTTGTGTGTCTGGTTTTGAATATCTCTCGCGACTTCGTGACTACCATTATCAATGTAGGGTGCCATGTTTTGCGCCATACGTTTGAAAATGCCGGGGTAGTTTTTCTCGATTGCCGGAATCTGTCCGGTGGTT
>JBGPPD010000271.1:0-3475 GCA_041488375.1 Gammaproteobacteria bacterium | reverse complement strand
TGCCGTGTCGGTCGCGGCTGAGCACGACGGGTTTCGGGAACTCCCCGGCCTCGATGAGACGGCGGATCGTGGAGATCGAGAGGCCGCCGGCCATCTCCATCGTCCGGGCCGGGGAGGCGAGCTGGCTCACGATGGCCACCGCCCGAAGATGACGCGGGCCCGCTCCTCCGGCGTGTAGGGGTTTCCCGCCGTCCCCCAGACGCGTACGATGAGCGCGGGGTCGGGGCTGACGATGCGGATCCAAGAGGCTCGGTCCCAGGTCCCCACCGGCGACGCGTCCTTCAGGAGGACGACGGTCATTCGGTGCCGTCCTCCGTGTCTAGCTCAGGGCCGGGCTTGTCAGGATCGAGGAAGCGCAGCGCCTCCTCGATCCCGTTCGCCAGCATCTGGGCGCCCTCGTTGACTCGGATCTCCTCGCCTGGGACGCCCGTCCACTGGAACATCCTGGCGAGGCCCTCCGCGATCTCGGCGGCGGCGATGGCGGGGTCGGGCTTGCGGAGGTCGGTCACTCGACGGTGCCCCCGCCGTTCTTGTCCGCCTTCTTCCGGCGGGCGGGCGACGCCGGCTCCAACTTCGACTGCACGAATGGCGCGAGCGACTCTTCGACGAGCTGCTCCAGGATCAGGTTCTCGTCGGTCGCGACCTGGAAGTGCGCCTGGAGCTGCCACGCCGCGCGCTGGAGAGCTTCGCGGAGATCGGGGCGAAGCCGGAGCGGCTGGTGCCGTTTCGGAGCGGTCTTGATCGGGACCTCGGCCGCCTCGTCCGTCGTCGCGCTTGCCATCACGCCGCCCAATCTGCGCTCACGCCCCGCGGCGGGAAAGATGGGACCGGCTTGCGCTGGCTTTTTCTGCGCACTCGCCCTCCCTCCAGCGAAGCCTGAGACCGGGTCTCCGCCCTGACCTTTGTTCCCTGTGATAGGTGTGACAGGGCCGGCCCCGCTGTTGCGCAGCGCGGCCAGGTCGAGGCCCATCCGATCAATACGCTCGTACATGCTATTGGGAGCCATGCCTACCTCACCGGCCGCAGCGACAACGTTCCCGCGCCACTTCAGCAGCGCGTTGACGATCGCTTGCGGCGGAATCCTTATCGGGGCTGGCATCAGGCTCTCCGGTACGTCATTTCTGACGTAGGCGAGACTACGCCAGTTCTGGCGTAGCTGTCAATCCCCGATGCGTGCTTGACACAAACGTCAATTCTGGCGTAGGGTCTAGACCGTGCCGAAAACACCGAAGTCCGAGCTAGCGGCAATCCGAGCCCATCTTGGCCTCAGTCAGGAGAAGATGGCAGCCGCAGTTGGGACCTCGTTTCGCAACTACCAGCGCTGGGAAAGCGGAGAGACTCGGGTGTCGGCAGAGGCGTTGCTCGCGGCCTACAAGCTCAGGGACGCGAAGAGGAAGCGGCCGTAGGCAGGCCGCTCCGCCAGCGCGAGGAATCCCCACGGACGCGGGACATCCCATGGGCCACCGTCCCAAGCATTGACGCGAGGTGGCCATGGTATCCGTTCCGCGTCCTCTTCCAAAACGGAAAGAGCCTACGGGCGTGACCCTGCCATCCGGCGTCATGTCTTGGCTTGACCGTTCAGCGGGTTGGGCGTATACGTTGCCGATCCCTTCAGGGAGGTCCCATGCGCAAGCTGCTCGCCCTGGGTGTCCTCGTCCTGCTGCCGGCGTGCGGTAGCGGGAGCAGTTCCCCGACCGCGGTCGCGCCCCCGACGACGACCACGACGACGACCGTCCCCCGCCCTCTGTTCACCGCGGCAGGCTCGGGGGATACCGTTTTCGACATGCCGACCACCGTCGCGCGCGTCCGCATCACGGGCGACTACCCGGGCCGCTCGACCAACTTCATCGTGAAGATCGGCGGGCGCCTGATCGTCAACGAGCTGCTGGGGACGTCGTGGCCGGACGGCCCGCACTTCGAGGGGACCTACACGACGACGGGCGGGGTCACGGAGATCACGAACTCCACTGGCGTCGCCTGGACCTTCACCGAGGTCCGACCCTAGCCGCCCTTGACGGCGAGGATCCTCCCGAGCTCGGCCGCCCACGTCTCCATCGCCGCGCGCAGCTCCTTCAGCGGGACCCCCGGCGCGTACGTCCCAAGGAGCTTGGGCTTCGCATGCCCCAGCACGCCGACGTCGACGGCGTAGGCGCTCAGGCCCAGGTCGTTGAGCATCCGATCGGCCACTGTCCGGCGAATGTCGTGGAGGCGGAAGTCCTCGGGGATCACGGCCGGGCGCGGCTTCGCGAGCTTGTGCGTGCTCGGCCTGGTCCCGTTGTCACTCATCCCCTTCAGGCGGTAGATGACGGGCTTGGGCGCGTTCCGGTTCAGGCGCTCCCCGCGCGGGCCCGTGAAGTAGTAGGCGCGCCCGCCGCCTGCCGCGGCCTGGGCGGCCAGCAGCTCGAGCGCCGCCGCGGAGAGCGCGACCTTCCGGGCCTCGGTGCGGGTCTCGCCGCTCTTCTCCACGTCGGGCGGGACCGTCCATACGGCGCGGTCCACGTCGACGTCGGAGCGCCGCACGCGCAAGGCCTCGTCGCGGCGCGCGCCCGTGAGGAAGAGCAGGCGCACGTAGCGCCCGAAGCGCGTCCCGTCGAAGGCGACCAGGACCTGGCGGATCTCCGCGTCGGTGAGGGTGCGCGTCCGAGGCCGCTCGCGCAGCTTGGCGATGCCGGCGCAGGGCGAGGTCGGGAGCATCCCGCGCGACACGCCCCAGGCGAAGAGCATCCCGGCCGTCTCGAGGGTCCGGTTCCGGGTCACCACCCGCTCCACGTCGTCGAGCAGGTCCTGGACGTCCTTCTGCCGGACCTCGGCCAGCTTCAGTCGCCCGAGCCGCGGCAGGATCCGGAGGCGGAGGTGCGCCTCGAAGCCAGCCCTCGAGCGCGGCCGCCAGCTCCTCGTGTCCTCCGCCTTGAGCCAGGCCGCCGCCACCTCCTCGACCGTCTCGCCCGCCCGGCGTTGGGTGCGCTCGCCCTGGGGATCGACCCCGTCACTGACCCGGCCGACGATCGCCCTGGCCCGCTTGCGCGCGCGCGCGAGGGTGACGTCCGGGTAGGGACCGATCCGGAAGCGGCGCTCACGGCCGTCGAACACGTACCGCACGACCCAGGTCTTGCGCCCACTGGCCTCCACCCGCAGCACCAGGCCCGCCTGCCGACGATCGCGCCAGTCGACGGCCTGGGACTCGGCCCGGACGGCTATCGCCCACGCGTCGGTCATTACGAGCGTCCTGTCGGCCCTGGCCACGACCACCCTCCCGCCACAGCGTCTCCGCAGCGAGACTGAACCGCGCAGCGGATAGTATCGTATGGTATAGTATGGACGACCTCAAGGAGCCATCCGGACCGCAACTGGCGCGGGGCGCGAGAGTGTTCCGGGGTTGAGTGGGAGGACGTGATGCTGCATGCGCTACGGACCGTGAGAATGCTTGTGGCCCTGGAGGCCGCGGGTTCGAATCCCGTCATCCACCCCAACTTAC
>JBGPPD010000270.1:0-3480 GCA_041488375.1 Gammaproteobacteria bacterium | reverse complement strand
TGCAGCGCCGCCTTGTGCGCCTCCAGCACGGCGAGGAAGCGCTCGAGCTGCGGGCGCTCGTCGCGCCCGGGCTCGTACATGTCGATCAGGTCGCGGATCTCCGAGAGCGTGAGCCCCAGGCGCTTGCCGCGCAGCGTGAGCTTGAGGCGCGTGCGCTCGCGCGGCGTGTAGATGCGGCGCTGGCCGTCGCGCCGCGGCGCGAGCAGCCCTTCGGCCTCGTAGAAGCGGATGGCGCGCGGCGTGACGTCGAACTCCGTGGCCAGCTCGCCGATCGAGTACTCCGCGTCGGCGCGTTCCTTTTCGATTTCCAGCATGGTAGGGTGCGGCTGATTCTAGCCCAGGTTACCTTCGTGTCTTCCCTCGAGTTTCCATTCAAGGATGCGCCTGCGCCCGGCACCGCGCGCGAGGTCGCGCCCGGCGTGCACTGGCTGCGCATGGCGCTGCCGTTCGCGCTCGACCATATCAATCTCTGGCTGCTGGAGGACGAGGGCGGCTGGAGCATGGTCGACACCGGCCTGGGCGACGAGCCGACGCGCGCGCTGTGGGAGAAGATTTTCGCGGGGGTGATCGGCGCCAAGCCGGTGAAGCGCGTGCTGGTGACGCACTATCACCCGGACCATGCGGGCAACGCCGGATGGCTGTGCGCGCGCTTCGGCGCGCCGCTCTGGATGACCCAGGCCGAGTACCTCACCACGCACGCGGTGCGCCACGGCGTCGGCGGCTACGTGCCGGGCGCGACGCTGGCGCTGTTCCGCGCCAACGGCCTGGACGATGCGCGGCACGCGCAGATGGAGATGCGCGGCAACCTCTACCGGCGCCAGGTGCCCGAGTTCCCCGACAGCTATCGGCGCATCATGGACGGCGAGCGCCTGGCCATCGGCGCTCGCGCCTGGCGCGTGATCGCCGGCTACGGCCACGCCCCGGAGCACGCGTCGCTGCACTGCGAGGAGCTGGGCCTCGCCATCTCGGGCGACATGCTGCTGCCGCGCATCTCGACCAACGTCAGCGTCTGGCCGGTCGACCCGGAGGGCGATCCGCTCGGCCAGTTCCTGGAATCGATCCGGCGCTACCGCGAGCTCGCCCCGGACACCCTCGTGCTGCCGTCCCACGGCCTGCCGTTCCGCGGCGCCCACCTGCGCGTCGAGGAGCTGGAAAAGCATCACGCCGAGCGCCTGGACGCGCTGGTCGAGGCCTGCGCGGAGGCGCCGCGCTGCGCCGCCGACGTGCTGCAAGTGCTGTTCCGCAGGACGCTGGACACGCACCAGATGTTCTTCGCCATGGGAGAGGCGATCGCCCACCTGCATTTCCTGGAGCGCGCCGGCAGGCTGCGGCGCGCCGTGGGCGCGGACGGCGTGGCGCGCTTCGCTCCCGTCAAGGAGGAGGCATGGCAGAGCGCAGTGACGGCGTGAGCCGCGAGGAACGGGCGCGCGTGCTGCGCGAGGTGGCCGAGCGCTCCTCGCGCATCCTCAGGGAATTCGGGCACAAGCAATTCGAGCAGGCGCTCTCCTCGGCGGTGAAGGACGAGCTGGGCGTCGCGCGCGCCTACATGGACCTGTGGTCGCATACGCTGATGGACCCGAGCGCCCTGGCGGCGGCGTCGATCAATTACTGGGTCGACTCGATGCGGCTCTGGCACTCGACCTGGATGAAAATGATGGGACAGGAGGCGCCTCCGGTGGCCGAGCCGGCCAAGGGTGACGCGCGCTTCAAGGACGCGGACTGGTCCGGCAATTTCGTCTTCGACTACCTCAAGCAGTCCTACCTGATCGCGGCGCGCCATATCCAGCACGCCGTGGGCGGGGTCGAGGGCCTGCCCGAGGAATCGCAGAAGAAGATCGCCTTCTTCACGCGGCAGTACGTGGATGCGCTGGCGCCTTCGAATTTCGCCGCCACCAACCCGCAGGTGCTGCGCGAAACCCTCGCCTCGGGCGGGCAGAACCTGATCAAGGGGCTGAACAACCTGCTCGCCGACATCGAGAAGGGCGAGGGCCAGCTGCGCATCAGCATGACCGACGAGGAGGCGTTCCAGCTCGGCAGGAACGTCGCCACCACGCCGGGCAAGGTGGTGTTCCAGAACGCGCTGCTGCAGCTCATCCAGTACCAGCCCGCCACCTCGCAGGTGTTCCGCCGGCCGTTGCTCATCATCCCGCCCTGGATCAACAAGTACTACATCCTCGACCTGCGCGAGAAGAACAGCTTCATCAAGTGGGCGGTGGACCAGGGGCACACGGTGTTCGTGGTGTCCTGGGTCAACCCGGACCGCGAGCTGGCTGGCAAGGGCTTCGACGACTACCTCACCGAAGGGGCGCTCGCCGCGATGGAGGCGGTGCAAAAGGCGACCGGCGAGGACAAGCTCAACGTCATCGGCTATTGCCTCGGCGGCACGCTGCTCGGCACCGCGCTCGCCTGGCTCGCGGCCAAGGGCGATGCGCGCGTCGGCTGCGCCACCTTCTTCGTCTCGCTGCTCGATTTCTCGCAGCCCGGCGAGCTCGGCGTGTTCATCGACGAGGCGCAGGTGCGGAACCTCGAGCGGCGCATGGACGAGCGCGGCTACCTGGAAGGCTCGGAAATGGCCTCCACCTTCAACCTGCTGCGCGCCAACGACCTGGTGTGGTCCTTCGTCATCAACAATTACCTGATGGGCAAGGACCCGTTCCCCTTCGACCTGCTGTACTGGAATTCGGATGCCACGCGCATGCCGGCGCGCATGCACAGCTTTTACCTGCGCAACATGTACCTCAAGAACCTGCTCGGCGTGCCGGGCGGCATCGAGCTCGCGGGCGTGCCGATGGACCTTTCCACGGTCAAGGTGCCCGCCTACTTCATTTCCACGGCGGAGGACCATATCGCGCCGTGGAAAACCACCTACAAGGGTGCGAAGTACCTCGGCAGCCCGGTGCGCTTCGTGCTGGGCGGGTCAGGCCACATCGCCGGCATCGTCAACCCGCCGGCGGCGAAGAAGTATCACTACTGGACGAACGATTCGTTTCCTCCGACTGCCGAGGAGTGGCTGGAGAGCGCCGCCCAGCACCCGGGTTCCTGGTGGGAGGACTGGCAGCGCTGGATGGAGCAGCAGAACGGCGGCGACAAAGTGCCGGCGCGCATCCCCTCGCACGCCATCGAGGATGCACCCGGGTCCTACGTCATGCAGCGCCTGGCGAAGCCAGCGAGATAGGCGAGGCCGGCGATTGCGCGCGGGCCGTACCAGGAGGTCATCTCCCCGTCGATGAGGAATGCCGGCTTGCCGGTGAGCCGGCTGACCTCGGCTCGGTGTGGCTCCTGGAACCGGTAGGGCTCCGAGGAGAGCAGCACGTAGTCGATTCCGTCCAAACACAGTTCTTCAAGCTCGGGGTAGCGTTCACCAGTCTCGGTCGGCAGCGTTTGCATCCCGAACAAGCTCAATGTGCGCGAGATGTAGGTGTCGCGCGACACTGTCATCCAGGGGTCTTTCCAGATGAGATAGAGGACTTTTCTTTCCGG
>JBGPPD010000269.1:0-3501 GCA_041488375.1 Gammaproteobacteria bacterium | reverse complement strand
GACAAGAGCTTCACCACCTACCTCCGGCGCGCCCGGCGGATCCACGTCATCAAGTACGCGGCGCTGGGGGCGACGTCGTGAAAGCGCACCGGGTCCTCGGTTGGTGGTTCTGCGAGAAGCCTTCGCCGGGCCAGGAGCCGAAGCTGCCACACGGCGACGGACGGATAGTCCGTGTCGGAGAGACGCTCAAGGTAGACCCACCGCTCGCGTGTTGTAGTCGTGGCCTCCATGCGTCGCGGCGCGCGATCGATGCACTCGACAACGCGCCTGGCGATCTCATCTGCCGCGTGCGGCTCTCGGGTGAGATGAGCGAGCAGAAGGACAAGCTCGCCGCATCCGAGCGCACCGTGCTGTGGATGGCAGACGCAACACGGACCTTGCACGAATTCGCGGTGTGGTGCGCGCGTGAGGCGCTGCTACGGGAGCGCAAGGCGAAGCGGGAGCCGGATCCGCGGTGCTGGGCTGCGCTCGACGTGAAACTCGCGTGGCTCGACGGAAAGGCTACGGACGAGGAGCTGGCCGCCGCCAGGGACGCCGCCTGGGACGCCGCCTGGGCCGCCGCCAGGGACGCCGCCAGGGACGCCGCCACGGCCGCCGCCAGGGACGCCGCCTGGGACGCCGCCAGGGACGCCGCCTGGGACGCCGCCAGGGACGCCGCCACGGCCGCCGCCACGGCCGCCGCCACGGCCGCCGCCTGGGACGCCGCCAGGGACGCCCAGAACAAGAAGCTCGAGTCGACGCTCAAGAAGCTGCCGCGCTGGAGAGTGGAGTGTGCCGCGTGAGCGCCATCCCCCACCTCGACCCCCTCCTCCTCCGCTACGAGCAGGAGGACACCGCCCTCGACCTCGTGTGCTCTGCCTGTACTGACGCGGACCCTGAGCCCGAGTGTGCGGGCTGCATCCTGGGCAGCGACGAGGAGCTGGCCGCGGCGATCAGGGCGAACGAAACCGTTGCATGGTGGAACCTTCCCCGCGGCGCCGCATCGTGCGGCTGACCGTGGGGCGGCCCGGGACTCACCCTCCTTGCGAGCCCTGGGCCGATACTTGACGGGGAGTTGATATGGATTACGCGGAGTACGAAGCAGTACAAGCGGTGCGGTGGAGCGTCTTGAAAGAGATGCGGCGCAGCCCGAAGCACTATCAGTACCGCCTCACCCACCCGCGAGAGGACACGCCGTTCTTTCGCCTCGGCCGCGCAGTGCATACGGCGGTGTTGGAGCCCGACCTCTTCCCAGCCACCGTAGCGGTCTTCGGCGGCAAGGTGCGGCGCGGCAAAGAGTGGGATGCGTTCGAAACCGAGAACGAGGGCCGCACGATCCTGAAGCGAGACGAGATGGCGATGTGCCTTGGGATCCGCGATTCCGTGCGGGCTCACCCGGTTGCGCGGCACCTGCTCGAGTACGGCGAGGCGGAGAAGACGATCGTGTGGAAGGACCCGAGAACAGGGCTCACGTGCAAGGGGCGCATCGACTGGCTCAACTCAATGTTGTGCGACCTCAAGACGGACGGCCAGCTTGACCCGCGCCGGTTCGCCAACTCGGTCGTGCGGTACGGCTATCACTGCCAGCTCGCCAGCTACCGCGAGGGCCTGCGCGCGAACGGCATCGATGCGCCGGTCAAGTTCATGGTGGTGGAGAGCGACCCACCCTACGACGTGGGCGTGTTCTCGCTGGACGAGGACGCGCTTTACGCGGGCGAGGAGGAACTGCATCGCTTGATGGATCGTGTCGTGGAGTGTGCCGCGTCAGGAAAGTGGCCTGGGATGTTCGGTGAAGGGGAATGCCCGTTGGTCCTCCCACCGTGGGCGTTCGGGCCGGAAGAGAGCGAAGGGGCCACCGTTACAGAGCTCGCAGGCGAGGGTTAACCAATGGCGCACTGGAAAGAACTGTTCTCCGGCGGTAACTACCTGGCCGGCGCGGATTTCAAGGGCAAGACCTTCACCGCGAAGATCGCGAAGGTGGAGGCGACGTCCATGGAGGACGACGCCGGCAAGACGAAGAGCTTGCCAATCGTCACGTGGGACATCAAAGCGAAGCCGTGGCTCATGTGCAAAACGACCTGCTACTGCCTCGCCGCGATGTACGGCACGGACCCGGCGATGTGGGTGGGCAAGCGCGTGACGCTGTACGCAACGATGGTCCAGGTCGGGAAGGGCCAGGAACTCGGCGTGCGCGTGAAGGGGAGCCCCGACCTGCCCGTGCCGATCGACGTAGAGATCAAGCTCCCGAGGAAAAAGCCGTTCACGGTCAAGTTGTCGAACACGACCACGCGGGGCCCGGCTGCGGCCACGAACGGGAAGGCGACTGAGCCCACCGCGCCGGCGGAGACGCCGCCGGCCGAGGACCCCACCCCCGAACGCGAGCCCGGCTCGGATGACGCATGACCTGCCACGTCGCCTGTCCTCCATGTGCTGGGTGCGAGGAGTTGAGGCGTAGGGTCGCTGAGCTTGAGGGGGCACTGTTCTACTTCGCGACCATACAGGACTGCACGTGCAGCGCGATCGAGTGGGAAGGCATGTGCTGCCACAAGCTCGCCCGAGCCGCCCTCTCTCGGGCTACGGGGGAGCCATGAAGGGCGTCCGCGTCATCCCGGGCACTCGAGTCACGTCGGTCGTCATCGACAGCGAGACCTGGCCGCTACCGGAGATCGAGCTGCTCGACCGGCTCACGCACGGACCGCGCGACGATGAGGACTGCCTGGCGGCGGCCCGGGTCGTCAGAGCCTACGTGCAACTGGTTTTCGACCCTGCCCACAAGCGGCAGCGCGTGATCGCTGCGTTGAGGTCTGCGAGGCCGAAGCCAGCCCGCCGAGCCCTCGGAGAGGAGACAGGACCATGAGCGACCACGCCGAATGGCTCGAGGATGTGCAGGCGCTCGCGCTGCCTGAGTGGTTGGCGGACATGACGGTTGATGATATCGAAAGCATCCTCGAGTGGGCCGGGAACCGCAGCCGTGAGGTCACGCGCGCCAAGGCGGCACGCAACCTGGCAGAGGCCCGAGCTCTCGAGGCAGAGAAGAGGGTCATGGAGCTGGCGGAATCTCGGTCCGAGATGATGGCGCAGCGGAACGCCGCCTACGACCGAGCTCTCGAGGCAGAACGGCGGGAACTGGAGTGGCTGGAGTCGTTCTGGATGCAGTTCGCGTACGAGGTCCCGGGTCGGCCCGGTGTGCGGCACGACGGTGGGCTGTCCCTGCTCACCGATACCCAGGAAGCGCTCACGGTAGCGGGGCGCCTTATTCCTGCCGGCGTGGAAGGAATGGACTGGTGGGTCCTAACCCTCTCGTCACCCGCTACCGGGAGTGACAAGCCATGACGGACGGTGAAGCTGCCTTCAGAAGCCTCGCTCAACCGGCCCAGCCCTGCGACCGCTCACCGATCGGGCTGGACGGTCGAGCTACTTCCAGGCTTCCGATGGTGGCGGCCCTCTTCGTGCAGCGCGGCGGCGCGTACTACGGGATCCCCGACGTTGACCCGTGGGACGAGGCCCGGGACGCGCGGCTGT
>JBGPPD010000268.1:0-3520 GCA_041488375.1 Gammaproteobacteria bacterium | reverse complement strand
CGACGGCTATCACCTCCTGCAGACGGTGTTTCGCCTGATCGAGCGCGGCGACCGGGTCGGTATCGGGCTGCGCGGCGACGCCGAGATCCGGCGCCACGATCCCCTGCCCGGCGTGCCGGTGGAGGAGGATTTGTGCGTGCGTGCGGCGCGACTGCTGCAGCGGCACTGCGGCACCCGGCAAGGCGCCGACCTCGCGCTGGAGAAGAACCTGCCGATCGCAGGCGGCCTGGGCGGGGGCTCCTCGGATGCGGCCACCGCGCTGATCGTGCTGAACCGCCTTTGGGGCGCGGATCTCGCCCGCAGCGAGTTGCAGTCGCTGGCGGCGCAGCTGGGCGCCGACGTGCCGTTCTTCGTGTTCGGCGAGAATGCGCTGGGCGAAGGCATCGGCGAGCAGTTGACCGCGCTCGCGCTGCCCGCGGCGTGGTACCTGGTGCTGGTGCCTCCGACAGCGCTTTCCACCGCCGACGTTTTCAGCGATAACGCATTGACACGAAATACTAAACCGCTCAAAATACCGCCCTTTTTCTCCGGCCTCGGCGCGAACGATCTTGAGGCCGTGGCGCTCAGGCGCAGGCCGGCGATTGCGGCGCACCTGCAGTGGCTGCGGGCGCGCCGACCGCAGGCGCGGATGACGGGGTCGGGGGCTTGCGTGTTCGCAGAGTTCGCAACGGAAGTGGAGGCGCGCGCGACGCTGGGCGAGTTGCCCGGCGCGATGCGCGGCTTTGTCGCGCGGGGCCTGGACCGGCACCCGCTGTACGGATACTGACCGATGAATTTGATCCATTGGGGAGTCGCCAAGTTGGTTAAGGCAGCGGATTTTGATTCCGCCATTCGAGGGTTCGAATCCTTCCTCCCCAGCCATTTCCTGGCCGGGGGCGCGCTCCGGTGAACAGACTCGCCAACTCCCCGGCCTCGGCGATGGATCGCCTGATGGTGTTCGCCGGCAACGCCACGCCGCGCCTGGCGCAGGAGGTGGCCAAGCACCTCAACCTGTCGCTCGGACGCGCCATCGTCGGCAAGTTCTCCGACGGCGAGGTGATGATCGAGATCATGGAGAACGTGCGCGGCAAGGACGTGTTCGTGCTGCAGTCCACCTGCGCGCCGACCAACGACAACCTGATGGAGCTGCTGGTGATGGTGGACGCGCTCAAGCGCTCCTCGGCCGCGCGCGTCACCGCCGCGATCCCCTACTTCGGCTACGCGCGCCAGGACCGGCGCCCGCGCTCGGCGCGCGTCGCCATCAGCGCCAAGGTGGTGGCCAACATGCTCACCTCGGTGGGCGTGGCGCGCGTGCTGACCATGGACCTGCACGCCGACCAGATCCAGGGTTTTTTCGACATGCCGGTGGACAACGTCTACGCGGCGCCAGTGCTGCTCGGGGACGTGTGGAAGCAGCGTTACGAGAACCTGATCGTGGTGTCGCCGGACGTCGGCGGCGTGGTGCGCGCGCGCGCGCTCGCCAAGCGGCTGGAATCCGACCTGGCGATCATCGACAAGCGCCGGCCGCGCGCCAACGTCTCGGAGGTGATGAACGTCATCGGCGAGGTGAAGGGCCGCACCTGCGTGATCATGGACGACATGGTGGACACCGCCGGCACCTTGGTGAAGGCCGCGCAGGTGTTGAAGGAAGAGGGGGCCACCAAGGTGGTGGCCTACTGCACGCACCCGGTGCTCTCGGGCGCGGCGGTGGAGCGCATCGCCAGCTCAGACCTGGACGAGTTGGTGGTGACCGACACCATTCCGCTGCGCGAGGACGCGCGCGCCTGCAAGAAGATCCGCCAGCTGTCGGTGGCGGGGCTGCTGGCGGAGACGATCCTGCGCATCTTCAACGAGGACTCGGTGAGTTCCCTGTTCATCGAATGACATTGTTCACTTTACCAACCCCGCCGGTGCCTGGTCGCGGGCCCGGCGGATCAACGAGGAGCAGTTCATGAAAATCGAAATCAGCGCTTCCCAGCGCAAGGTGCAAGGCACGGGTGCGAGCCGCCGCCTGCGCCGCTCGGGCAGGGTGCCGGGCATCGTGTATGGCGGAGACCGGGGAGCGCTCAACATCGAGCTCGACCACAAGGAGTTGTACCGCAACCTGACCAACGAGAAGTTCCACGCCTCGATCCTGACGCTGAAGCTGGAAGGCGGCGCCGAGCAGGTGTTGCTGCGCGCCTTCAACATGCACCCGTTCAAGGCGCTGGTGCAGCACGTGGATTTCCAGCGCGTCTCCAAGGACAAGAAGGTCCACATGAAGGTGCCGCTGCACTTCGTCAACGCCGAGAAGTCGCAGGGCGTGAAGGACCAGGCCGGGGTGGTGAGCCACGTGTTGAACGAGCTCGACATCACCTGCCTGCCCGACGACCTGCCCGAATTCATCGAGGTGGACCTGATCGACCTGTCGGTCGGCAAGTCGGTGCACGCCAGGGACCTGGTGCTGCCCAAGGGCGTCGAGTCGACGCTGCACAAGGACGAGAACCCCGTGGTGGCGACCTGCATCCTGCCGGCGCTCATCGTCGAGGAGGAAGTCGCGGCCACCGAGGCGGTTCCCGCTGCGGCCGACGTGCCCACCACCGCGCAGGCCGCACCCGAAAAGGCGGACGAAGCCGCCGCGGGCGACAAGGCGAAGGCGGGCGACAAGGGCGCGGAAAAAGCGGCCGACAAAAAAGACAAGAAGTAACCGCTGGCCAAGATCCGCCTCATCGTCGGCCTGGGCAACCCGGGCAAGGAGTACGAGCGTACCCGCCACAACGCCGGGTTCTGGCTGGTGGAGCGCTTCGCCCTCGCCCGGGGCATGGTCCTGAAGAAGGACAACCACTACCAGGCGCTGGTGGCGCGCGACGCGGGCCTGTGGCTGGTGCTGCCGCAGACCTTCATGAACGCTTCCGGCCGCGCCGTGCAGATGCTCGCCGGGTTCTTCAAGATCCCGGCCGAGGAGATCCTGGTGGTGCACGACGAGCTCGATTTCCCGTCGGGCACCGCGCGCCTCAAGCAGGGCGGCGGCATCTCCGGCCACAACGGCTTGCGCGACATTTCGCAGCGCCTGGGCTCGCACGAGTACTGGCGGCTGCGCCTGGGCGTGGGCCGGCCGGCGGACAAGGATTCGGGCGCGGATTACGTGCTGGAGAAGCCGCCCGCGGAGGAGCGCGAGGCTATCGAAGGCGCGATCGCGCGCTCGCTCGAAGTGCTGCCGCTGATGCTGGCAGGCGACGCGCAGGCGGCGATGCTGAAGCTGCACAGCCAGGATAAGCCGGTCGTGGCGAAGAAGGCGGAGGAGAAGAAGCCGGAGGAAAAGAAGCCCGAGCCGAAAAAACCTGAGGCCAGGAAGCCCGAGGCGAAGAAAGCCGAAGCGGCAGCGCCGCAGCCGAAACAGGAAGCCAAGGCCGAGGGTGGGCTGAAGGGCTTCTTCAAGGGCCTCACCGGCAGCAAGAAATGAGTCTGAAGTGCGGCATCGTGGGCCTGCCGAACGTCGGCAAATCCACGCTCTTCAATGCGCTCACCAAGGCGCAGATCGCGGCCGAGAACTATCCCTTCT
>JBGPPD010000267.1:0-3528 GCA_041488375.1 Gammaproteobacteria bacterium | reverse complement strand
TGGTCGAGTCGACGCTGGCGCGCTGGTTCACCGAAGGCTTTCGCAAGTCGAGCCCGGCGCCGGTTGCGGCGATCGGCAAGCTGATCGCCTCCACCCCGGTCGCAGGCTACGTCGGCTGCTGCCACGCCATCCCGAAGATCAACCTCACCGCGCGCCTGAAGGAGATCAAGGCGCCGGTGCTGGTGATCTGCGGCGAGCAGGATCCCGGCACGCCGCCGGCGATGGCCGAGGAGATCCATCGCAATGCGCCGGGATCGAAACTGGTCATGATCCCGCAGGCGGCACACCTGTCGAACCTCGAGCAGCCGGCCGCGTTCACCAGGGCGATGCAGGACTTCCTCGCCGCGCACTGATGGAAGCAGACCGCGAGGCCTTCTTCGAGCAGGCGGCTGCGGGCTAGCGCTCAGCCGGTGTGGGCCCGGCGCGAATCCTCCGGCGCCTGCGCCCGGTCGTTCAGCCCGTAGTCGCGCAGCACCGCGGCCACGCGCAGCCGGTAGTCGGCAAAGATCGAATTGCGGCCCGCGCCCTGGATGCGGCGGTGCTCTTCCACGTTGCGCCATTGCCGTACCGCCTCCTCATCGCGCCAGACGGACAGCGAAAGGATCTTGCCCGGCTGCGTCAGGCTTTCGAAGCGCTCGATCGAGATGAAGCCGTCCGTCTTCTCGAGCAGCGGCCGCAGGCGCGCGGCGGCGTCGAGGTAGGCGTCTTTCTTGCCGGGTTGGGGCACGGCTTCGAAAATCACGGCAATCATGGGCCCTCCACGCTTTCGGGAAACGTACGCTCCTCGCGCAGGATAAACCGCTTCTCCTGCGAGGGGCTCGCGCGTCGTAAACTTCCCCCATGAAGGCCACTGCGCATCCCCAGGTCGAAACCGACCGCGTCGTCGTCACCGAATGGCGCTTTGCGCCGGGCGCCGAGACCGGCCACCATGTCCATGCTCACGACTACGTCGTGGTGCCGCTCACCACCGGCAGGCTCCGGCTGGAGGAACCCGAAGGCGTGCGCGAAGTCGAGCTCCAGGCGGGCGTGTCGTACTCGCGCCCCAAGGGCGTCGCGCACAACGTGATCAATGCGAATGCCTACGAGTTCCGCTTCGTCGAGGTCGAGCTGAAGTGACCGTTCGCTGAGCCGGGCCATGGCCCCTCCCTACAGCGGCCGCTGCTTCTGCGAGGCGGTGCAATACCGCATCACGCAGGAGCCGCTCACCTTCTACGCCTGCCATTGCACCGACTGCCAGAAGCGCAGCGGCAGCGCGTTCGGACTGTCGCTGTGGGTCGACCGCTCGGCGATCGAAGTCACGCACGGAGACGCCGCATTGCAGATTTCTTCGGGCCACGACAACCGGCTGCGCCACGGCCGCGTCTGCATCCGGTGCAACACGCGCCTGTGGTCGGAGCCGCAGAACCCGCCTCGACTCGCCGTCGTGCGGCCCGGAACGTTGGACGACACCTCCTGGCTGCGCCCGATCGCGCACCTCTGGACCAAGAGCGCGCAGCCCTGGTTCGAGCTCCCGGAGGGCGTTGCACGGTACGCAACGCAGCCCGATGGCCTGCTGGAGCTCATGCAGCTCTGGAGCAATCGGACTGTGCGCCCGGCCCCGGGCTGACGGGGGATCGCGGGGTTTGCCCGCGCTGCTTTTGCCGGACCAGGATAAGTGTGTAATCTTTGATTTGTGGTCTGCTCCCTCTTCGTGCTTCCAACCGAACCATGCTGACGATCGACGACGTCCGCGCAATTCCGCTGTTCTCGACGCTCGCAGCGCCCGAACTCGAGCGACTCGCGCGGACCTCCGCCGACCTGCGCCTCGCTGCCGGGGAATACGCCGCGCATGAGGGCGGGGAGGAACGCGCGCTGTTCGCGGTTCTCGCCGGCAAGATGGAGGTCGTCAAACTGTTCGACGGGGTCGAGCGCACCCTGGGTTGGCGCACCGTCGGCGCCATTTTCGGCGAACTGCCGATCGCCATAGGCACGCCGCTCTACGGAGGGTATCGGGCGTCGGAACCCTCTCGCGTCATGCGCGTGGAAATCCGGGAGTATTACGCGATCGCGGCGGCATCGCCCGAGATTTCCCTGAAGGTCGCCGCACTGGCGCGCGAGCGCCTCGGCGGCATGCAGGGCATTGCGGCCGAGACGCCCAAGCCGCGCGTCACCATGGTCGGTCACCGCTGGGACAACGCCTGCAGTGAGTTGCGCCAGTTCCTCGCGCGCAACCAGATTTCCCACGATTGGATGACGCCCGATGCACCCGACCTGCCAACGCGTTGGCCCGGAACCCGTCCCGCGGATGAAGATTGCCCTGTGCTGAAGCTGGCCGACGGGACGCTCCTCAGTCGACCAGCGACGCGCGACCTTGCCATGCGTCTTGGCCTTCAAACGAGCGCACGCTTTGCTGAATACGACACCGCAATCATCGGCGGCGGGCCGGCAGGTCTCGCGGCGGCGGTATACGGCGCATCCGAGGGACTGCGCACCCTCGTGGTGGAGCGCGAAGCACCCGGCGGCCAGGCAGGGACGTCCTCGCGCATCGAGAACTACCTCGGTTTCCCCAGCGGCGTCTCGGGCGACGAACTCGCGAGCCGGGCACTCAAGCAGGCACGGCGGCTCGGGGCGGAGATCCTGGTCACGCGCTCTGTCGCTCGCATCGACCCGAAAACGCGCCAGATTTACCTCGACGGCGGCGATGTCGTCCAGACGCGGACCATCATCCTTGCAACCGGCGTGACGTGGCGCCGCCTCGCGATCGAGGGCTTCGACCGGCTCAGCGGCAAGGGTATCTACTATGGGGCGGCGCGCAGCGAAGCGAGTGCGGCCCACGGACTCGACGTCCACCTCATTGGTGCCGGAAACTCCGCCGGCCAGGCCGCCTTGTATTTCGCCAATCATGCGCGCACGGTGACGCTCGTCGTCCGGGGCGATTCCCTGGAGAAGAGCATGTCCCGCTACCTCGTCGACCAGCTCGGCGGCAAATCGAACGTGAAGGTGCGCCTGCGCTCGGAAGTGGTCGCCGCTCACGGCGACACCCACCTGGCCGCGATCGACATACGCGATGCCGGGAGCGGGAGGGTGAGCCGCCACGACTGCGGCGGCCTTTTCATCTTCATTGGAGCCGACGCGGAGACCGGGTGGCTGCCGGCGGAGATCACGCGCGATGGGCGCGGCTATGTCCTGACCGGCGACGACGTGGTGAAGGCCGGGCACTGGTCGCACAGCCGCGATCCCTACCTCCTCGAATCGAGTGTCCCCGGTGTTTTCGCCTGCGGGGATGTGAGGTTGAGCCCGGTCAAGCGCGTTGCCTCCGCGGTCGGCGAGGGCAGCATGGCGATCGCGTTCGTCCACAAATATCTGCAGCAGGACGCGCGGTAGCATTCGGAGTTCCTACTCCTCCAGCCGGAACGTGACCAGCCCATGCCGGAAATCAACAGCGTCGCATCGCTCAGGTCCCTCTACCGCGAACCCTCGGAGAGGGCGGTGCGCAAGCAGCTCGACCGCCTCGACGCGCACTGCCGCAAATTCATCTCCCTCTCGCCC
>JBGPPD010000266.1:0-3584 GCA_041488375.1 Gammaproteobacteria bacterium | reverse complement strand
GCTGGTCAACTTGAAAAGCCAGACCTTGGATGCCGATGGCGTCAAATACCGCCTGACGCCGGGCATGCAGGTCGCCGCGGAAATCCACCTCGGCACCCGCACGGTGCTGGAATACCTCCTCTCGCCGGTGCAGAAGGCCTTCCAGGAAGCGGGGCGGGAGCGCTAGCCGTTCCTGTTTTTCGTATTGCCGCCCCATGTCTGGCCAGCAAGCCGGTCATTCCCTTGCACTGCATGCCGTTGACATTAGTGTCAACAAGGCATATAAGTGGTTGATGGTAATGTCAACGACCCCTGCGCGGCTCCTGAACGACATGGCTCCCGCTGCCAGGGCGAGGTATGCGACCGACGCAGCCTGGGCCAAGGCATCCGGCGTGCCGAAGGAAACGCTCTCGAGGCTGAAGGGTCAGGTGTCGTGCGGCCTGAGCACGCTCGGGGCGCTTGCACAGGCGCTTGAATACACCTTGACCGCTGTACCAGCCATGGAGTCCAGCGGAGGCCAATGGCCCGGAACATTCGGCCGGGAAGATGAGGACAAACTTCTGGATCTCTGCGCGTCCGGCAATGCCGAGCCTTCCGTTTGGCGAAAGCATGGCCCCGGTTTCTTCATGGGCGGGCTGGCCGTACTGCTGTCCAGTGCCCGGGGTTTTGACCGAGAGAAGTATTTGCGGCTGGCGGAGGCGCTGCATGTCGGGGTGTCGACCCCCGAAGTCTTCGCCCTGTGGCTGAAGAAGTCTCCGGTGCGTCCTTCGAGGTTTCTGCCGATGGCGAGGATGCGCAAGCAGCTCGCATGAAAAAGCCGGATCTCCAGGGCGAGTACGGCAAAGCATTCAAGGAGGTCCTTTACCGGGTGCAACAAGCCCTCAAAGGATCGAAGCCAAGTGCGTTGCCTGTGCGCATGGTTATGGCCGGCGGAGCCGCGGTACATCTATTGACAGGGGAACGCGTCACCGAGGATATCGACGCGACTTTCTCCAGGAAGGTGATATTCGAGGACGAAATATCCGTGGCGTATCGCGACCCGGATGGTCGAGCACGCATGATCTACCTCGACCGGAACTATAACGATACCCTGGGCCTGATGCATGAGAATGCGTACGAAGATTCAGAGGAAGTGGATATTCCGGGAATCGACAAGGGTCTCATCGACGTCAGGGTGCTTTCGCCGCTGGATCTTGCCGTCACGAAGCTTGCGCGCTTTGCGGATCTGGATCGCCATGACATCGAGACCTTGGCGAAAAGGGGCCTCATCGATTCCGCTTCATTGCGCAAGCGCGCGGAGCAGGCGCTTGGGGGTTATGTGGGCAATCTGGAGCATGTGCGCACATCAATAGATGTCGCATGTCGCTTAGTCGACTCCGCTACCCCGATGAAGCGAAAATCCAGACAGTAAAACACGGCGAATCACCAAACAGGCCGGGAGCGCTAGCAGTGCAAATCGCTAGGACTTGAGCCGGTCTTGCTGCACCGGCGTCGCCAGCGCCCGGCTGCGCAGCAACTGCGCGAAATCGGCGACGGGCACCGGCCGGCCGATGAAATAGCCCTGCATCGTGTCGCAGCCCAGGCGCTGCAGCAGCGCGAGCTGCTCGGCGTTCTCCACGCCTTCGGCGACCACCGTCTTGCCCAGCGCGTGCGCCATGTCGATGGCGGCCTGCACCACCGCGCGCGAACTGTCCTTGGACTCCATCTGGTGCGTGAAGGCGCGGTCGAGCTTGATCGCCGCCACCGGCAGGCGCTGCAGGTGGGCGAGGGAGGAGTAGCCGGTGCCGAAATCGTCGAGCTCGAGCGGGGTGCCCAGCCGGACCAGCGCCGCCAGGTTGGCTTGCACGGCGCCATGATCTTCGAGTACCGCGCTCTCGGTGATCTCGAGTCGCAGCGCGCCGGCAGGCATGCCGGAGGCCTCGAGTGCCGCGGCCACCACGCCCACGAAGTCGGGATTGCGAAACTGTCGCGGCGACACGTTGACCGAGACCTGCTCGATCGGGATGCCTTGCTCGCGCCAGGCGACGAACTGCGCGCAGGCCGTCTCCAGCGCCCAGCGGCCGATCGGCTCGATCAGTCCGTTCGCTTCGGCCTGGCCGATGAACTGCAGCGGCGGCACCAGCCCCTTCACCGGGTGGCGCCAGCGGATCAGCGCCTCGCCGCCGATCAGGCGCCCGCTGCGCAATTCGAGTTGCGGCTGGTAGTGCAGTTCGAATTCGCTGCGCTCCAGCGCCAGGCGCAGTTCAGCCTCCAGCTCCACGCGGCGGCGCACCTCGGCGTTCATCGACGCCTCGAAGAACGCGTACTGCCCGCGCCCCTGCTGCTTGGCGCGATACATCGCCAGGTCGGCGTGGCGCAGCAGGTCCTCGGCGCTTGCGCCGTCCGCCGGATACAGCACGATACCGATGCTCGCCGAGACGAAGGCGCTGCTGACGCCGAGCTCGTACGGGCCGGAAAGCGAGTCGATCACATTTCTGGCGACCAGCGCGGCATCCGCGCCCTCGCGCACCTCGGTCAGCACCACGGCGAATTCGTCCCCGCCGAGGCGCGCCACGATGTCGGATTTGCGCACGCCGGCGCGCAGGCGCGCCGCGGTCTGGACCAGCAGCTGGTCGCCGGCCGCGTGTCCCAGGCTGTCGTTCACCGCGGAGAAGCCGTCCAGGTCGACGAACATCACCGCAAGATTCCTTTGCTGGCGCTCGGCCGCGGCGACCGCGCGGCCCAGTTCCTGCAAACCGAGCAGCCTGTTCGGCAACTGCGTGAGCGCATCGTAGTGCGCCTGGCGGTCCAGCTCCTGATCCCGCCGGGCGGTGCCGAGCGCTACCGCGACCCGGTCGCCGAGCTCGCGCAGGACCAAGACATCCTCCGCGTCGGGCATGCGATCTTCGACGTAGGCAAGGATCAGCAGCCCGGCCAGCGCGTCGCCCGCGGCGATGGGCAGGGCAAAGGCGTGCCGGGTGCGCAGTCCGGCGAGGCCGGCGAGCGCGGAGTGCCCGTCGCCCGCGAGGCGCAGGCCCTCCGGCGCAGCGAGGAGCCGGCCGGCTTCGGCGGCGGACAGCGCGACCACGCGCCCGTCCAGTCCGTCTGCCGGATTGGCGGAGAACACGCGGTACGCCGCGCCCTCGGTCGCATCGGCGAGCAGCAGCAGGTGCTTGTCCGCGGGAACCAACTCCGCCATGCGCTGCAGGACGATGGCCGCGACCTGCGCCAGGTCCACATTCGAGAGGATGACCGCGTCGATCTCGGCATGCGCGGACAGCGCGTTGAATTGGCGCTCGAGCCGGTCGGACATCGCGTTGAAGGAGCGCGCCAGGGCGCCGAATTCGTCGTTGCGCTGCTCGGGAACCCTGGTGCGGAAATCGCGCGTGCCGATGCGCGCCGCGGCATCCGACAGGTCCCGCAGCGGGTGCAGCGTGCGGCGCACCTGCACCATGCCGAGCAGCGCCGCGACCAGCAGTCCGAGAATCACCACCGGCACCACCGCGCGCGTCACGCCTTGGGCGGCGGCCAGCGCATGCGCCTCGGGTTGGCTGACCACGATGCTCCAGGGCGCCGCGCCGAACTTGCCGCGCAGGAACAGTTCCCGGTGCGCGCTCAGAGTGCGC
>JBGPPD010000265.1:0-3647 GCA_041488375.1 Gammaproteobacteria bacterium | reverse complement strand
GTTGCGCGGTCGTTCCGAGCCGGCGGTGGAGGCCAAATTCATCAACCCGGTTTGCGGCATGGCCGTGAGCATCGCCAATCCGCTGCACGTGGAGGAGTACGAAGGCGTGCTCTACTACTTCTGCTGCGATGGTTGCAGGACCACGTTCCAGCATGAGCCTGCAAAATATGCCGCGATTCACCGCGCGGCGAAAGCAGCGCAGGCCTAGCTGAACTCCCGCTCCTGCAGCGCGCGCCACATCAGCTTGCCCGAGCCCGTGCGCGGCAGTGCGTCCATGAACGCCACCTGGCGCGGCGCCTTGTAGGCTGCCATGCGGCCGCGCGCCCAGTCCATGATCTCCTCGGCGCTCGCCGCGGCGCCGGGCTTGAGCACCACCACCGCCTTCACCGTCTCGCCGCGCCGCGCGTCGGGGGCGGCGATGATGCAGCACTCCTTGATCGCCGGATGCTGGTACATCGCCGCTTCCACCTCCGCCGGCCAGACCTTGAAGCCGGCGGCGTTGATCATGCGCTTGAGGCGGTCGGAGATGAAGAAGTAGCCGTCCTCGTCGGTGCGCCCGAGGTCGCCGGTGCGGAAAAAACGCTTGCCCCCGATCTGCACCCAGGATTCGCGGGTGGCCTTGTCGTTGCCCCAGTAGCCGACGAGCAACTGCGGCCCGCGCACCAGGATCTCGCCCTGCTCGCCGGGCCCGAGCACCCGCAGGCTTTCCGGGTCCGCCACCAGCGCTTCGGTGTCGAAGGTCGGGATGCCGAGGCATTGTTGCTTCGGGTTCTGCGGCGGGTTGATGTGCGTCTGCGAGATGGTCTCGGTGAGCCCGTAGCCCTCGATGTAGCGCACCCCGCACACCTCGTAGAGCTTCTGCGCGATCGCCTCGGGCATCGCCGCGCCGCCCCCGAAGATCCATTTCAGGGAGGAAAGATCGCGCTCGAGCGCCTTGGGGTGCGACAGCAGGTCCACCACCATGGTCGGCACGTTGTCCCAGTGCGTGCAGTGGTGGCGCTCGACCAGTTCCGCCGCCAGCTGCGGGTCCCAGCGCCGCTGGATCACCATCGTCCCGCCGGCGTACACCGCGGCGAGGAAGCTGTGGATCAGGCCGGTGACGTGGAAGAACGGCGCGGTGGCGAGGGCGACGGTGCCTTCGTTGATGTGCTTCCACAGCGCGGCGCCGGCGATGTTGTGCTGGCAGGTCGCGTGCGTGTGCATGCAGCCCTTGGGCTGGCCCGTGCTGCCCGAGGTGTAGGGCATCAGGCACAGGTCTTCCGGCTTGGACACCGAGGGTGCGGGTGCGTGGCCTTCGGCGCGGAAATCGTCCATCACCACCAGGTGCGCGAGCGGCAGGCCGGCGAAGCGCGCTGCCACGTTCTTCTCCACCAGCGCCACGCTTGCCCCGCTGTCCGCGAGGTAATGCTCGAGCTCCGCGGCGACGTTGGCGGGGCTTACCGGCACCGCCACGGCGTCCGCGCGAAGGATGCCGAACAGCGCGACCACGAAGTCCGATCCGTTCTGCAGGTCGAGCAGCACCCGGTCGCCGCGCCGCACGCCGCAGGCCTGCTGCAGGTGGCCGGCGAGCGCTTCGGTGCGCTGCAGCACTTCGCGATAGGTCAGCACCTGTCCCTCGAACACCGTCGCCGCCTTGTCCGGAAAGCGCTGCGCCGCGCGCGCAAGCAAGTCGTGCAGCCGCAGCGGCGGCAGCGCGAGGCTGCGCGGCATGTCCGCAGGCCAGTGGGCCCAGTGGCGAGCTTGCATGGCGCGCAAGGCGCTAGCCGGATCGTTGCCGCGCGCGGCTCGTCCTGTACCCGAGGTAGCCGACGGCGAGGAACAACACTGCGAAAAGCGCAATTGTCGCCACGCGCGAGGACTGGGCGAGAAAGTGCAGCGTACCGCTTTCGAGCCCGACGAACGCGAGGCCGAGCACGGGAATCACCGGGGCCCCGCAGCCCATGACGCTGCACCCGCCGGTCGATAGCCCGACCACGGTCGTCGCGGCGCCCGCGAAACCGCCGCGGCGCAGTGCGAGCGCCGTTCCGGCGGAGGCCAGGTCGCGATAGCGGCGCCACAGGGCGAAGTACAGCCCGAACAGCGCCGAAACGAGGAGGATGCGCCCGAGGTCGGTCACGTCCACGGCGAAACCCCACACGGCGCCGCCGTAGGTGGCGTCGGCCGAGAACCAGAACAGCGCGAGGTCGGGAAGCTTGCGCAGCTTCTCGCCGATCGCCGTATCGCCCGAGGCAAGATATTCGGGGAAGCGTTTCAGCCACGGATTGAAAGTGAAGTACGTAAACGGCGTGCGCACCGCCGACAGGATGGCCACAGGTGCAAGGACGTTGAGCGCGGCGACCGCGAGCGTCACCGACGCGAAGATGCCGGGATGCGCGGCCAATGCCCTCCACGCTCCGCGCAGCGACTCGCCTATCCAGCGCATGCGTTCATTCTACGGTTTCGACTATGGGCTGCGCGAGAATCCACAGGCTGAGCATCGTGTAGGCGACCATCAGCGCGGCGAGCGGAACCTGGCTGGCGCGGGCCGTGCGGCGCACGGAAAAGCGCTCCAGCGCCAGGCGGTGCGCGACGTACATGGCGAGCACGTGGCCGAGCACGATGACGACGACGGAGGTGACCCAGGCGAAACGCGCGCCGACGATGTCCGCCGCGATCTTGTAGTGCGCGGTGCCGAACAGATCCCAGCCGCGGCCGAACGGGTCCGAGGCGAGCGGAATCGCCACCTGGCCCGCCACCAGCAGATAGGAAAGGTAATGCGCGACGTGATAGGCGAGCGCGATCGGCAGCAGGGTCGGCACGAACAGGCGTACGAGTTCGCCAGCGGAGGCGGGACGCGCGTCGCCCCGGGCGAGCCACGCCATCAAAGCGCTCGCGCCCAGAATGACCAGCGCAAAGATGCAAGGGCCGAGCAGCAGTGCGGCCGTCGCCGACGCCGACCAGAGCAGATCGGTGACCGGTTCCCCCGGCGGCGACAGTTGCGCCAGCCAGCCTGCCCAGAGCGGGGTCTCCCGCAGGCCGTCGAAGGTGACGGTGGCGAGCATGACGATGACGAACGCCGCGGCCGACGCCGAGGCGGGCCGCGCATCGAGCAGTCCGGCCGCGGGCGGGCGCAGGTGCCACGCGCAAGCCGCGCCGTTCCTCACCTGCACTTCGAGCGGCGCGAGCCGCGCGAGCATGCCGAAGTACACGGCGAACACCTCGCCGCTGCGCAGCCACGCTTCGCGGCCGAAAACAAACATGCCGGCCCAGGTGAGCAGGGAGTAGCCGAGCGCGAGCCAGGCGAGGTTGGCGGGGACCGCATTGCCGTCCCACACGATCTCGGTCCAGCCGAATGCGACCAGCAGCACCGTCGCCGGCCACACGCCGACTCCGGCCGGCAGGTCCCGGCACGGGCCGCAATGGGTCGCGGGGCGAATCTTGCGCGCGATCGCTTCCGCCCACCGGTAGAGGGCCTGCCACGGATTGAGCACCGCCCAGAGATCTCCCGCGGCGGCGCTGAGGTAGGCGAATCCGATCCACCAGACGATCCAGACGAAGGCGGGCGCGAGATTGCGGAAGGAGTCTTGATTGCCGAACAGCCCGGCCGCGACGACGACGAAAAAAACACACACGGACACGGCGTGCAGCGCCTCGAGCGCAAGCGGATG
>JBGPPD010000264.1:0-3682 GCA_041488375.1 Gammaproteobacteria bacterium | reverse complement strand
TGCTGTGGGCGCTGCGCGAGGCGCTCGGCCTCACCGGCACCAAGTACGGTTGCGGCGTCGCCGCTTGCGGCGCCTGCACGGTGCTCGTGGACGGGCGGGCCACGCGCTCCTGCGTCATGCCGGTCGCCGCGGTGGCCGGCAAGGCCATCCACACCATCGAAGGCGCGTCCGCGCGCAGGCCCGGGCCCGCGGTGCACGAGGCCTGGGTCGCCGAGCAGGTGCCGCAGTGCGGCTACTGCCAGCCCGGCATGGTGATGGCGACGATCGCGCTGCTCGAATCCAATCCCGCGCCCTCCGACGCCGACATCGACGCGGCGATCACCAACATCTGCCGCTGCGGCACCTACCCGCGCATCCGCAAGGCGATCCACCGCGCCGCGGCGCAGCTCAGGAAGAAATCGTGACGCCCAGGGGCCGCACGCGCCGGCGCCTGCTCATTGCAGCGGGCCTGGTGGGCGGCGCGTTCGTGGTCGGCGGATATCTGTTCTACCGTCCGCGCGACCGGCTGCGCCTGCCGGCGGGCGCGGCGGCGCCGGGGGGCGATCCCTGGCTCACCGGCTGGCTCAGGATCGGCACGGACGGCCGCGTGACGGTCGCCGTGCCGCGCCAGGAAATGGGGCAGGGGATCACCACGGCGCTGCCGATGCTGGTGGCCGAGGAGCTCGATTGCGATCCGGCGAGCCTCGCCTTCGAGCAGGCGCCGGTGGATCCGCTCTATGCCAACGCCACCATGATCGCGGATGGCGTGCCGTTCCGGCCGGACGACCACGGTTGGCTCGCGCGGCTCGCGCGCCATTCGCAGTTCAAGCTCGGCGAGCTGCTCGGCGTGCAGGCGACAGGCGGCTCCACGGGCGTGCGCGACGGTTGGGAAATCATGCGGCAGGCGGGCGCGGCGGCGCGCGCCATGCTCGTCGGCGCCGCCGCGGCGCGCTGGAGCGTGGCGGCGAGCGAGTGCCGCACCGAGGGCGGAACGGTGCGCCACGCGAATCGCAGCCTGCGCTACGCGGAGTTGGTCGCCGAAGCGGCGCGCCAGCCGATCCCGAAGCGCCCCGTGCTGAAGGACCCGGCGAAATACCGGGTCATCGGCACGCCGCTACCGCGCCTCGACGTTCCGGCGAAGGCCGACGGCAGCGCGCAGTTCGGCATCGACGTGCGGCTGCCGGGGCAGCGCTACGCCGCGATCGCGCAATGCCCGGTGTTCGGCGGGTCGCTGAAGCGCATGGACGCCGCGAAGGCGAAGGCCATGCCCGGCGTGCAGGCGGTAATCGAGCTCGAGGCCACCTCGACCTCCGCGGCGGCGGTGGCGGTGGTCGCCGACGGCTGGTGGCGCGCGAAAAGCGCGCTCGCCGCGGTGGAGATCGAATGGGACGGCGGCGCGCACGCGCGGCTCGACACGGCCGCCCAGCGCGCGGCCTACGAGGCGCTGCTCGAGCACGGCGACGCGCGCATCTACGAGGACCTGGGCGACGCGCCCGCGGTGCTCGACGCGGCGAAGCTGCTCGTCGAGGCGCGCTACGAGGCGCCCTACCTCGCGCACGCCACGATGGAACCGATCAATTGCACCGCGCTCGTGCAGGACGGGCGCTGCGAGATCTGGGTGGGCAACCAGGCGCCTACGCTCGTGAAATGGCTGGCCGCGCGGCCGGCGGGCGTCGCGCGCGATGCGGTGACGGTGCATACGCCTTTTCTCGGCGGCGGCTTCGGCCGGCGCGCCGAGATGGACGTCGTGGTGCAGGCGGCGGCGATCGCGCGGCGCCTGCCGGGCACCCCCGTGCAGCTCCTGTGGTCGCGCGAGGAGGACATGCAGCATGACCTCTACCGGCCGATGGCGCTCGCGCAGTTCCGCTGCGCGCTCGACGCCGACGGCCGCATCAGCGCCTGGGTCAACCGCATTGTGAGCCAGTCCTGCACCGCGGGCCTCACCGCGCGCCTGCAGCCGCTCGCGGCCTCCGACCTGATGAAGGACAAGACCATGGCCGAGGGCGCCTTCGACCTGCCCTATGCCATGCCCAACCGGCTCGTGGAGCACGTGCTCGCGCACCAGCCGGTGCCGGTAGGGTTCTGGAGGAGCGTGGGGCACAGCTACAACGCCTTCTTCACGGAGGGTTTCCTCGACGAGGTGGCGCATGCCGGAAAGCGCGACCCCTACGAGTACCGCAGGGCGCTCCTCGCCGGCGCGCCGCGCCACCTGCGCGTGCTGGAGACCGCGGCACTGAAGGCGGGTTGGGGTTCGCCGCTGCCGCCGCGCACCGGGCGCGGCATCGCGCTCGCCGAGTCCTTCCACACGATCGTCGCTCAGGTGGCCGAAGTCGAGGCTTCGGCCGACGGCGCGCTGCGCGTGAAGCGCGTGGTCTGCGCCGTCGACTGCGGCAAGGCGGTGAACCCGGACATCGTCGCCGCGCAAATGGAAAGCGGCATCGTGTTCGGCCTCACGGCGGCCCTGCACGGCGAGATCACGCTGAAGGACGGGCGCGTGCAGCAAGCCAATTTCCCCGGCTACGAGATGCTGCGCATGGCCGCCTGCCCGGCGATCGAGACGCACATCGTAGACAGCGGCTGGGAGCACCTGGGCGGCGTGGGCGAGCCGGGCACGCCGCCGATCGCGCCCGCGGTCGCGAACGCGGTTTTCGCCGCCACCGGCGTGCGCCTGCGGCGCCTGCCGCTCAGGCTCGGCTAGGCGCGCTTGCCCAGGACCCGGTCGACCATCTCGCGCGCCGCGCCGAGGTAGTTCGACGGGTCGGTGAGCTTCTCCAGCGCCGCGCGGTCGAGGTGCTTGGACACTTCGGGCACCCGGGCGAGCGCATCCGCGAGCCGCCCGCCTTTTTCCGCCACCGCGCGGCAGGCGTCGTAGACGATGTCGTGCGCTTCGTTGCGGCCGACAAAGGGCGCAAGGCCCATCATCACGGCCTCGGAGACGATGAGCCCGTGCGTCATGTCGAGGTTCTTGCGCATGCGCGCCTGGTCCACGATGAGCCCCGCCAGCATGAATTTCGCCTGGTGCAGCGCGCCGCCCGTGAGGAGGAAGGCTTCGGGCAGCGCGATCCACTCCGCGTGCCAGGGTCCGGTGGCGCGCTCGAAGTCCTGCACCATCGCGTCGAGCATCAGGCCCGCGTGCTGGCGCACCGCCTTGGCCGCGGCGAGGATCAGCTCCGAGGAAATCGGATTTCGCTTCTGGGGCATGGTGCTGCTCGCGCCGCGTCCCTGCACGAAAGGCTCCGACACCTCGGCGATCTCGGTCGAGGCCATGAGCATCACGTCGAAGGCGACCTTGCCGAGCGACCCGGTGACCAGGCCGAGGAAGTTCACCGCCTCGGCGAGACTGTCGCGCGCCGCGTGCCAGGTGGCGGCGGGTTGCGCCAACTGCAGTTCCTCCATCAGCGCTTTCTGCACCTCCATGCCGCGATTGCCCAGCGAGGCGAGCGTGCCGGCCGCGCCGGCGAACTGGCCGGCGAGCACGCGCGGCTTCAGCTGCTGCAGGCGCTCGGCATGCCGGTCGAGCATCGAGAGCCAGATCGCGAGCTTGTAGCCGAAGGTGATGGGCAGCGCCTGCTGCAGGTGCGTGCGGCCCGCCATCGGCGTGTCGCGGTAGCGCTTCGCCTGGCTGGCGAGCGTGGCGCGCAATTCTTCCAGGTCGGCATCGATCAATGCCAGGGCCTCGCGCACCTGCAGCACCACCGCCGTA
>JBGPPD010000263.1:0-3696 GCA_041488375.1 Gammaproteobacteria bacterium | reverse complement strand
TCCTTCGACGCAATGACCTTGCCCACGCCGCCCGCGCGCATCACTTCGCCGATGCCCACCGGCGGGATATAGCTGCGCCCCTCGTTCATCCAGCCGCGCATCGCCGGGTCGAGGGAAAGCTGCAGCACCTTCACCAGCACCTGGCCGTCGGCCGGCTCGGCCACGTTCTCGGTGGTGAAGTTCCAGTCGCTCTGCTTCGCCAGCCCGACGGGGCGGGCGGCGAGGCGGTATTGGCGATTGGCGGTGGCCATGATCAACCGAGGTGCTTGCGGAAGAACTCCACGGTGCGCTGGCGCGCGAGCTTCGCGCTCTCGGCGTGATACGAGCCGCGCTGGTCGCAGTTGAAGCCGTGGCCCGCGCCCGGGTAGAAGTGCGCGGTGATCTCCGGGTGCGCCTTGGCGATGGCCCTGGATTGCTCGAGCGTGGGCGACTGGTCGAGCTCGCCGAAGTGGCACATGGTCGGCACCTTGGGCTTCTCGCCGATGAATCCCGGCATGCCGCCGCCGTAGTAGGGCGCCGCGCAGGCGAGGCCCGCCGCGCGCGCCGCCGCCACCCAAGACACGGTGCCGCCCCAGCAGTAGCCGACGATGCCGACCTTGCCCGCCTTCTTCGCTTCGGCGATGGCGGCGTCCACGTCGAGCATGGTCTGCTTCCAGTCGAGCTTCTGCATCACCGCGATGCCGGCCTGGATCTCCGGCTGCGAGTAGCCGGTGTCGTAGCCGCGCTGCGCGCGGTCGAACATCGCCGGTGCGATCGCGAGCCAGCCGTCCTTCGCGTAGCCGTCGGCCATCGCCTTGATGTGGCTGTTGACCCCGAAGATTTCCTGGATCACCACCACCGCGCCGCGCGCTTTGCCGGCGGGGTCGGCGCGGTACGCGGCGAGCTTGTGGCCGTCGCCTGCCTTCAGTTCGATCATGCTGCCCATGAGCCTTCCTCCTGGAAAACGAGCGGTTAGAATCGCCATTATGAAGAAGAAGCCGCAGGAATTGTTCCGTCTGGCGAGAGAAGCGCTGCTGCGCGCCGGCGCGCACGCCGCGATGGCCGAGACCGCGGCGCAGCATCTGGTGCGGGCCGAGGAGCAGGGCTTGCCCACCCACGGCATGTCGCGGGTGCCGTTTTACTGCTCGATGCTGAGGAACGGCCGCGCCGACGGCAGCGCGCACCCCTCGATGGCGGCCGAAAAGGCGGCGGTGTGCCTGATCGACAACGCCGACGGCCTGCCCTACGAGTCCGCCGCCTGGGCGATCGACGAAGCGATCCAGCGCGCGCGCCGCAACGGCATCGGCTTCGCCGGCATCAGGAGGAGCGCGCATGTCGGCGTGCTGGGGATCCACCTCCTGAAAGTCGCGCAGGCCGGCATGGTGGGCGTCGCCTTCACCAATTCGCCCGCGGCGATCCCCGCCTGGGGCGGCAAGAAGGCGCTGTTCGGCACCGACCCGGTGGCTTTTGCCTTTCCGCGCAAGGGCGCGCAGCCCATCGTGGTGGACCTCGCGCTGACCACGGTGACGCGCGGCAAGATCATGGTGGCGATGCAAAAGGGCGAGAAGATCCCCGAGGGCTGGGCGCTCGACCGCCACGGCCAGCCGACGACAGACCCCAAGGAGGCGATTGAGCAGGGCAGCCTGTTTCCGATCGGCGGCACCAAGGGCGCAATGCTCGCGCTCGCCTTCGAGCTGGTGTGCGCCGCGCTCACCGGCGCCGCGATCGGGCCGGAAGCCGATTCGTTCTTCGCCGAGCAGGGCAACAAGCCGCGCATCGGCCAGGCGTTCCTCGCCATCGACCCCGGCGCGCTCGCCGGCATGGACAAGTACTTCGAGCGCATCGAGACGGTGGTGCGCTGCATGCTCGCCGACGAGGGCGTGCGCCTGCCGGGTTCGAAGCGTTTCGCCTCGGAAAAGAAGCTGCGGCAGGAAGGCATTGAAGTCGCCGACGAGCTGCTGGCGAAAATCGAGAAGCTATGTACGACGTAGTCGTCGCCTTTCCGAAGATGAAGGTCGGCGTGTCGATCCGCGACGATCGGGTGGTCGGCATCCGCTACCTGCCGCCAGAGGCGGGCACGAAAGCGCCAGCGAATGAGCTTGCGGAGCGCGCCGCGCGCCAGCTCGAGCGCTACCGCGACGACCCCGACGTGAAATTCGATCTGCCGCTGTTGATCGAGGGCACGCAGTTCCAGCGCCGCCTGTGGGCCGCGCTGTGCGAGATCCCGCGCGGCAAGACGATGACCTACGGCGAGATGGCACGCAAGCTGGAGGGCGAGGCGCGCGCCGTGGGCCAGGCTTGCGGCGACAACCGGCTGCCGATCGTGATCCCCTGCCACCGCGTGGTGGCGGCCGAGGGCATTGGCGGCTTCGCGCATTCGACCGGCGGTTACCTGGTGGAGGCCAAGCGTTGGCTGCTGATGCACGAATCCAGCGCGGACGCGTTCCAGCTCACGCCCTGAGCGGCGCGGATGCGTTGCAGGTGGACGCGTTCTGCGACGCGCTGTGGCTGGAAGACGGCCTGGCGAGGAACACGCTGCAGTCCTACCGCCGCGACCTGGCGCAGCTCGCCTCCTTCCTGAAAGGCCGGGCGCTGGTGGCGGCGCGCGAGGAAGACCTGTTCGGCTTCCTCGCTTCGCGCCGCGGCCGGAGTTCCTCCGCCGCGCGCATGCTCTCCACGCTCAAGCGCTTCTACCAGTACTGCCTGCGCGAGCGCGGGATCGCGGCGGATCCCACCATCCGCCTCGACCCGCCCAAGCGCACGCCGCGCTTCCCGAAGAGCCTGTCGGAGGCCGACGTGGAAGCGCTGCTGGCGCTGCCGGACACGGCGGCGCCGCGCGGGCTGCGCGACCGCGCGATGCTGGAGGTGCTCTACGCCTCGGGCCTGCGCGTCTCGGAGCTGGTGTCGCTGAAGGTGTTCGAAGCCAACCTGGATGCGGGCGTGGTGCGCGTCCTCGGCAAGGGCGACAAGGAGCGGCTGGTGCCGCTGGGCGAGGAGGCGGTGTCCTGGGTGCAGCGCTACCTGCGCGAGGCGCGCCCGGCGCTGTTGAAGAAGCGCGCGAGCGACGAGCTGTTCGTCACCGCGCGCGGCGCGGGCATGACGCGCCAGGCGTTCTGGCACCTGGTGAAGGGCTACGGCCGGCGCGCGATCCCGGGGAAGATCCTCTCGCCGCACGTGCTGCGCCATGCCTTCGCCACGCACCTCATCAACCACGGCGCGGACCTGCGCGTGGTGCAGATGCTGCTCGGGCACGCGGACATCTCCACCACGCAGATCTACACGCACGTCGCGCGCGAACGCCTGAAGGCGCTGCACGCGAAACATCATCCGCGTGGCTGATACGCAGGCAACCGTCTTCCTGAAAGCGAACCGCGTCGCCTACACGGAGCACGAGTACGCGTACGTCGAGCACGGCGGCACGGAGGTCTCGGCGCTCGCGCTCGGCGTGCCCGAGCACGAGGTGGTGAAGACGCTGGTGATGCAGGACGAGGCGGGCAAGCCCCTGATCGTGCTGATGCACGGCGACCGCAAGGTCTCCACCAAGAACCTCGCGCGCCAGGCGGGCGTGAAGAAGATCGAGCCCTGCAAGCCCGAGGACGCCCAGCGCCACTCGGGCTACCAGGTCGGCGGCACCTCGCCTTTCGGCACGCGCAAGAAGCTGCCCGTGTACCTGGAGCGCTCGATCCTCGAGCTGCCGAAGATCTACATCAACGCAGG
>JBGPPD010000262.1:0-3705 GCA_041488375.1 Gammaproteobacteria bacterium | reverse complement strand
CTGGCGGCGGTGCGCGTGCGCGGCGAGCAGATCGGGCACGTGAGCACCGCCGAGTACGGCTCGCAGATGCTCTCCTTGGGCGGCGTGCGCCACCTGACCGGCGGCTCGAAGAAGGAAGGCAACGTCACCTGCGAAGCGCTGCTCGCGCTCGCCAACAAGGAAGCCGTCGAAGTGAAAATCGACGGCGGGTCCACGGTGCTGGTCCGGGCGGGCGCCGCGCCGGTGGTGAACGGGGAGAGCGAACAGCGCATGCGCGTGGGCTGCGGCTCCGCGACCATCGGCATCTTCGCGCAGCAGTGGCACGGGCATTGCGACGAAGTGATCGTGGTGGACGACCACATCACCGGGGTGCTGACCGAACACCAGGCCGGGCGTTTCCTGGGCATGCGCCCGGGCGGCATTCGCGTGCGCGGGCGCAAGTCCACGCCGGGCCGCTACTTCAAGGTGGCGGAACCGGGGTTGGGCTGGGGCGGCACCGACATCACCGAGCCGCTCTCGATCATCGAGAAGATCGACCCGAAGACCGCCTGGCCGGGCATGCGCCTGCTGATGGTCTCGACCACGGGCGAAGATGCGGAATGGTTCGTGCTCGATCAGGAACTGAAGCCGCAGAAGGCCGCGATGCCCCAGGCGGTGCGCGCGGTCGTGGAGCGCATCGCGGAGAATTGCGAACCGGCGTTGTGCAGCGTGCTGTTCATGGGCGGCGCGGGCGGCAGCCTGCGCGCGGGGGTCACCGAGAACCCGGTGCGCCTCACGCGCTCGGTGCAGGACCTGATCACGCGCGTCACCTGCGGCGGCGCGCCGGTCTACGTCTGGCCGGGCGGCGGCATCACGGTGATGGTGGACGTGCTCGCCATGCCGGACAAATCCTTCGGCTACGTGCCCACGCCGGCGCTGGTGCTGCCGATCGAATTCACCCTGCCGCTCGCGCAGTACGCGGCGATCGGCGGGCACATGGGCCACGTCGTAACATTGCAGCAGGCGCTGGAGGGCACGCGATGGCGAGCCGCCTGAGCGACGGCCGGCTGCACCTGCAGCACGGACCCATCGACCTGGTGATCCTCGGGTCGGAGGCCGAGTACGAGCGCGCCGCGCTGCGGTTTCGCACCGTGCTCGAGGAACTGGTGGCGGAACTGCCGCTGCTGCGCGCGCCGGTCGGCGACGCCTGTCCGCTTGCCCGAGGCGCCGTGGCGCGCCGCATGGTCTCCGCGGTGTGGCCGCACCGCGCAGCGTTCATCACTCCCATGGCGGCGGTGGCCGGAGCGGTGGCGGACGAAATCCTCGAGGCGATGCAACCGGCCGGCAAAGCCTACGTGAACAACGGCGGGGACATCGCGGTGCACCTGCCGCGCGGCGAGTCCTTCGACGCCGGCATCGTCAACAACCCGCTGCGGCCGATGGTGGATGCGACGATCCGGTTGCGGCAATCCTGCGGCGTGGCGACCTCGGGCTGGCGCGGCCGCTCGCAGTCGCTCGGCATCGCCGACGCGGTCACCGTCCTCGCGCGCAACGGCGCCGAGGCGGATGCGGCGGCGACGCTCATTGCCAACGCGGTGAGCGTGGAGCATCCCGCGGTCAGGCGCCTGCCGGCGCGCGAAGTCAAGGAGGATAGCGATCTGGGCGCGCTCCCGGTCACGGTGGCTGTCGGTCCCCTGCCCCCGGAGCTCGCGCGTGCTGCGCTCGACGCAGGCGCCAGGGTCGCCGGGCCGATGCGCGAGCGCGGCCTGATCCACGCCGCGTACCTCGCGTTGCAGAATCAGACAGCAGCGCTCATCCCTGAAGTACACTTTCAGCCAGAACGGAGGTCACTATGAATCGCAGATCGTTCCTGTGGGCGGCAGCGGGCATCTCACTCGTGGGCCGAGGCGCCTGGGCGGCGCCCAGCCTGAAAATCGGCAGCCGCGACGTATTCGTGGTGGTCGACGTGCAAAACTGCTTCACCCCGGGCGGCTCCCTGGCGGTCAAGGAAGGCGACCAGATCGTGCCGCTGATCAACCGCATCGCCAGGCAGTTCAAGCACGTGGTGATCACCCAGGACTGGCATACGGCCGACCACATCTCCTTCGCCTCGCAGCACCCCGGCAAGAAACCCTTCGAAGCGATGAAGCTCGCTTACGGCACCCAGGTGCTGTGGCCCGACCACTGCGTGCAGGGCACCGAGGGCGCGGCGCTGCACAAGGACCTCGACATCCCCCACGCGGAACTCATCATCCGCAAGGGCTACCGGCGCGAGGTGGACAGCTATTCGGCGTTCCTCGAGGCCGACAAGAAGACGCAGACGGGGCTGGGCGGCTATCTCAAGCAGCGCGGCCTGAAGCGCGTCTACTTCGCCGGCCTGGCCACCGACTTCTGCGTCGGCTGGAGCGCGCTCGACGCGCGCAAGCAGGGCTTCGAGGCGCTGGTCATCGAGGACGCCTGCCGCGGCATCGACGTGCAAGGCTCGCTCGGCAAGGCCTGGGCCGCGATGAAGGCGGCCGGGGTCAAGCGCATTCAATCCACCGACCTGATCTAGGGGAGACGCGATGAAGCTCAGACTGGCATTGGGGATCGCGGCGGCGCTTGCCGCCTTCGGCGCGCAGGCGCAAACCATAAAAATCGGCGAGCTGAACAGCTACAAGGTGTTCCCGGCCTTCCTCGAGCCCTACAAGAAGGGCTGGGAACTGGCGCTGGAGGAGATCAACAAGGCCGGCGGCGTGAACGGGCGCAAGCTGGAAGTGATCTCGCGCGACGACAACGGCAACCCGGGGGACGCGGTGCGCGTCGCCGAGGAGCTGCTGTCGCGCGAGAACGCCAGCGTGCTGATGGGTACCTTCGCCTCGCACATCGGCCTGGCGGTGTCCAACTTCGCCAACCAGAAGAAAGTGGTGTTCGTCGCCGCCGAACCGCTCACCGACAAGATCGTGTGGGAAAACGGCAACCCCTACACCTTCCGGCTGCGCCCCTCGACCTACATGCAGGTGGCCATGCTGGTGCCGGAGGCGGCCAAGCTGAAAAAGCAACGCTGGGCCATCGTCTACCCGAACTACGAATACGGCCAGTCCGCCACCGCCTCGTTCAAGAAGCTGCTGTCGGCGGCGCAACCCGGCGCGCAATACGTCGCCGAGCAGGCGCCCGCGCTGGGCAAGATCGAGGCCGGTGCGGTGGTGCAGGCGCTGATGGACGCCAAGCCGGATGCGATCTTCTCTTCGCTGTTCGGCGCCGACCTGCAGAAATTCGTGCGCGAAGGCAACACGCGCGGCCTGTTCAAGAACGTCGCGGTGTTCAACCTGCTCGCCGGCGAGCCCGAGTACCTCGACCCGCTGAAGGACGAAACGCCGGAGGGCTGGTGGGTCACCGGCTACCCCTGGCGCGAGATCAAGACGCCGGCGCACCGGAAGTTCCTCGCCGCCTACCAGGCCCGGTGGAAGGACTACCCGCGCCTGGGCTCGGTGGTCGGCTACTCGACGATGTACACGGTCGCCAACGGCATCAGGAAGGCGGGCGGCACCGACCCCGAGAAACTGATCGCCGCGCTCAAGGGCATGGAGATGGATACGCCGATCGGTCCGATCGTCTACCGCGCGCTGGACCACCAGTCCACCATGGGCGCCTACGTCGGCCAGCTGGCCAAGAAGAACGGCGCCGGCGTCATGGTCAACTGGCGCTTCGCCGATGGCGCGCTGTTCCTGCCGCCGTTCGCCGAAGTGCGGGCCATGCGCAAGGACT
>JBGPPD010000261.1:0-3721 GCA_041488375.1 Gammaproteobacteria bacterium | reverse complement strand
GGAGGTCGTCGACTCCGACCTGATTGCCAGGAGGGAGAACCTGCCGAAGCCAAAGCCGCGGCCGGTGCCCGCTTCCGCGCCAGCGGCGCCGGTCAACGAGCCGATCGTCCTCCCGTCCTCGACGACGCGCGGCGATCCTGGGGGGCACGGCCCCATCGCGGACGAGCGCGTGGCCAGCGCGGCGCGCGGTGTCGCCATGGACGCGGTGGGACGGTTCTCCAGGCGGGAGGCGCAGGCGGTCCGGCGAGCCTCGAAGAAGGGCGCCGAGGGCTTCCAGTCCTGGGCCGAGACGTTCTACCGGGATGAGGGCCCGGTCCTCCGGGGGTTCCTGCGGCCGGCGGTCGTGCTGAGCCTGGCCTGTCGCGGGCTGATGGGGGATCCGGACCGGGTGGCCGAGGCGCTTTCAGCGCGCTATCTGGACCGCTCGAAGGAGGATCTGCTCGGCCTCCCGGCCAAGGACTTGGCCGGGCGCGCAGACGACATGGTGACGAGGTGGGAGACGGGGCGCGTGCAGGACCTCGCGGAGGAGATCCTGATCATCCGTCCGGAGGACGCTCAAACTTCTGTAGGAGGAGAAAAATGCCGATTCCGCACGGGCTGACGGAGATCCTTCGGTTGCCACATCGCTTGGGGCGCGTCCTCTACACGCGTGATCCCGGCGACGCCCGCAGCTTGATCGCCTTCCGCTCGCACCTGGCTGCCACACACATCCGCCGTCGGCCGCCCAGCGCTCTTGAGCGGCTGTTCGGCTGGAAGGGCTGGAAGCAATTGCCGGACGGTCGATGGGTCAGGAAGCTCGACCTCGGCTCCGGTCTCGTCACGAACATCGGCGTGCTGGCCCTGGCGAACGACATGAACTGGGCATCGCCCTCCGCGGCGGCGGTCAATCTCTTCAAGCTGCTGAAGTACCACGCATCGGGGAAGGGTGTGACGGCGGCCGCCGCGACGGACTTCAAGATCGAAACGGACTCGACGGTCGGCGGTCAGACGCCGGTCGCCGGCACGCAGGTCTTCACGCCGGCAGACAACCTCCAGAAGATCGTCAGTGTCGCGACGATCGCGTACACCGGAGGTGAAGCCGTCACGGAGTGGGGCTGGCTCAACCGCTCCACCCTCACGGATACGACCGGCACTCCCTTCACGGCGACGTCCGCCACGGGCGGCACCACCACGGCGACGCCGCTCACCGCGAGCTCGACGACGGTCCAGGGCCAGCAGCAGTACGTGCTGCACACCACGACGACGCCGCGCATCGGGCTCATCACGAGCAACACGACGAGCGTGTTCACGATTCCGAACTGGCTCGTGGCCACGACGGGCGCGTCCGGCTCGACACCTGGCGCGACGGAGGCCTACACGATCCGCCCCGTGATGTGGGATCACAAGGTTTTCTCGGCGATCAACGTGGTCAACGGCGATTCGATCCAGTTCAGCTATTCACTCACGATCGCGTCGGGAGGGTAGATGCCGCTTCAACTGCTGATCACGATGGAGGACTCGGGCCAGGTCCGCGTGGATGGCCCGATCGGCAACAAGGTGCTCTGCTTCGGCCTGCTCGAGATCGCCAAGGAAGCGGTCCGAGAGTACGCCGAGAAGAACCAGAAGCTCGTCGTGCCCGTGTCGGGGATGACGGTCGTGCCGAACGGGCGAGGGTAGGAGGAAGACCATGGGGTTGCAGACGTGGCAAGAGACGCTGGCGGTCCAACAGGCCGCTGGGACCTCGTTCGGCACCTACACGACCGCGAAGAGCGTCATCAACGCGCAGGCGCTCGTCGTGCTGCCGGCCGGATGGTGGTACGTCGGGCGCGCCATGCGGATCACCGCGAAGGGCGGCGTTGGCTCTCTCGTGACGACTCCAGGCCTGATGAACTTCCAGGTGAAGCTCGGGCCTACCGCCAACATCGTCGTCTTCGATACCGGCAACATCCAGCTCAACGCGACGGCTCACGCGAACCTCCCGTTCTGGCTGGAGATCGAGCTGACGTGCCGCTCGGTCGGCCCCACGACGGCTGCGACGCTGATGGGCTTGGCCCAGGTCACCGGCCGGATGTTCACGATCACCGCGGGTCAGACGGACGACGCGCAGGGCATGCAAACGATCCTGAGCCCGCAAACCGCGATGGCGGTGGGCACCGGCTTCGACTCGACGACGGCGAGCATCCTCGATTTCTGGGTCGGCTTCACCATCAGCAGCGCGAGCAACACCGTGCAGATCCAAACCTATAAGGTCGAGGCGCTCAACTGACGGAGGCTGAGATGTTCTGGTGGCTGATCGAAGCGATGTACCGCGCAGGTGGAAGCGGCGGCGGCTTCTGATCTACCTCGTGACGGGCTTTATGAGGTCGGGGACGTCGATGCTGATGGAGGCCCTCGAAGCCGGGGGGATGTCGGTCGTGAAGAGCGAGGCGCGGGACGAGTTCAACTCCGCGCACTCCGACGGCTACTACAAGCCCAATCCGGGGAGTCTCTACGAGGCACCGCTCGACGAGATGCGTGCGCCGGGCTGGCCGCGCCAGCACGACGGCCGGGTCGTGAAGGTCGTCGTGCCTCTCCTGCACCACCTGGCCGTCCACCACTACTGCGTAGTCATGATGAAGCGCGACCCGGAGGAGATCCGTCAGAGCTACGAAGCGGCCTTCGGGGAGCGCATTCAGCCGGGTCGGGTCGAGCGGTGCGTGGAGCAGGCCGAGGAGCAACTGCGGAACCGCAAGGACGTGCGGGACATTTCCGTCATCTGGTATCGAGACGTGCTCGCGAACCCGATGAAGGCCCTCTCCATGATGCCCGGCCCCCTCTATTGGCCCGGCTCCCAATATTGGCCCTTCGACGTCGAGAAGGCAGCGGCCGCGATCAAGCCGGGGCGATGCCGCTTCAAGCGCGAGTTCCTGACGGCGGGGATCTGATGCTCCGCGTCACCACCCCGCCGGGTGCCGTCGAGATCCAGGCGCGCCGCACACGGACGAGCAAGACGTTCCAGCTCCCGACACCGGGGAAGTTCCGGCACGTGGCCGACATGGCTCCCTTGCACTGGTGGACCGGAGCGGACTGGAGCGACGTCGATACCGCGTGGCAGCTCAACGGGACCCGGTGGGAGGTGCGCTCGGCGTCGTTCCGGTGCGACTTCGACCCGGTGACCTACATCTTGCGGTTCCAGTCGCGGACGCTGGGCGACCTGAACCTCCAACTACTCACCATCAACGGCGTCGCCCCACTCGTCGTCACCCCCTCGGTCGTGGACGACACCATCCAACTACAGAGCATCGGCGCCGGCGTCGGGTTGCGCATCGTCGCGAACCCGGACGGCCCCGAGATCTGGCGGTTCCTGGCCGGGCCCGGGTTCCCGGTGCTCGTGTGGGCGGTGGACGAGAGCACCACGCTCGGGGCGATCCAGACCAACCTCCTCGCGATCGAGGGCTACGACAACCGTGGAGGGCTCAACGCCGGTCGGTTGAGCGAACTCACCGAACAGAACAAGAGGCGTTACGTCGAGATGTCCATCGTCAAGGGGGCAGAGACGGTGCTCTCGGGCCGGCGCACCTACACCGTCACCGAGCAAGCCACTGGGCGCACCCGCTGGCGTGATCCCGTCACGCGCATCCCGGAGTGGCGCGCGGCGGCCGAGTTCGTCTTCCCATGCGAACTCGACGTGCAGGTGGTCGAGACGGTCAACGCGAACCTGGACGACGGCCACGGGTACACCGCAGGCGCCGGGGAGTTTTGG
>JBGPPD010000260.1:0-3730 GCA_041488375.1 Gammaproteobacteria bacterium | reverse complement strand
TCGGCCTCGGCGAGGAGATCCTTCTCCGAGTACTTGCTCCACCCGCCGCTGCCGTAGCAGGCCACCCGGTCGGTGACCGCGCCCCAGACCTTGTAGAGCGGCAGCTTCGCCGCCTTGCCCACCAGGTCCCACAGCCCGATGTCGAGCGCCGAGAGCGCCATGCCGGCGATGCCCACGCGCCGCACGCCGCGATCGCCGCGGTACATCTTCTCCCACAGGCGCTCCACCGCGAGAGGGTCCTCGCCGAGCAGCAGCGGCTTGAGCCGCGCATCCAGATACGCGAGCACCGACTCGGCGCCAGAGCCGCCGAACACCAGGCTGTAGCCCAGGCCTTGCAGGCCCTCGTCGGTGGCGATCTGCGCGATCACCAGCTTGTGGTGCGGGAATTCCAGCGCCATTTGCTTGGAGGTCGGAACGGTCAGGATGCAGGTGTCGACGGCGGTAATCTTCATGGCGCTCCATTCTAGACGGCACCGCCCACGCCCAGGTAGGTGGCCGTCACCTGCGTGTCCGCGCGCAATTGCGCCGGCGTGCCTTCGAACACCACGGTGCCGTGGTCGATGGCGTACACGCGGTCGGCGAGCTGCAGGGCCATCTCGGCGTTCTGCTCGACGAGGAGCATGCTGACGCGCTGTTTTTTCAGCTCGCGGATCGTGTCCATCACGGCGCTCACCACCAGCGGCGCGAGGCCCTGCGAGGGCTCATCGAGCAGCAGGAGGTCGGGGCCGGTCATCAGCGCGCGTGCGATGGCGAGCATCTCCTGCTCGCCGCCCGAGAGCTCGCGACCCTTGTGGTGCATTCTCGCCTCCAGGCCCGGAAAGCGCTCGAGCACTTCGGCCATCTGCCAGCGCGAGCCCTTGCGCCGTGCGATGGCCAGGTTCTCCCTGACCGTCAGGTAGCTGAAGATGTCGCGGGTCTCCGGCACCAGCGCGATCCCCAGCCGGCTGATCCTGTGCGCATCGAGCCCGGCGATGTCGCGGCCCTGGTAGAGGATCGCGCCCCTGCGCGGCGGCGTGAGCCCGCTGATCGAGCGCAGCGTCGTGGTCTTGCCCGCGCCATTGCGGCCCAGGAGCGCCACCACCTCGCCCTCGGCCACGCCCAGCGACAGGCCGTGCAGGATGTGGCCGAGACCGTAGTAGGTGTCGATGCCCTGGATGTCGAGAATCACGCGGCCACGCCCCCGAGCGCGGTGCTGGCGCCGCCCAAATAGGCGCGCCGCACCTCGCCGTTCTTCTGGATCTCGCCGGGCGTCCCCTCGGCGATCAGGCTGCCGAAATGCATCACCGAGATGCGGTCCGAGACGCTCATGATGATGTCCATCTTGTGCTCGATGAGCACGATCGTGTAGCGGCCCTTGAGCGCGCGCACCAGCGCCACCATCCTGCGCGTCTCCTCGGGCGAGAGGCCCGCGGCGGGCTCGTCCAGCAGCAATACGCGCGGCGCGGCGGCCAGCGCGATCGCCAGCTCGAGCTGGCGCTGCTCGCCGTGGGAAATCTCGCGCGCCGGGACGCCGGCCTTGCCCTCCAGCCCGACGTCGGCGAGCGCCCGGCGCGCGCGCGCCGCCGCCTCCGGATAGCGGTCCGCCTTGCGCCACAGCAGCCCGCGCCATGAGGCGCCGGTGGCGAAAGCGGCGATCCAGACGTTGTCGAGCAGCGAAAACGCCGGGAAGACGTTGGTGCGCTGGAAAGAGCGCGCCAGCCCCAGGTGCGCGATGCGGCTCGCCGGCGTGCCGGTGATGTCGCGCCCGTCGTAGAGGATGCGGCCTGCGCTCGGCGCAAAGGTGCCGGTGAGCAGGTTGAACAGGGTGGTCTTGCCCGCGCCATTGGGGCCGATGATCGAATGCAGCGTGCCGGCCTCGACGGCGAGGCTTACGCCGTTGACGGCCGTCAGCGCGCCGAAGGCCTTGCTCAGGTCTTTGGTTTCGAGGAGCGCCATAACCAGAACCGGGTCCAGGCTTCGACCACGCCGCCGCGCAGGAACATGACGACGATCACGAACGCCACGCCGAGCAGCAGCGGCCAGCGCGCCCACAGCGTGCTCACCGACTCCGACAGCCAGATGAACACGAACGCGCCGATCACCGGCCCGTACAGCGAGCCGCTGCCGCCGATCAGCGTGGCGAACACCACATTGCCGGAAAACACGAAGCTGATCGCCTCCAGCGGCACGATGCCGAACAGCATGGCGTACAGCACCCCCGCCAGTCCGGAGAAGGCGCCGCCGAGGACGAACGCCAGGAGCTTGAAGCGCGGGACGCCGTAGCCGACGGCTTCGGCGCGGGTCTCGTTCTCGCGGATCGCCTGCAGGATCCGGCCGAGCGGGGACTCGACGATGCGCCGCATGATCCACAGCGCGGCGAGGAACAGCAGGGACACGAAACCGTAGTAGACCAGGGGGTCGTTGAAATCGACGCCGGGCAGCGCCGGTCGCGGCACCCCGGGCATGCCGTCCTCGCCGCCGGTCACGCTGGTCCACTGGTAGGCGGTGAAATAGAACAGCTGGTTGAGGGCGAAGGTGAGCATGATGAAGTACAGGCCCGAGCGCTGCACGCACAGGTAACCCACCAGCGCTGCCGAGGCGGCACCGACGCCCACGCCGATGCCGAGCGCGAGGAAGGCGTTGATGCCGTAGTGCTTGAGCAGGAATCCCGCGACGTAGGCCGCGGAGCCGAAGAAGGTCGACTGGCCGAAGGACAGCAGGCCCGTGTAGCCGAGCAGCAGGTTCAGGCCCAGGCCGAAGATGGCGAAGATCCAGATCTCGGAGGCGATCGCCGGGCGCACGACGAACGGCAGCACCAGGACCGCGGCCAGGATCAGAAATTCCGGGCGCTTCATCGGATGCCGAACAATCCCTGCGGCCGGATGAGCAGCACCGCCGCCATGACGGCGTAGATGACCACCGTGGAGGCTTCCGTCCAGTACGCGGCGACCAGCGCCTGCGCCACGCCGATCAGCAGGCCGGCGGCGATCGCACCGAGGAGGTTGCCCAGCCCGCCGAGCGCGACCACGACGAAGGCGATGCCGAGCATGTCCACGCCCATGCCGGGATTCACGCCCCGGATCGGCACGGTCAGCGCGCCCGCGATGCCGGCGAGGTAGGCGCCGAGGGCGAAGGCCACGGTGAACAGCTTGTGGATGTCGATGCCGAGCAGCGACACCATCTCCTTGTTCTCGATGCCGGCACGCATGATGGCGCCGTAGCGCGTCTTCTCCAGGAACAGCCACGTGGCGAGCACCAACAGGCCCGCCATCGCCATGACGAACAGGCGGTACTTCGGATAGAAGGTGAAGCCCAGGTCGAGGCCGCCGCGCAGGATCGGCGGCGGCAGGTAGCTGGTGCCGATCGGCCCCCAGATGAGGATGATGGATTCGCTCAGGATCAGCGCGAGGCCGAAGGTGAACAACAACTGGTAATCGTGCCCCGCGGCGTAGAGCCGGCGGATCCCCGCGTATTCGATGGCCAGCCCGAGCAGCGCCACGCCCAGCGGCGCCACGACGAGCGCGATCCAGAAATTGCCGATCGCGGTGGCGGCGCTCACCAGGAGATAAGCGCCCACGGCGAACAGCGCGCCGTGGGCGAAGTTGGGGATGTTGAGGATCCCGGTGACCAGCGACAGGCCGAGCCCCATCAGGGCATACAGCATGCCCGTCGCGATCCCGTTGAGGATCTGTGCGGCGACGAAGCTCAGTCGTTACGCCCGCAGAAGCGCTCTGAAAGGCAGCTCAGAAGC
>JBGPPD010000259.1:0-3735 GCA_041488375.1 Gammaproteobacteria bacterium | reverse complement strand
TGCCCGGTGTCGGCGCCGCGCACGATGACCGCCAGTTCATCCAGGGCCGGATCGGCGAGCCGGTAGGCCTTGAGGAAGGCGTCGAAGCTGCAGCGTTCGCCCTCGTGCGAAAACTTCACCTCTGGAATGTCATAGGGCTCCGCGTCGCGCTCTGCGGCGATACGGCGCACGTCCGCGGCCGGCACGTAGAGGAACTCCGCCTCCGGGTCGACGAAGCGCTTCACCAGCCAGGGACAGGCGATGCGGTCAATCTTCGGGCGCTCACGCGTCACCCAGCGCGTGGCGGCGCCCGCGGGTTTTCTCTCGCGCTCGCCGTCCCAGTGCTCGATGCCGCCTTCAAGAAATTGCGCCTGGATGCCGGCACCGCGCAAGGTTTGGGACGCTCCCTGGCTCACTTCATGGCCGTGCACGCAATACAGCACCACGCCTGCGGCCTGCGGCAGCGTGGCGCCCCAGTCGGCGACGCGCAGCGGATCGCGGCGCAGGGCGCCGCGGATCATGTCGGGCGCGCCGAGGAAAGCAGGTTTTTTCCGCACGTCGATGACGAGCGGGGGCTGGCTGGAACGTAGGGCTTGCCGCAATGCGGCGGAGGTGATGCTCGCGTCCATGGCTCTCTCCTTGAGAGAAAGCAGAACTTGGACGCGAGGGCGTCTTCGGAGGGGAGTCTGCAGGTCCCCGCGGCGCCGACTATGCGCGTGCGCCGCAACGCCTGTCAAGCCCGCTCCACCCAGGTGAGCGCCGCGTCGAGCGCTTCGCGGCGACCGGACTGCGAGGCATCGTAGCCGGGGAGGCGCGCCACGCGGGCCACGAAAGCGGGGCTCTTCAGCGCATCGAGCAGGGCCTTCATCGCCGCGCCGCGCAGTGCGGCCTTGGCGCAGGCGAAGAAGTAGCGCTCGATCGCCAGCGGCGCGAAGGCGAGCTTGAAGCGCGTGGCGTCCGCGCGCAGGCCGAAGCCGGCGTCGGCGCGGCCCGCGGCGACCGCCTCCGCGACGGACAGCTCTCCCCGGTCGTTGGGGCGGGATTGCCGGTGGATGAAGCGCACGCCAGGGCGCGCCAGGTCGTGCACGCCGCGGATGCGCGACCCGGGCCGGGCGATGAGTCCCTGCTCGCGCGTGACGAAATGGATCAGCGTGTGCTTGCGCGGGTCGAGCCAGCGGCCCAGCGCGGCCGCCGCCGCCGCGGCGCGCGGCAGCGCGTTGGCGACGTGAAAGCCCGCCACGTCGCAGTCGCCGCGCGCCAGCGCCGCGAGGCAATCGTCGGCGCCGCGCACCAGCACTTCCAGGTCCAGGCTGTCCTCGCATAGCGCGCCGAGGTCCGCCAGCGCCAGGTCGTGGCTGGCGTGCATCTTCAGGCGCGGGCGGATGCCGGGGAGGGCGTCGGCGAGCAGCGCCGGGATCTCGGCCCGCAGGCGCTCGAAGTGCTCGCTCAGCCCGGCGCGCACGCGCTCGTCCGCAGCGAGCACCTTGCGCCCCAGCGCGCTGAGGCGCGCGCGGCGCCCGCGCTGCATGTCCACCAGGGGCGCGCCGAACAGGCGCGCGCCATCGCCCAGCGCGCCCCAGGCGAAGCGGTAGGACACGCCCGCTCGGCGCGCAGCCTCGCGCAGCGAGCCCGACTGCGCCAGCTCCGCCAGCAGCCGCAGCAGCGAGCGGCCGCGCTCGCGCGGGAAGTCGCGGCCGCCCAGCCAGGCGTGGTCGAACTCGATGGTGAACGCTGTATGCATTGGCATGCCTATTTAAGACCAGCGGCACAGCCATGTAAAGTCCAGAAGGAATACTCGGTAGGTATGCAAATGCATAAGTCACGTGCTTGACGCCCTCGTCTCCGGCCTGCGCCTGGTGGCGACGCTCGACCTGCGCCTGTGGGAGATCGTAGGCCTCAGCCTCGTGGTGAGCCTGTCGGCGGTGGCGCTGGCGACGCTGCTCGGCCTGCCGTTCGGCGCGGCGCTCGCCGTGGGGCGGTTTTCCGGCCGGCAGGCGGTGATCGTGGTGCTGAACGCGCTGATGGGGCTGCCGCCGGTGGTGGTCGGCCTGATCATCTATCTCCTGTTGTCGCGAGCGGGTCCTCTCGGTCCGCTCGGCCTGCTGTTCACGCCGCAGGCGATGGTCATCGCGCAAACGGTGCTGGTGCTGCCGATCATCGCGGCGCTCGCGCGCCAATCGGTCGAAGACGCCTGGCGCGAGTACGAGGAGCAGTTGCGCTCGTTCGGCGTGCAGGGCGCGCGCGCCGCGCTCACCGTGCTGTGGGACATCCGCTTTTCGCTGCTCACGGCGGTGCTGGCGGGTCTCGGGCGGGCCAGCGCGGAGGTTGGCGCGGTGATGATCGTCGGCGGCAACATCGACGGCGTGACGCGCGTGATGACCACCACCATCGCGCTGGAGACTTCCAAGGGCGACCTGCCGCTGGCTCTGGGCCTGGGCATGGTGCTCATCGCCATCGTGCTGGTCCTGAATGCCGCCGCCCACCTGATCAGGGAAGCTGCGCTGCGGAGGCACGGGTGAGCGCAATCCTGCCATTGCGCCTGGAGGAGGTGTCGTTCACCGCGGGCGGCCGCCGCATCATCGATCGCGTAAGTCTCGCGCTGGAGGCGGGAACCAGCACCATCATCCTGGGCGCGAACGGTGCGGGCAAAAGCGTGCTGATGCGGCTGATGCACGGACTGCTCGCGCCGAGTTCCGGTCGCATCGCGTGGAGCGAGGACGGAGCCCGCCGCCGCCAGGCGATGGTGTTCCAGCGCCCGGTGATGCTGCGGCGCTCGGCGCTCGGCAACGTGGTGTACGCGCTCAAGGCCGCGGGCGTGCCGGCGGCGCAGCGCACGCGCCTGGCGCTCGAGGCGCTGGATGAAGTCGGCCTGCGCCCTCTCGCCGCTCGCCCGGCGCGCGTGCTCTCCGGCGGCGAGCAGCAGCGCCTCGCCCTCGCGCGCGCCTGGGCGCTGCACCCCGAAGTGCTGTTCCTCGACGAGCCCACCGCCAACCTCGACCCCGGGGCGACGCGGGAGATCGAGGCCGTGATCCAGGCCTTCGACGTGGCGGGCACCAAGATCGTCATGTCGACGCACAGCCTCGGCCAGGCGCGGCGCCTGGGCGACGAGGTGATCTACCTGCACCAGGGGCGCGTGCTCGAGCGCGCCCCGATCGAGCGTTTCTTTCCACAACCGGCCACCGCCGAGGCGGCAGCTTTCGTCAAAGGAGAATTGCCATGGGGATGATGTCGAGGGTCTTGCTCGCAATGCTGGTGTGCGCGTCGGCGCAGGCGCAATCGCGCTTCATCACGGTCGCTTCCACCACCTCGACCGAGCAGTCCGGCCTGTTCAAGCACCTGCTGCCGATCTTCGAGGGCAAGACCGGAATCCAGGTGCGCGTGGTGGCGCTGGGCACCGGCCAGGCGCTCGCCGTGGGCAGGCGCGGCGACGCCGACGTGGTGTTCGTGCACGCCAAGCCGCTGGAGGAGAAATTCGCCGCCGAGGGCTACGGCGTGCAGCGCTTCGAGGTGATGTACAACGACTTCGTGCTGGTCGGCCCGAAGTCCGACCCCGCCCGGGTGGGCGGCACCAAGGACATCGTCGCCGCGCTGCAGAAAATCAAGGCGGCGCAGGCGCCCTTCGCCTCGCGCGGCGACAAGAGCGGCACGCACTTCGCGGAACTGCAGCTCTGGAAGATGGCGGGCATCGACATCGCGAAGGACAAGGGTCCCTGGTACCGGGACACGGGCTCCGGCATGGGGGAGACCCTCAACACG
>JBGPPD010000258.1:0-3749 GCA_041488375.1 Gammaproteobacteria bacterium | reverse complement strand
GGTGGCTGGGTCGGTCGGGGAATGACCGGGACCCGAGTGGATCCGCGCCCAGGGCGCCCGCGCCGCCTCCGCCGCGCGCGGCGGCAGGTCGAGCACCGCACCGCAGGAGCACGCGAGGGTCACGCGGTCGGGCCGGTGGTCTGGAGCGAAGGTCATGCGCCGCCCGCCTCTCCGCCGAGCTCGAACAGCTCGGGCATCGACTCCTCCGCCAGCGCGGCGGCGATCCGCGCCGCCAGCCCCGGGAAGCGGTAGTTCACGTTGAGCTGGAGGAGGGTCAGGGACTTCCCGGTCGAGATCCGCATGGCGATGACCGCCTCGTCGCCCAGGAAGAACGTCGCCTCGCTGCCGTCACCGACGCGGAAGTCGCGCAGGTCGGACAGGAGGATCTCATGGGGCCTGAGCCCTAGGACCTCGGGCGGGGTCTCCCCTTGCTTGCCCTGGGGACTCATGCCGGTCGCTCCGCTCTGGGGAGGGGGCCGGAGCGTCGGCGATTGCGCGCCTGTTCCAGGCGCGTCGCCCAGCGGCAGTTGTCCGGCCCATACCCGCGGTTGTTGTCCTTCCTGTCGATCGAATGGTCTGGTGATGGCCGTGGCCCCATGTCGGCAAGGAAGGCCTCGAAGGATGACCACCGCTCACAGACGGCGATCCCACGTCCGCCGTAGTTGGGATACGACTTCTCCTTCGGGTTGGTGCAGCGCGTGTGCATCGAGGTCCAGACGCGGTATTCGGGCGACTTCTCTCGCGCGCGAGCGTGCCCGTGCTTCAAATGGCAGACGCCTGACGCTCGAAGGCACCCGCACGACATCGCGGATCCCCTCTTCAGAACCTGCCCGCCGATCGTCTTCGAGCTGCCGCAGTCGCAACGGCAAATGAAGCGGGCCTGGCCCCGCGCATCGGAGGCCGCACGAGAAACGACGGTCAGGCGCCCGAAGCGGCGACCGATCAGGTCAAGCGGTCGCACGCGAAGCCTCCTCGCGCTGTTCCGCCACCACGCCCTCAACCCGGACCAGGCCATCCACGACATGGAGACGCACGTCGGCGCGCTCCCATACTTCCGGGGAGTGGCTGACGAAGATGAGCTGGTGGAGGCCGGCCATCTTCATCGCCCGACGCAACATGTCGCAGTAGCGCTGCGCGTTCTCGGGATCGAGTGCGCCGGCGCTCTCATCCCGGAACGCCGTGGCCCATCTCACGTCGGACTTGCGCGCTGCGTAGATGCCGATTGCGAGGCCGATGGCTTCCCCGACTACGACCCGTTCGCCTCCAGAGAGGGCCTCGACGGGCCGCTCGATGCCACGGTCGAACGTCTTGATGTCGAAGGTCTCCGAGTACTCGCCGGCCTTGCTCTTCTTCTCGCGAAGGGTCTCGAAGCTGATCGAGAACCGGGGGCCATAGCAGGCCTCCAACAGCTCGTTGCAGATCCGCGCGACCTCCGGGCCAGCAGCGTCGATCTCCAGGGCCTGGATCCCGTCTTTCCCCAGGGCCTGTTCCAGCAGGAGCCAAGCCCCGACCGACTCCTCGGCCTCGCGGACGTCTGCCCGGGCGGCGGGGAGGACGGCCTCGTGCTTGGCCAGGGCCTCCAGGGTGGCGGCTGCCGTCGCATGAGCCCTGTCGGCTTCCCGGAGCTCCCGCTCGGCCGCGTACCGCTTCTCCCTGGCCGTCGAGAGGCCAGCCTCCGCCAGGGCCAGCGTCTTGCCGTCGGAGGCGGCCTCCCGGTAGTCGCGCTCCGCGTTGACCGACCGCAACCGCGCCTCTTCGACCTGGCCACGGGCCGTGGTCTCGCGGCCGATTGCGTCGCCGAGGGCCTTCTTCAGGTCCGCTTCGATCGCGGAGGACTCGTCCGCAAGACGGTCACGGCGGCCGGCCGCGGCCTTCAGCTCGTTCGACCGCTCCTCGTTTACACGCTCGAGCTCGGCTCCGAGCCCCTTGAGGTCGGCGGACGCCTGGGCCAGGGTGGAGGCACGCGCCGCCTTGTCCCGCAACGCGGGCAGGTCGCGCCTGATCTCCACCGTCCGGACCGGGTCGCACGCCAGGGTCGCGGTGCTCACCGCCTCCACCGCCGCCTCGAGCGCGACCCGCGCCGCCCGGGCGGCCTCCACCAGCACCGGGTCGACCTTGAGCTGGGGCGCGCGCGCCTTCGCGTCCTGGGCGGCCTTGAGGAGCTGACACGTCCCGGCGAGGTCGACCGTCTCGTATGCCCGGCCCTTCCATCCAGTCTCGGCGGTGCAGGGGACCCGGTCGAGCAGCTTCGCCTCTTCGGCGAGACGCTCGCGGTCGGAGATGACGCGCAACGAGGCATCGTCCATCCGCCGGTGGGCGGCGTCGGCCGCAGCCTTGGCGAGCTCGTGCTTCCGCTCCGCACCGGCCTGGGCGCTGTCCGCCTCCGCGAGGCCGGCGAGCTCGTCCTCGAGCGCCTTGACCTGGGCGGCGGCCGCCTCCAGGTCCTTCCGTTCCGCCAGGGTCGCCTCGAGCCGGGCCCGCCGGGCGTCCAGGGCATTGGCCGCCGCGGCGTGCCGCTCGTTCGCGCGCCGCTCCTGCGCCTCGACGTCGCGGAGCTGCCCCTCGTTGGTCTCCCGGCGTCGAGCCGCCTCCTGACGCGCCTTGGTCCCGCTCGCGATCGCGTCCTTGTGCGCCAGGTCGGCGCTGGTCAGGGCGCGCGCGGCGGAGTCCCGCGCCGACAGGAGGGCGGCGATCCGCTCGCCGAGGCTCTTGGCCCGCTCCAGGGCCGAGGTCGCGGCCGCCTCCTCCTCGCGCGCGGTGGCCAGGCGGCCGGCGACGGACTCCTGGTGGAGGCGCGCGCGCTCGACCGCGGTCTCCTCGGCCTGCTTGCCCGCGAGCTGCGCCTCGATCTGGGCCAGGGCGCCGCGGGCGCGCTCCAGCTCGCCCTCCGTGCGGGCACGACGATCGCGCGCCGCCTCGTGCAGGACCTGCAGCCGGCCGAGGCCGAGCAGCTCCCCGAAGAGCTCCTTGCGCTCGCCCTTGGACATGAGGAGGAACGAGCCCGCCCGGTTCTGCGCCGAAACGACGGAGGCCAGGAGCAGGTCGAGGGAGCCGAAGCGGCGCTCGATCTCGCCAGCGGCCTCGGCGGCTCGGCCGGTGGTGACGGAGGCGCCGTCCACGAAGACGAACTGCTCCGTCGTCCGGCGCTCGGCGTCGACCTGGGTGCGGACGCGGATCTCGGAGCCCGCCTCCTCAAAGAGGACCTCCAGGAAGGAGTCCCGCCCGTGGAGGTGCTCGTACCAGCCCGGCCGGGACGGGAAGGAGCGGTACAGGGCCGCGATCGCCGACTCGAGGATCGTGGTCTTCCCCGCACCGTTGGGCCCTACCAGGGCGATGAGGCCGGGGCCGAGCGCGTCGAAGTCGATCGAGACGGGCTCGATGCTGGTGAACCGGGTCACGCCCCGAAGGGCCAGGCTCCTGAGCCTCATGCGCTCACCTCCAGCTCCGCGAGGTCGCCGAACACGCGCGCGCGGGTCGGCTCGTCGACGTCGATCTGCTTCGCGCGCCAGAAGGCCTCGACCTTCGCGGCCGTGCCCTGGACGGTGACGATTTCGGCGGAGCGGACGCGCGTCTCCGTCTCGACGACGGCCTCGACCTCCGCCTCCTGGGCGCCGGCGTCGATGAGGCACCGCTCGGCTTCGACGGCGTCAACGCGGTGCAGGTCTTCGGCTCGGACGCGATAGCGGAGACGGACACGGGCGCCGCGGAGGTCTCCCTCCTCCGAGATCTTCTTGAGGCGCTCGAACCCG
>JBGPPD010000257.1:0-3783 GCA_041488375.1 Gammaproteobacteria bacterium | reverse complement strand
GGGCAGGCGGTTCTGCGCGGCGATCTCCTGTGCGCGCAGGTGCTTCTTCACCGTCATCGGGTAGTAGGTGCCGCCCTTGATGGTGGCGTCGTTGGCCACCACCACGCACTCGCGGCCCGAGACGCGGCCGATGCCGCAGATGATCGAAGCCGAGTGCACGTCGCCGCCGTACATGCCGTAGGCGGCGAGCTGGCCGATCTCGAGGAACGGCGAGCCGGGATCGAGGAGCGTGCGCACGCGCTCGCGCGGCAAGAGCTTGCCTCGCGCGGCGTGCTTCGCGCGCGCCTCCTCGGGCCCGCCCGCCGCGGCCTGCGCCACCTTCGCGCGCAGGTCGGTGACCAGCTGGCGCATGCGTTCGGCGTTGGCGCGGAACGCCTCCGACCTAGTGTTCAGGCGCGACTGGATGACCGGCATCAGCCGCCTCCCAGCGCCCGGCCGATCACCAGGCGCTGGATGTCGCTCGCGCCCTCGTAGATCTTGCACACGCGCACGTCGCGCCAGATGCGCTCCACCGGGAAGTCCGCCACGTAGCCGTAGCCGCCGTGGATCTGCATCGCGTCCGAGCAGACTTTCTCGGCCATCTCGGAGGCGAACAGCTTGGCCATCGAGGCTTCCTTGAGGCAGGGCTGGCTCGCGTCGCGCAGGCGCGCCGCGTAGAGGTACATCTGGCGCGCGGCTTCCACCTGCGTGGCCATGTCGGCCAGGCGGAAATTGACCGCCTGGTGCTCGAACAGGGTCTTGCCCATGCTCTTGCGTTCGTGGGAATAGGCGAGCGCGGCTTCGAGCGCGGTGCGCGCCATGCCGGTGGCCTGTGCCGCGACGTTGATGCGCCCCGATTCGAGGTTGGCGAGCGCGATGCGGTAGCCGATGCCTTCCTCGGCCAGGCGGTTGGCCGCCGGCACCTTGCAGCTCTCCAGCAGGACCTGCGCCGTATCCGACGCGCGCTGGCCGGTTTTTTCTTCCAGGCGCGCGGCGCTGTAGCCGGGCGTGGAGGTGGGGACGACAAACGCGCTGATGCCCTTTTTCCCCGCCGCCTTGTCGGTCACCGCGAACACGATCGCCAGGTCGGCGTTCTTCCCGGAAGTGATGAACTGTTTGACGCCGTTCAGCACGTAGTGCGACCCGCTCTTTTGCGCGCGCGTGGTGATCGCCGCGGCGTCCGAGCCCACGTGCGGCTCGGTGAGCGCGAAGGCGCCGAACAGCTCGCCGCGGGCCAGCGGGCGCAGGAATTCTTCCTTTTGCGCCTGGCTGCCGTAGCCCTGCAGGATGTTGGCCGCCAGGTTCGTCACCATGACGATGGTGCAGGTCGAGCCGTCGCCCGCCGAGATCTCGTCGCAGGCGATCGCCAGCGCCGTGTAGTCCATCCCCGCGCCATCCCACTCCTCGGGGATCGCCACGCCCATCAGCCCCATCCCGGCGAGGTCCTTCAGCTGCTCGCGCGGGAAATGCTTGTCGCGATCCCAGGCGGGAGCGTTCGGCGCAAGCTGCTGCACGGCGTAGCGCCGCACGGCCTCGCGCAGCTGCTCGTGATGGGGAGCGAGGCTCATTTCAGGCGAGGCGCGAGTAGGTGACCGTGTGGTGGCTGAACAGCCGTCCCTCGCCGTCGTGGCATTCGGCGGTGCCGTAGATCATGCGCTTGCCGAGCTTGAGGATGCGCGCGGTGCAGTACACCGTCTGCCGGCGCGCGGCGTTGAGGAACGCCGTGTTCAGCTCATAGGTGACGGCGTCGTGTTCCATGCCCAAGTGCCGCTTGATCGCCATCCACATGGCGCAGTCCGCCGCCGTCATGAACGCCGGGCCGTTCACCGTCCCGCCCGGCCGCTCCATCGCGCGCCGGAACGGCATGGCGATGGTGCACTCCTCATCGCTCGCGGTAACGAGCCGGAAGCCGTAGCCGCTGACGAAGCGTGCGCGCTTGAGCAGCGCCTGCAACTGGCGCTTCGACGCCTTCTGGCTCACGCCAGTTCGATTGCCATGGCGGTGGCTTCGCCCCCGCCGATGCACAGGCTCGCCACGCCGCGCTTCTTGCCGTACTTGCGCAGCGCGCCGATCAGCGTCACCACGATGCGCGCGCCCGAGGCGCCGATCGGGTGGCCGAGCGCGCAGGCGCCGCCGTGCACGTTCACCTTGTCGTGCGGCAGGCCGAGCTCCTGCATCGCGGCCATCGGCACCACGGCGAAGGCTTCGTTGATCTCGTAGAGGTCTACCTGGCCGGCGCTCCAGCCGGCGCGTTCGAACAGCTTCTTCAGCGCGCCCACCGGGGCGGTGGTGAACCAGCCGGGCTCCTGCGCATGCGTGGCGTGGCCCACGATGGTGGCGAGCGGGGCGAGGCCGCGCTTCGCCGCCGTGGAGCGGCGCATCAGCACCAGCGCCGCGGCGCCGTCCGAGATCGAGCTCGAGTTCGCCGCCGTCACCGTGCCGTCCTTGCGGAAGGCGGGCTTCAGCGTCGGGATCTTCTCCAGATTGGCCTTGAACGGCTGCTCGTCGGTTTCGACGAACTTCCCATCTTTTCCGGCCTGGATCGCAATGGGCGTGGTCTCCCAGGCGAACCAGCCTTCCTTGTTCGCCCTTTGCGCGCGCATGAGCGAGGCGATCGCGAACGCGTCCTGCGCCTCGCGCGAGAACTGATACTTCTGCGCGCAGTCCTCGGCGAAGGAGCCCATGAGGCGCCCTTTGTCGTACGCGTCCTCGAGCCCGTCGTAGAACATGTGGTCGAGCACCTGGCCGTGGCCCATGCGCAGTCCCGCGCGCGCCTTGGGCAGCAGGTAGGGGGCGTTGGTCATGGACTCCATGCCGCCGGCGACGATGACCTCGACGGACCCGGCGAGCAGTTCGTCGTGCGCCAGCATCGCGGCCTTCATGCCGGAGCCGCACATCTTGTTGACGGTGGTGCAGCCGGCGGCGAGCGGCAGCCCCGCGCCGAGTGAAGCCTGGCGCGCGGGCGCCTGGCCCTGGCCGGCGGGCAGCACGCAGCCCATGATGACTTCCTGCACCTCCTCGGGCTTGAGCTTGGCGCGCTCGACGGCGGCGCGGATCGCGGCGGCGCCGAGCTCGGGGGCGGCGAAGCTCTTCAGCTCGCCCTGGAAAGCGCCCATCGGCGTGCGCGCGGCGGAAACGATGACGATCGGGTCGTTGTTCATGTCGGTGTCCTCAGGCAGGGGGGGTATAGGCGCGCACCATGCTCTTGGCGCGCGCCAGGATCTCTTCGGGGAAAGGACAGGACTTGCGGCTCCGGGCGTCGATGTGCACGCCGGTGAGCGTACACAGCGCAGCGAGTTCCCCAGTCTCGCCGTGGCGCATTTCGTGCACGAACTTCGCGACCTTGTCGCGGATCTGGAGGAGGGCGGAATGCACGGTCACGGTGTCGCCCGCGAGCAGCTCGCGCCGGTAGGTGAGGTCCTGCTGCACGGCGGCCATGCCGCGCTTGCGCTCGCGCAGGAACGCCGTGGTGACGCCCATGGCGGCGAAGAGGTTCCAGGTGGCCTCGTCGAACTTGCCGACGTACCACATGACGTTCATGTGCCCCATCTGGTCGCAGTGCCAGGGGTAGACGGCCCCGCGGTAGGTGAGCATGAGATCGCTCGTGCGCTCTCCCCGAACAGTTCCCGCCCGATCAGCCAGCGCCGGATCTCCGAAGTACCGGCGCCGATCTCGTAGAGCTTGGCGTCGCGCCACAGGCGCCCGGTGGGCGTCTCGTTGATGTAGCCCATGCCGCCCATGGCCTGAATCGCTTCGCCTGCCATCCAGGTGGCTTTCTCCGCGGCGTAGAGGATCGCGCCGGCG